>JAGQOW010000008.1 GCA_020427155.1 Planctomycetales bacterium | reverse complement strand
AAGCCTGGATGCCGATCGATCTTTACGTCGGCGGCGCCGAGCATGCGGTGTTGCATTTGCTCTATGCCCGCTTTTGGCACAAGGTTCTTTACGACCGCGGCGTCATCAGCACGCCTGAGCCGTTCCAAAAGCTCGTCAACCAGGGCATGATTCTCGGCAGCAACAACGAAAAAATGTCGAAGAGTCGCGGCAATGTCGTAAACCCTGACGACGTCGTGCGAGAATATGGCGCCGACTCGCTTCGGTTGTACGAGATGTTCATGGGCCCGCTGGAGCAAACCAAGCCTTGGAACATGGAAGGGGTAAACGGCGTCTTTGGGTTTCTCAATCGAGCCTGGCGAATGATCCTCGACGACAATGCCGAAGGGGTCAGGCTGCATGCAGCGGTCAAAGATCAGCAGGCAAGTGAAGAGCAGAATCGTATCCTGCACAAGACGATCAAGGCGGTAACCGAAGACATTGCCAAGCTCTCGTTCAACACGGCCATTGCCCGGTTAATGGAGTTTACGAATTATTTCACCAAGCAAGATTGCCGACCGCGAACGGTAATGCAGCAGTTTGTGCTCTTGCTTTCGCCGTTTGCTCCCCATATCGCCGAGGAATTGTGGCAAGCATTGGGACATGAAGCGTCGCTGGCACTGGAACCCTGGCCCGCATACGACGATTCATTGCTCGCCGAATCGGAGATCGAAATTCCAGTGCAAATCAAGGGCAAGGTTCGTACCAAGATCAAGGTGCCAGCCGACTCCGATCAAGCAACCCTAGAAAAACTTGCCCTGGCCGATTCGAGGGTTGCGGAGCTGCTGGACGGCAAAGAAGTATTGAAGACCGTTATTGTGCCGGGCCGATTGGTCAATTTTGTAATCAAGGGATAAAGCTAGGTGCTGCTATGAAAAACGTGGTTGCTGTGGTATTGGGGGGTGGGCAGGGGTCCCGTTTAATGCCTCTGACCAAGTATCGATCGAAGCCTGCAGTGCCGCTGGCGGGCAAGTACCGGCTGATCGATATCCCACTGTCCAATTGCATCAACAGCGAGATCCGGCGCATCTACGTGCTCACCCAGTTTCTTTCCGTCAGCCTCCATCGCCATATTCGTGGAACCTATCGTTTCGACAACTTCAGCGAAGGATTTGTCGAAATCCTGGCTGCCCAGCAAACGATGGCGGAAGGTACCGACTGGTACCAAGGCACGGCCGACGCGGTCCGCAAGAATCTGCGATATCTGACACAGCTGGACATCGAGCAGATCGTCATTCTTTCTGGCGATCAGCTCTATCGCATGGATTATGCGCGAATGCTCAAAACGCATCGTCAGTCCAAGGCGGACATCACTATCGCCGCGAAACCAGTCCATGGACATGAGGCCCACGGACTAGGCGTGATGAGCGTCGACAATTCAGGACAAGTCAACGGTTTTGTGGAAAAACCGCAGACCGAAGAGCAGCTCAATTCGGTCCGGATGGATCCCCAATGGATTGATGAACACGGTATCGCCAGCGAAGGACGAGGCTTTTTGGCCAGCATGGGCATCTACGTCTTCAATCGCAAGGTCTTAGCCGAAGCTCTCGAAGAAACTGAACATCAAGATTTCGGCAGAGAAGTCTTCCCCACCGCAATCAACAGTCGCAAGGTTCAGGTCCATCTATTCGATGGCTACTGGGAAGATATTGGAACGATTGCCTCGTTCTACGAGGCCAATCTCAAACTGGCTAGCCCGCATGCCCCGTTCCACCTGGCTACGACCTCGTCGCCCATCTACTCACGGCCTCGTTTTCTCCCTCCGACTCGGATTGATAATGCGACGATCAAGAACAGTTACATTGCGGACGGCTGTATCATTGAGCCAGGTGCTCGAATCGAGCACAGCGTCATTGGGCTTCGCTGCAGGATTGGCCGTGATGTGACGATCCGTAATTCCGTGATCATGGGTGCCGATTATTGCCAGCCCCCCGGGCACTCGGAGGATTCAGCTCCGGTTTGGCCGCGGATTGGCATTGGCGAGGGAGCCTTGATCGATCGGGCGATCGTGGACAAAAACTGCCGTATCGGCGAGGGAGCGCAGGTCGTAAACACCCAGAACTTGGAGAATGCCGAAGTCAGCAGCTTTTGTATGATCCGCGATGGCATTCTCGTCGTAGAGAAAGATGCCCTACTTCCTCCAGGTTGGCACGTCTAGTCGAGCTTGCTATAGACCATCGGACCCGGGAAGAGGGCGTCGAAATTTGGCTTAATTCGCTGCAGGATTGGGCGGTTGGTGACTTGACGGGCCTATGGCATACTGGAATGAGCCCTGGAATCCCCAGCCCTGCTCATGCCAAGGCTCTTAGTTTGTCCCAGGATTTTGGTTTTTCATTTTTTCAATCGAACTGAGAAAGTAGAGCAGATTATGGACCTATTCAAACTTTTGGTTTCTTCACTGCTCGTGATATTTGCCCTCGGTTCGGATGCCGCCCTTTATTCTCAAGAGTCAAGCAGTGAGCCCATCTATCTGGACGAGCCAGAACCGGAGCCACCCGTCAGGATTGTTCTGCAAGAAACCAAGACCGAGAACTACGAAGACGAGAAGCCTCGACTTGAGCGTGGGCTCGCGAAGCTCTCCGACGATCAAGTGGTCAATCATGGTACTTATGTTGAATACTACCGCAACGGCCAGAAATTCGCCGAGGGAACCTACGAGTTGGGACTCCATGTGGGCGAGTGGAAGTTTTGGTATCCCAATGGTCAACTCTGCAAAACGGTTTCTTTTAAGGCCGGCAAACCTCACGGTACGTGGGACGTTGCCCGCCCAGACGGCACCCGGGAATCGACCAGAAGCTACGAAGATGGACTGCGCCACAATCAGTGGATCAATTACTATGAGGATGGCGAAAAACGTAAACTTGAGCTGACCTACAACATGGGGCAAGTCGAGGGGCAGCGGCTGCTTTACTATCCTAATGGCCAATTGCAGCAGCAGATTCCTTTCGAGAATGGTGTGATGCAAGGCACGATCATCACTTGGGACGAGCAAGGCAACAAGGTTTCCGAAATGGATATCGAGCAGGGTAAGTTAACTGGCCAGACCAGAAAATTCTGATCTTTGTCAGCAACGTCCCTCCTTAACACACCTCAAATTCCAACACGCGCTTCCCTATCCTTGGCAAGGTCGAACCATCAGCACTTGGAAAAGTAGGCCGCTGCTACGCTTTGTTCACATAAGCCTGAGATCGCCCAGTTCTGTACCGGACCGATTCAGGATTGTTCGCGTTCCGATCGACTGACACTATGTCTGATCAAGAGAAACAACCCGCTACGAAAGAACCAGCGGCGCCGCAACGCCGCAGCCCCATCTATTGGTTTCTCCTGCTCTTGTTAGGGTTCGTGACGATTTCGTTTCTCTCGACTGCCTTCAGCACCGATTCTACGCTCTCTTTCAGCCAGCTACTCGAACAGATTGAGGCTGGCAACGTCTCCAAGATCACGATCCGCGGCCAGCAAGTTGTCGGAGAACTGCGCGAGCCGATCGCCCCTAGAGCGGGCGACGATTCCAGGGCGAAAGATTCCAAGCCCATCAAGCGCTTTGGTACAACGCTTCCTCCCCAAGTCGGCGAAGAGTGGCTCAAACAGTTGCAGTTGAAAAAGATCGAAGTCCTTGCCGAGTCGCCGACCACCTATGACGATCTGTTCATGATCATCTCTGTGGCAGGCTTGGTCCTGTTGTTTTTCTTCGCTTGGACGATGATACGTCGGACACGAGATCAGATGATGGGCGGAGGAATGCTCGGCGGCGTAACGAAGAGCCCCGCTCGGCGTTACGATTCTGGAGGCAAACGAATCACCTTCGACGATGTTGCTGGCCTCGGCGGCGTCAAGAAAGATTTGCAGGAGATCGTTCTCTTTCTCAAAGAAGCTGAGAAGTTTCATCGCCTCGGGGCAGAAGTTCCCAAGGGCGTCTTGCTGATGGGCCCCCCGGGCACCGGCAAGACATTGCTTGCCCGAGCGATTGCAGGCGAGGCAGAAGTCCCCTTCTTCTCTATCAACGGTTCGGAGTTCATTCAGCTATTCGTCGGCGTCGGTGCCGGACGAGTTCGCGATATGTTCAAGACTGCTCAGGATAGCGCTCCCGCGATCTTGTTTATCGACGAAATCGATGCGGTCGGACGCCAGCGCGGCGCCGGACTCGGCGGCGGTCACGACGAGCGCGAGCAGACGCTCAACCAGATCCTTAGCGAAATGGATGGCTTCAGCCCCACCTCGACGGTGATTGTCCTCGCCGCAACCAACCGGCCCGATGTTCTCGATCCTGCCCTGCTCAGACCTGGACGCTTCGACCGGCATATCACCGTGGATCGCCCCACGCTGGAAGCGCGCGAGGAACTTTTCGAACTCCATAGCCGCAAGGTGCCGATCACAGAAGAGGTAGATTTCAAGCGACTGGCCCGCGCGACAGTAGGGCTCACGGGAGCCGATATTCGCAATCTCGTCAACGAAGCCGCCCTCTGGGCCACACGACACGACAAAGATAAGGTCGACATGGACGACTTCGAGTACGCTCGCGACAAAGTACTCATGGGCGCCAAACGCGAAGACGTGCTTTCCGAGAAAGAGAAGAAAGTCACAGCCTATCACGAGGCAGGGCATGCCGTGCTTGCCTGGTTAGTCCCAGGAAGCGATCCCGTTCATAAGGTGACGGTCATCCCCCGCGGGCGCTCTTTGGGCGTGACTCAACTGGTTCCCGAAGAAGATCGACACAACATGGGTCAAAGCGACATGCGGGCACGTTTGATCATGATGCTCGGGGGCCGCACTGCCGAGAAAATGCAATTCGACGAGTATAGCGCAGGGGCCGAGAACGATTTGAAACAAGCCACATCCCTAGCTAGGCGGATGGTGACCCAGTGGGGAATGAGCGAACGACTCGGCCCTGTCGCCTATAGCCATGGCGAAGATCAGCCCTTTTTAGGCCGCGAAATGGCCCATGAGCATCGTGTGTTCAGCGAACACACGGCTCAGATAATCGATGAAGAAATCACCAATATACTTCATGCATGTGCAGAACGTGCGAAGAAGATCCTCACCGAGAATCGCGACAAACTCGAAGCTCTGGCTGCCGCGCTACTTGAGCATGAGATGATCGATACCGAGGACATCGAAAAACTTATCGGTCCCTCGATTCATCAGCAAACCGATTCCGGCAGTAGCGGAGCGGTGGAAGCCGCTTCCACTCGCACTGAGCGCAAGCGACAATCCGACTGAGACACTCCCCCGAAAAAAAGAGAAGAGGAAAACATGGCTGCTGAGAGCCCCCCATCATTGGCCCACATGGTTTACTTCACGTTGAAAGACGACTCTGACGCTGCCCAAAATCTTCTTGTCGAGGCGTGCAAGAAGTACCTGGACAACCATGCCGGCACTCTGCACTTCAGTGCGGGGTGCCGAGCCGTAGCTTACCAACGGCCGGTGAACAACACCCAATTCCATGTCGCTCTCCATCTTGTTTTCGACAGCGAAGCGGCACACGATACCTATCAGACGTCGCCTCGCCATCAAGAATTCATTGCCGAGAACAGGGACAACTGGGCCCAAGTCCAGGTGTTCGACTCCCTGATCTAGCGAAATAATGACTTTTTAACGAGTAGCACTGATTCTTCTCTGCAGGGGCCCCTTGGAACCTAAGAATCTTGAACGAGCCACTCCTGATGATGAAGGAATCATGAAGCTTCGCCCCTTTCTGCGAGTTTTTTGATTCGGATTCCACGACAAGTCGAGAGAGTCTGCCGCCCTTCTACTGAATCCTTCTCTATACTGTCGGTTCTGACGATAAAACCGGCTGCGCGAAAGCTTTGGGTGTTTCCTGCCACCCCTGTCGATTCATGCCGTCCGATTGGGAGAGATTATAATTGAGTGAGGAAGCTAGCTGTACCATGCCAGACGAACAACAATTCCTGCCCGAGCATTTCATCAACCGCGAGTTGAGTTGGTTGGAGTTTAATGCGCGGGTTTTGGAAGAAGCGCAGGACCCCAGTAACCCACTGCTCGAGCGGCTCAAATTCCTGGCTATCTTTAGTTCGAATCTCGATGAGTTTTTCATGGTACGGGTGGCAGGGCTTCGCGAGCAGGCCTTTGGGGGAGTTGCGCCCCAAGATATTGCTGCCGATGGCATCCGCTCATTAGGGCAACTGGTCGAGATCTCGCGCCGTACCCGGCAGCTTGTCGACGAGCAATGCCAGTGCTTCAACAATTCGGTCTTGCCGGCCCTGGCCCAACATGACATTCGCATCCTTTGCGAAGACGAACTCGACAAGAGCCAACAAAGGATCGTCGACGACTTTTTCCATCAGCGCGCGTTTCCGATTCTTACCCCGATGGCTATCGATCCGAGTCATCCTAGCCCTCGGTTTCATAACCGCGGGCTCTATCTTGTCGCCTTGCTGCACCGGACGAGCGGGCTAGGCCCTGCCGATCTGTTTGCCGTCGTTCAGTTGCCCCAGGTACTGCCCCGTTTTATCCATGTAGGCCAACCGGGTGAGCAGCACTTTGTGTTGCTGGAAGAAATCCTGGCGGCCAAGCTTCCAGAGTTGTTGGGGGGCTACGAGATTGCCCACCACGCCGCGTTTCGCATAACTCGTGATATGGACGTCGACCTGTTGGAACGAGAGTCGGACGATATGTTGCGGGCGATCGAGTCTCGCCTGCGCGCCCGCCAGCATTCCGAAGCAGTTCGGCTGGAGGTTCAAGCTGACATCGGGCGCGATCTCCTGAGCATGCTCGTCGAGGAAGAAGAGCTTCATCTCAAGCTCGATGTCGAAGGAGAAACCTACAGCGAGGCCTATTATATCGATAGCATGCTCGACATGACCGGGCTCTGGGAACTTACTCGGTCAGTGACTTTCGATAGCCTCCGCGAAACCCCTTTTACGCCCAGATTGCCGCTCGGTTTGCGGGCTAAGGACGACATTTTTGCCGAAATCGCCGACCGCGATATTCTGCTGCACCATCCTTTTGACTCCTTCGACCCGGTGGTGCACTTCATCGAGTCAGCCGCTGAAGATCCCAATGTGTTGGCTATCAAGCAAACGCTCTATCGCACCAGTGGCGACAGCCCGATTGTGCAAGCTTTGATTGAAGCTGCCGAGAATGGCAAGCATGTGACCGCGCTGGTCGAACTCAAAGCTCGTTTCGACGAAGCGAACAACATCGTCTGGGCTCGGCAAATGGAACGTGCTGGCGTTCATGTCGTTTATGGATTCATGGATTTGAAAACCCACTGCAAACTGGCGATGGTGGTCCGCCAAGAAGGGAAGAAGGTACGCCGCTACGTGCATTTGGGCACCGGAAACTACAACCCTAACACGGCGATGCTTTACACCGATCTCGGCCTCTTCACTTCGAATAAGGCAATGGCCGACGATACTTCGGCACTTTTCAACTTTCTTACCGGTTACTCCCAAGGCCATGAGTGGAAAAAGTTGATCGTTGCCCCTCAGGACCTGCAGCGCAAGACCATCGAATTGATTAACGCTCAGACAGAGCGCGCGAAAGATGGAAAGAAAGCTCGCATCTTTGCCAAGCTCAATTCGTTGGTCGATAGAAATACGATCGAGGCGCTCTACCAAGCGAGCCAGGCTGGAGTTCCAATCGACCTGTTAGTCCGGGGGATTTGCTGTCTCCGTCCAGGGCTCCAAGGGATTTCCGACAATATCCGCGTTCGCAGTATCGTCGACCGTTTTCTGGAACACAGCCGGATCTTCGTGTTCGGCGAGGGGTCGAAGAAACAGGTTTTTCTTTCCAGTGCCGACTGGATGCCTCGTAACTTTGCTCGCCGTGTCGAAGTGATGTTTCCTGTCGAGGCGCCCGAACTACAGCGCCGTATCTGCGAAGAGATCGTCCCCGTCTATCTCGCAGATGACGCACGCGCACGAGTACTGTTGCCCGACGGTTCCTATGAACGGGCTACTCCCATGGAAGGTCAAGAATCGCATCGTTCGCAACAAGAACTGCTGCTGGTCGCCAGCGAAAGCTTCAAGCGGGCGCCACCTGCATCGTTGTAGGCAACTCCCAGGCACTACTCAAGCAGGCGAGCCAGTCGGCTCTCCCTTCTATAGCAATCCAGGGTGGGGCATCGAGTATTAGCCAATTGCTTACTCAGCGTTCGCCTTGCTCAGCAACTCCTCCCAAAAAGGTTGAGCCGCGGCGATATCGGCCAATACTTCTTCATTCTCCGCAAACTCGTGCCGGGCTTCGTCGAGCCAATCGAGAAAGAACTGTACGCTTTGGCGGCTGATTCGACGCTGGTAGTTCGCTTCGACATAGTAGGGACCAGTCGTAGCGAACTGGTAAACCTGCGACTTGCTGGTTCGCGCGCGGACCGCAAACCAGCCGCTTGCATCGAATTCGACAGGCGGTAAACGTCCCTGTTGCTTTGCTAGTTCGTCGAGCCGAATCGTATGTTCAACCTGGCCATTGCGGATAATCTCCAAGTACTCTACAGGAGCCATTTCATAGAAAGTCAGACTCAATCCAATTTGAAACTCCCGCTTGTCTCCCCGATCGACATGAAACACGTGTCCTGGGGGTTGCCCTTCGACGTGGGTTCGGAGCAGGGGGCCATTGGTAACCACAACCTGGCCGGCAAGCAAGCCATCGAACCACGATTGCTGCGAGAACTGATCGTCGCAGTGCACATAGACGCGATTCGTGCCTACGGGGTTGTCATTCATACCCGACCCGCTGCCGGCAGCGGGTGGGATTCGCAGCCCACAATTGAGCACATGGTGGTAGATCGCTTCGCTCCAACGTCCGTTTCCGGTCTTTCCTGGAAAGAAAGCCTTATCCCGAGGCCGTCCCCAACCTTCATTATCGACGACGCTGTCGCCCAATGCGTGACGGTGAATCACCTGGATCGCATCCAGCTTGCCTGCTGCAATCCAAATCGGGAGCTCCCAGGCAAATGGCGTCAAAGCAATCACTTCAGCGCCAGCCTCAGTTGCCCTGGCGAGCATTGGCATCGTCGATTCATCCGCCTTGGCCTGGCAAACTTCCACTGGCTGATCGGCATTCAAATAGAGTAGCCCTCCGCCTCGTCGATTATCCAGCCAGCTTTGCGATGCTACGTCTACCGACTTAGGGACTTTTGCTTCGCGGCATTTACCGAGCGTATTCTCCTGGTTGAAAACTGGAACCAAATCGACTCCAATCGCTCGCATCAACAAGGGTAAATCGTGAAATCCTTGCTGCACGTCGAGGTCACCTGCCCACCAACCCTCAGCTTGCATATTGACTCGACGTTGCAGTACGACTTCGGTCTCGTCTTCGGCATGGCGCTCGATCGTAAAATGTCCAGGCCGGGTTTGGTATTCGGGCCCGGCCTCGATCAGAAACTCATAGGAGCCTTTTCGCAGTTCCAATGTCACCTCGCCATCAAATACGAAATAGTTGCCATGCGAGATCACGTCGTCCGACTTCACCCGCACAGGCCGGCCTCGGCCATCGCGCAGTTCCATCCGCACGGCAATGCGTTCTCGCGTCTCGGCATCGAGCGCAACAATCGTCAGCTTCCCATCGTACCGGGCGGCAAACGCCGGGCAGGGCAGCCACCCGACGGCAATGGTCAGCGCAACAACGGCGATCGCAATACGCAGAAAAAAACTTTCTAACAAGCGACGACTCCCACTAACCTTCAGGCTATAAAAGGCCCATTGCCACAGTCACGGTCCGAAGTCTCCGACCGAACCGAGATAGCATCAGTCGATTCTTCATCTGGCGCCGTTCAGCAAGGTGCTTGGTTCTAACGAACTCGATGCGAGTGAACCACCCTGCCTACTATTCTAGCATGCAAAGTACACGGTCGGTTGCGACACCCTTCGCTTGCCCCATTCTGTGCGTTATCATGAACCAGAAACCGATATAGCGGGGCTCGCTTGCCGCGCTGTGGTCGATAAGAGGAAGCCTAGAATCTGCGCTGAGGAATTCGATGTTTAGAAATCGGAAGACGTTCACAGTCGCCCTTATATGGGCTGTTGTCCTGATCGCAATACACCCTTCGCAGGTTAACGCCGAGAATGCGGCTGCCCTTTCAAGCGATCGGGCAAGTCTAGAGAAGGTCGAGGAAGTGCTCGCCGGCAATCGCAATGATGCAAATGCTGCCTGGTGGGGATTCAATCCAGAGGACGCTACCGATTCGATTCAAAGTGCTTTCGATTCCGGAGCGAAGAAAGTCATCATTCCTTACATGGGCAAGCCCTGGATCGTCAGGCCGCTGCAGCTTCGCGGCAACCAAGAAGTGCACTTCGAGCCGGGGGTAGTTCTTTTGGCCAAGCGCGGCGAGTACTTGGGCAGGGGCGACTCGCTCTTCACAGCCAACGGTGCCGAAAACCTGTCGATGCACGGATACGGCGCAACTCTGCGGATGCGTAAAACGGACTATATGGCTCCACCGTACGAAAAGGCAGAATGGCGGATGGGGCTTTCCTTGCGAGGGTGCAAAGGCGTGTTGGTCGAGGGGCTACGTATCGAGAGCTCTGGAGGCGACGGCATCTACATCGACGGGGGAGCAAACCGGCGCTACTGCGAGGACGTAACCATTCGCGATGTTACTTGTTTCGACAACCATCGGCAGGGCATGAGCGTAATCAGCGCCAAAGGATTGCTGGTCGAACGATCAGTCTTTGCCAACACTTGGGGAACGGCTCCCGGCGCCGGGATCGACCTCGAACCCGACGGAGAGGAGCAGAGTCTGGTAGAAATACTTATTCGTGATTGCCTGTTCGAGAACAACGAAGGCCATGAGATCTTGGTCTACCCGAAGAACCTCCACGAGAAAGCGCCAAATATATCGATTCGCTTCGAGAACTGTATTGCCCGCAAGACGCTTACCGACGGTAAGCCCGACGGCGTTGCCCAGGGGATCGGACGAAACGACCAAGGCCACGGCTGGTCCGGAATCTCCGTGGCCGCAGTTTGCGACGATGGTCCGTCAGGCCTCATCGAGTTTGTCGATTGCCTGGTCGAAAACACTGGCAAGGAGAGCGTTCGCGTATTCGACAAGTCGGCAAGCAAGGCAGAACTGCGGTTCGCCAACTGCCACTTTCGCAACCCTTGGCTCACCGCTCATCCCGACCACTGGCAATCTCGCGTGCCCATTCACTTTCAAGTGCGTCGGCCTCACGTCTCTCGAGACCTTGGCGGGATCGTCTTCGAGAACTGCTATGTCTACGATTCAAAGGCTCGTCCGGTGATGGTGCTTGAACTTGAGAATAGCGAACTCGGACTACGCAACGTGAAAGGGCAGATTACGGTCGCAGGTCCTGGCGAGCCTCGCGTTGTACTCGGAACCAATGTCCAGGAGGTCGATTTGCAACTCCTGGATGCTCGCGAACCGCTGGAACTCGAACGTCAGCCCGATGCCGATGCGGAGTAAAGCGGCTTCCCTCGACTGGCTTTCTACCCTTCGCTCCGGCGTCTCGCTTAGTCGATCTCAGTCTGATAGATTGACAGTATGGCCAAAGACTATTACGAAACACTTAGCGTAGGTCGCAATGCTTCGCCCGAGGAGATTCAGTCGGCCTACCGAAAGCTGGCCCGCAAGTACCATCCCGACCTGAATCCAGACGACAAACAAGCCAAGCAAAAGTTCCAAGAAGTTCAAGCTGCGTTCGACGTATTGAACGACGCGAAGAAACGCGAAATGTACGACCGATATGGCAGTGCCTACGAATCCGTCGGTGCGGGTGGCCCTGGCCCTCATCCTTGGGCTGGCGCAGGCGGTGGCGCCAACTTTGATATTAACCTCGAGGACCTTTTCGGCGGCTCTGCGGGCGGGGGATTCTCTGATCTTTTCAAACAATTCAAGCAGCGCGGCAAGCGGCAGCCAACGCGTCCTACGGTACCGACCCGTGGTGCGAATCTCGAACATGAGCTGACGGTTTCCTTCACTACGGCCGTTCTCGGCGGCGAGGCCCAGGTCGCCGTCCGGCGCGGGAGCGGGGCGACCGAAACGTTGCAGGTAAAGATTCCGCCAGGCATCGAGGATGGCAAAAAGATCCGGCTTCGTGGTCAAGGGGAGCCTAGTCCTGATGGCGGGCCTGCAGGAGATATACTTATCAAAGTAAGAACAGGTTCCCATCCACATTTTCGTCGTCAGGGAAACCGACTCGACGTCCGCGTGCCCATTACCCTTGTCGAGGCCCTCTCTGGAGCCAAGATTGATGTACCTACTCCTCATGGCACGATTACATTGACCGTGCCTCCCGGCTCGTCCAGCGGAGCCAAATTGCGAGTAAAGGGGCAGGGGGTCAAAGTGCCCGGCGGTACGCCGGGAGATCTCTTCGCCGAATTGTTGATCGTCTTGCCCAAGTCGATCGATAGCGGCGACCGACAACAGCTGCAAAGCGTCTTGGAGAAATATGGCGACAATCCCAGGGCAGATTTGCGATGGTAACTGCTCGTAGCTTTTGGCTTCTGGCCCAAGCGGCTGACAACTCGGCCAAACTGCCGCCGCCTACTCGGGCAGCGGTGCAGATGGCATTGCTGGGAATCCTACTCTTAGGCATGTTGCTGGTGGTCTTTGTGTTGCTAGGCGGCCACTGGGTCAGACGCTTAGGATCGCACCGGCGCGGACCCGCGGTCCCTCCCGATATGATTCTTGGTAAGCCTTCCAGAGGCGATCAACCGAAATCTCTCTCGCGACCTCCCCGTGGGGAGCCGGGCGATGGCGAGACGATGATTCCTGACGACACCAAGTGTTAGCAAATTCTTCAATGCCAGCTTCTCGATGCGGGAACCTGGATACTGCAATGACCTGCCATGCATCGATATAAGTTTTCCAAATCTGTTCGTTTGCTCAGGTCTTCCGAGTTCGATCGCGTTTTCCGATTTCGCAGGTCAGCTTCCGATGGTCTCGTCATCGTCTACGTTGCCCACGGCGACGGTGAACAACCAAGATTGGGCCTGACTGTTTCTCGAAAATGCGGGAATGCTGTCTTGCGCAATCGCTGGAAACGCTCACTGCGCGAGGCCTTTCGCCTGGCGCAACACGAGTTGCCCCGCTATCTAGATATCGTTGTCTTGCCTGTGCAGGGCGCGGTGCCAGACGTCTCACGCTTGCGAAAGTCACTGATTGAGCTATCCGCCAAACTGGCCGACCGAATGCCTAGCCTCCGACCCCCGAATTCGGCTCTTCCCTAACTATGAGCTTTCTCTGGCAAGCCTGCATCGGCCTTCCTCATTGGATACTGCTCATTGCTGTCCGCTGCTATCAGTGGCTCATCAGCCCTTGGCTGGGACCTCGTTGCCGGTTTTATCCCACTTGTAGCAATTACTTTTCCCAGTCGGTGACCAAATACTGAGCTCTGCGCGGCAGCATCAAGGGGATCAAGCGGATTTGTCGCTGTCATCCTTGGAATCCTGGCGGATTTGATCCTCCCTGACAGGCAAGTCGTGCTAGCACGACTTGCCGTTCGATGTGTGCTGTAAGCTCCTGCAAGCTCGGCCGTTTATCTTGACCGCCATCTCAGCACTACCTAGACTTCTGCCCCTCGTTTTCTCCTCTCATTCGTGTTGGGTGGTAGTGACAAATGATCTCTGAGGCTAGATACCTGCTGTGGCCTGCGCTGCTGGCGACATGCATGACGGCATCGCTAGGATGCATGGGGCCAATTCTACGACAACAAAGCCCTGAAACCGCGCTTGCTGATCAAGATTCACCTGGCACCACCTTGGTCGGTAATGTCACTCACCCTTATGGTCTCAACTACGTGAAGTTAGAGGCAGTTGGTTTGGTTACCGGTTTGGCCGGCACAGGCGAAGACCCCGCTCCCTCGCCGCAACGCGCCTCGATGATGAGCGAAATGAATCGCCGCGAAGTAGAGAATCCCAATCAGGTTCTTGCATCGCCAGATACGGCCTTGGTGCTGGTGCGCGGTTTCCTGCGTCCTGGCATTCAAGCTGGCGATCGATTCGATATCGAAGTTCGAACTCCTTCGCGAAGCAATACTACCAGCTTGCGCGGCGGCCATTTGCTGGAGACCCGCCTCACCGAACTGGCAGTGCTTGGCAGCCAAATCCGCAAGGGACACCTCATGGCTGTTTCGCAGGGGCCGGTACTAGTCGATCCTAATGCGGACCTGCAGGATGATGCGGCACTGGCTCGTCAAGGTCGTGTTCTGAGCGGTGGCGTGGCTACCAAGTCGCGCAACTTGGGACTGATTCTTGACCACGAACGCCAGTCAGTACGTCTCAGCCAGCAGGTTGGCAAAGCCGTCAATCAGCGATTTCACAGCTATATCGAAGGCCGCAAGCAGGGGGTGGCCACTCCCAAAACCGATGAATTCGTTGAACTCGAACTTCATCCCCGCTACAAAGACAACGTTGGGAGATTCATGCGTGTGGTGCGCAACATCGCGATCGACGAAACTCCTGCGCAGCGGCAAGCTCGGCTTCTGTTGCTGAAAAACCAATTGCTCGATCCGGTGACCGCCTCAACCGCCGCGTTGCGGCTCGAAGCGATCGCTGGCGAAGAGGCTATTGCTATTCTCAAGGACGCTTTATCGGCCGATGATCCGGAGGTTCGCTTCTACTCCGCCGAGGCGTTAGCCTATCTCGACGTCACCGAGGCGGTTCCTTTGTTAGCGCAGGCGGCACGCGAGGAACCTGCCTATCGGGTCCATGCGCTGGCCGCGCTCAGTGCTATGGACGATGGCGCCGCGTTCGAAGAACTGCGCGCGCTCTTAGAAGTGAAAAGCGCCGAGACTCGCTATGGCGCTTTTCGTGCCATGACCGCCATGTCGCCAGGCGACCCGTTAGTACGCGGCGAAGACATGGACGGCAAGTTTACATATCATGTGCTAAACGTGACTGGTCAGCCGATGATTCATGTCACCAGCAGCCACCGTCCAGAGATCGTGCTCTTCGGTTCAGAGCATCACCTGAAATTGCCACTCGTGCTCGACGCGGGTCCAAAGATACTTGTCAATGGGCTCAGTGGAGGCCAAATCAAGATTAGCCGTTTTGGCGAAATCACGTTGCAGCGGGTTGTTTCTACAAGCGTCGACGAGACCATTCGCGCGGTCGTCGAACTCGGGGGCACGTATCCCGATGTCGTCCAAATGTTGCAGCAAGCAAAAGACTCAGGAGCTCTGGCGAGCCGATTCCGGGTCAATGCCCTTCCTGAAGGAGGCCGAGAGCTGCTTAGGTCCGACGACGAGGCGCCCGACTCTGCACCATCGGACGTTCAGACCGCGTCCCACGAAGTCGCGACGCCCGAGCCCGAGCTATTCGGCAATCATCAATAATGAGCCTGCTGACTAAAGGATGGCTCAAAGCTCCTGGTGCCTGCGTCTTGTCCATTGCCCCAGTTCTGGCCTTGCACCCATTCCTGGATCCGCGAGCCGCCAGGGCTTCAGAGTCTCGCTGCTAGCACTCAGGTTCTGCCCTCCATGCCAATCGGTTAGTTTGCTACGATTCGCCGCTATTTTTAGGAGGAGCCGCGAGTCGTGAGTTGCGAGTTGCGAGGTCACTTCTAAGTCTCAAAACCTGTTACTCGCGACGACAACCCTCTTATGCTCAAAGCGCTGGAACTCAACGGCTTCAAGAGCTTTGCTGATCGTACGCGGTTCGAGTTTCCGGCAGGTATCACAGCCGTTGTCGGTCCCAACGGATCGGGAAAGTCCAACATTGTCGACGCGATCAAGTGGGTACTCGGCACCCAAAGCGTTAAAGCGTTGCGCGGCAAGGAGATGACGGACGTCATTTTCAGCGGAGCGCAAGGTCGTAGCCAAACCAATGCCGCGGAAGTCACACTTATCTTCGACAACACCGAAGGCACTCTGGACGTCGATGCCGGAGAGGTGCAAATCTCGCGACGTGTCTATCGAAGCGGGGAAGGCGAGTACCTCATCAATCGCCAGCCTTGTCGATTGCGAGACATCCGAGACGTTTTTGCCGGCACCGGAGTTGCCACCGGCGCCTACAGCATTATCGAGCAAGGAAAAGTCGACGCCTTGCTACAGTCGTCGCCGCGCGAACGCCGGTTAATGTTCGAAGAAGCTGCCGGCGTCAGTCGCTTTAAGTTGAAACGTCAAGAGGCCGACCGTCGTTTACAGCGCGTTGACCAGAATCTGTTGCGGCTTTCCGACATCGTCGAAGAACTCGACTCACGATTACGAAGCGTACGGTCTCAGGCAGGACGAGCACGCAAGTATAAAGATCAAGCTGATCGTTTGAAGTATCTGCGCATCCAAGTGGCGCTCTCCGAGTGGCGATCCCAAACGGCCAAGCTGCAGCACTTCCAGCGACAGGCAGACCAGCAACGACAGTCAACCGAGCAGTTGAGCGATTTGCTGTCAGGAAGTGACCAGAAACTCAACCTGCTCGAACAATCGATCGACCAACTCCTCCAGCAGACCCACGATATTGTCAATCGAGTAACTGTTGCACGAGAGCAAATAGCACAATCCGAGTCGACGCGCCGCAGCCAATTGGCCCGCCACGACGAGCTTCGCCAAGAGTCACAGCGAATGCAGTGTCAGTTGCTGACCATGACTTCGCGTGCCGGAAACGCTCAACAGCTAGTTGCTGAGACTGTTGACGAACTTCACTCGGCCGAAAGACAATACGATACTTCGCACTCTCAAGTCGAACAGCTGCAGACACAACTCGACAGAGTAGCAACCGAGCTGAGTCAGTGTCGTTCCGAGGCTGACGCGCTGCGACACCAACAGAACGAGGCTATTCGCGAAGCGACGCAATTGGAAAAACAAATCCATGTGCTCGATTCCGAGCACACCGCCGCTTTGGCGGCCAGTGTGCGCTTTCGTAGTGAGCTGGAGCATGCCGAACAGGCTCTGACCGAGGTTACCGAACAGTTCGCTACAGCAGAGCAAGCGCTCCTGAGACTAGAAGACGAAGTCTATCAATCGCAGCAACGCCTCGACGAAGTCGAAGAGAAGTTGCGAGCAGATCGTATCTCGCTCTCGCAAGCCCAGAAACAACTCGCCGATCTGCGCGGACGACTCACCGGCGCCAAAGAGCGCGCGGTGGTTCTGGAAGAACTCGAACGACGTCTCGACGGTTTGAGCGCCGGGACAAAAGAAGTTTTGCGGCTTGCTCACGACGAGCCTCAGGGGCCTTTTGGCAGCGTCCGCGGCGTTGTGGCCGATTTGCTCAATGTCGATGCCGATACTGCCTCGCTAGTAGAAATTGCGCTTGGCGAGAAAGCAAACCACTTGCTCGTCGAACATACGCACCCCGCCATGTTTACGTTGGCCAGCGACGAATGGCCGGGGCGGACAAGTTTCCTGCGGATGGATGTTCCTCTGCCAGCCAGTGCGGTCGATCGAATCGATCTATCGGCCGAGCCGGGCGTTATGGGCCGCGCCGATCAGTTTGTAGAAACCGCTGCCGAACTCGCGGCCCTTCCACGGCGTCTGCTCGGACGTACTTGGTTTGTGGAATCCCTCGAGACTGCGCTCCGCCTGGCTAGCGGCATTGGCCGCGGTCTCAACTTTGTAACGGTCGTCGGCGAAGTCGTCGGAGCCGACGGGACCCTCGTCGTTGGGCCGCGACAATCGACCACGGGTTTGCTCTCTCGACGTAGTGAACTGCGAGCACTTGTCGATGAAATCCGTGATATGGAAAGCCGAATCGAGCTTCAGAACGCCGTTTGCATTAGTCTGGAGGAGTCGATTCTTGTAGAAGAAGATGAGCAAAGCGAATCTTCGAAGCAACATCAAAAGCTCTCCAAGCAACTTAGTGCTGTTCAACTTCAGGTTGCTTCGCTCCGAGAGCGTCTTGATCAGGCGAACCGACGTCAGGCGTCGGCCAGCACAGATTTCCTCGCCACCGAAAGCAAGCACACCACTGCCGCTCACGACCTCGATCGTGACCGAAAAAAACTTTCCGAGCGACAAGCAGGGCTTGGAAAGCTAGCTGACTTGCTAAAGACTCGTAGCGAACAGGCGTGCAAACTGGAACAACAGGTTGCCCAGTTGCAACGCAGCGTGACCGACTATCGGGTTGCCTTGGCACGTAGCGAACAGCGGCGCGACGGTCTGCGCCGGCAGATGGACCAACTCCATCGCGATCGTGAAGAGCACGATCGGGCGCTTTTCGAAACCCGCGAACGAGTGGCGCAATGCCACGAGCAAGGTCGCCAACTCGAACAATCGGTCCTCGATCTGAGCAGCGAGCTTGCAGAACTCTATCGCCTCAAAGAACATCTGGCTAGCCAGTCGCAAGGCCTCGCGCAAAGGCAAGAAGCCCTTCGTCATCAAAAGGTGCGATTGAGCAAGAATTGTGACCAGTTGCGCCAGCGGCTCTTGAACTGTCAGGGTATTCTGCAGCAGACTGAGATTCGGGTTCAACAGTTGAAGCAGCAACGGGACGACGCAGCAGCTCGCTTGGCCGACGACTACGGAGTTGACTTGGCGGTGCTAGCCACAACCGACGCACCCTGCGAGCTACAGGACTTCGAGGCTGCAGAGAGCGAAATCCAAACGCTACGTGCCCAGCTGCAAAACATTGGCCCTGTCAATCTCGAAGCACTCTCTGAACTCGAAGCGATCGAGCAGCGCCACTCCGCGCTTTCCGAACAATATCAAGATCTTCGCAACGCCAAGGCTCGACTTGAGCAACTTGTCACAAAAATCAATGTCGAAAGCCGGGAACTCTTTGTCAAAGCCCTGGATGTCATCCGCGGGCACTTTCAAGAACTCTATAGCAACCTGTTTGGCGGCGGAGAGGCCGATATCATTATAGACGAGAGCGACGGCGGCGACGTCTTGGAATGTGGAATAGAAATCATCGCCCGCCCGCCCGGCAAACAGCCGCGCAGCATCTCACTGCTCTCTGGCGGCGAACGCACTCTCACTTGCGTCGCTTTGCTGTTGGCCATCTTCCGTAGCCGTCCCAGCCCGTTCTGCGTTCTGGACGAGGTCGACGCAGCCTTGGACGAAGCGAACATCGATCGATTTGCAGAGGTTCTGAAGCAATTCATGACATCCACTCAGTTTCTCGTCGTCACGCACTCCAAACGAACGATGGCCTGCGCCGACACGCTCTACGGCATCACCATGCAGGAGTCGGGCGTCTCCAAACGGGTCTCAGTCCGCTTTGAAGACGTGTCTGCCGAAGGTCACATTCGAGCAGACGCCGGAGAAACGAAAGCGGCATGAAAAAGCCGCGCACTTGCTTTGCACGACGTCATTGCAATCTCAGCGAATCTATGGCTAGCGATTCTATCGGATCGCAGCAGTTACAGGGCCATGCGTCGTCTGCGACTAGTCTCTAACCAAGGACTACGGCCAGCAACAGCAACAACACCGCCGCCCAATCACGTGGCGACCAACGTTCGCTGTGGGCATTAAGACGCAAGAAACTCAATATCGCTCCCGTCGGGCAGCCGTATCGACAGTAAGCCATGGGCACAAACAACGAGGCAGCAAGCCCCACTATCGCCACGCCAACGGTAGCCCAGCCTGCAACTCGGAAGACCCAGGCATCAAACGGCTCGATGTCGACCAGGCTGTACGGCAATGGCCACATTACGACCAACAGAGTCCAGACTAGCAGCAAGAACGGTACGGACCGCAGCAGCTTTGACAAGCCACGCGGCATGTGAAGTCGCCGGCCAATCCGATTCTTCAACAATTGTTGAACCGCTCCGTGTGGGCAAAGATGCGTGCAGTAGATGTTCCGCCGAGTGGTTATCGGAACGATAAGGGCGGTTGCCGACAACAGCAGCAGGCTCCCCGCACTGCGCCACGGAATTCCATATTGTGCCCAGCCAGCCATCATCGCTAGCGAAACCATGTCGCCGTTCATCAGGCCCAGGTAGGCTACCAACAGCAGCTGATAACCTAGCTTCAAAAGCCGAACTGCTCGAAGCGAGGTGAAACCAATGGTACAGCCAGCGACAATCATCGCTGCAGTCCCCATGTCGTGCAACGACCAACGCAAATGCTGTTGAGGCTCTATTGACCTACTTCGAGAAAGCTCTCTCGCAGCCAGCACTATCCCGCGGGCAACCGACATGCTCGTCATGGTTGCACCCGACACGCCTTCGATCTCGGCAGCTTGCAGATCGAGCCCGCCAAGCTCGGCCAGGGACAGCCCGTTAAACCGATTCAGGAAATAGCTGTCTTCGCGCACATAAGTCACGTAGGGCTCGTTGTCGAAGCTGCCCCGCAATATAAGCCCGGAAATCTGATCGTCTGTCCCCACGCCAATCAGCGTTTCGCTGGGACCTTGATAGCCTACTAGGTTGTCCGCCGCGGGAGCGGTTCTCAGCACCTGGCCCAACTCCTCGCGGTTTGCGCCGAGCACGTTCCAGCGGGATGGCACGTCCTCAATCTGCTCAATTGCCTCAGCTGCGGGAAACAGCGACTGCACTTCAATTAGCGCGAGTGGGTCAGGAAACCGTAGCGATCTTATTGTGCCCCCCAAGCGAAAGGCTACTGCCTCCTGGATCGCATGGCTCGTCAGTGTTGCTCCGGAAACTGCGTCGACTCTACGATTCTCGATGGCGTCCGCTCTCGAAAGCCCGCTGAAAGATGGCAGGAATCGTTCGTCCTCGATCACTTGCCGCACATGCTCTTTTGTATCGCGACTGCTAAGAATCCTGAGGCTAAGAATCTGGTCGTTAGCATCAAACGCAACCAGAACATTCGTCGGTCCAGAAAAACCGACAAAGCGATCGCCTGCCGGTGCAGTTTGCAGATAGTAGCCCAATCTCCTTCCAGCGCTATCAAAGACCCCAATTCCGCCTTCTTCCGTGGCACTCCCCAACCTGGTTGCCTCGGGATAAATCGACTGCAAGACGTCCCACTCAACCGGCGGCTGACTTTCCTCTGTCCGGCGAGCAATTCGGTCCTCCGCCTGTCGGTGAATGAGCAGCAAGACCGTAGCAAAGACTACTATCCGAAAGCTGTGCAGCACAACCAGCCGCGTGCGCGAAGGGCGAGAGGCGGTCATCACTCGATCCGGAGCATTTGCACCGCGTCGGCGCTTATTGCCCCGCCCGCGTCGTCGGTTTCCAGCACGACCGTCACGCGGCCCTCTCGCTGCAATTCAAACTGTCCCAGTGAGACGAAACCATGCTCTAGCGGTGGTCGCTCTCGCATATTTACGATCCGCTTCGTTACCTTGTCTTCAACTTCCACAGAAACGGGAACCGCATTCCCGCGATTCTCGTGTTCGCGATATGCCAGACGCACTTCGTACTTCCCGCTGCTGGGCGCGCTGACATGAAATCGCATCACCGCTCCCGAATCGCTGCTGGCATAGTGGTATCCCCATCCCACGTACCCCTTCAAGTTCGACGATTCAGTCCACTTGCCCGACCATTCTGCCTCGCGGTCGTCTACCACCGTACCGGCGAGTTGATCCGGAGCAACACCTGTCGGCACACCGTATCTGCCAGCTAGCGGCAGCGAATCTGCAGGTACGTGCAATTCGCCGTCAACCGTTTCGCGCCAGGCCTTGCCTGGCAGCCTGAGCAACTCTGCCATCTCGGGCCAGTGGTGGTAATAAACTTCCCGAGGAGAGCAATTGTGCAGCACACACAAACTGGCAGCCCGGCCAACCACCTCTCCCATCATGCCGCAGGTCTTCATCACACGTACCGTTCCCAGCGCTTCGTGCGTCACGCTCGCACAGCGACCAGCCATGAACAAGTTTTCGATATTTCGCGAATAGAAACAGCGATAAGGCAGCGGATATCCAAAGGCCCGATCGACCCTGGTATCGAACTTTGCGACCGAAATAAAAGGATTGTCGGGAAACTTCTTCGCATATTGATTCTTGGGATAGTGAAGATCAATCGACCAAGTGCTGGGGACACATCCATCGGCAAACGCTCGCTTGTCAACGATGTCTTTCTGGGTCAGAACCACGTCGCCCATTAAGCGCCGCGACTCGCGCGGGCCGCCAATGTAGGCAATCCAGGTGAGATATGCCTTCTTGTGCTGCTCAGAGCCACCGCGATTCTTCATCGCGTTAAAAGCTCCGTACACTGCCCGCAAATTCCAATCGCGAATGCCCTCGGCATCGCCTATCGGATCCTTATCAAAGCCTCCTTCCCAGAACCATTGGCCATGATGATCGCGCGGATACGGAAAATCTTCCATCTCAAGATCGAGTGCCCAAGGCGTCTCCGGAAATCCGACGGCATTCTCCCCCTCGCCCCATGCCCACATGTTGCTCATTCCCATGCGGCCCTTGGGCGTCATATCCCACTCGGCTCCTGCCAAGAACCCGATTGTCCCATGCCCCGTGCAATCAACATAGTTGCGGCCAACAAAACGCTTCCGCTCGCTGGTCTTGGTATCAAACGTTAGGACTGCTGCGATTGCATGCTCTTTGGTTTCCACTTGGTAGGCATGATGATTCAGAAACAAGTCGATGTTCTTTTCTGCTCGCACAATTCGCTCTTTCTTGGCGTCTTCAAACTCTTCGTACGTTCCGGGCGATTTAGTGGCATGGTCACAGATTTCTTCGATGATCTCGCCGACACGCGGATAGATGCCCCGGCGTATCAGCCCTTGTGCCCAGACTCGCACCTCGCTCGACCCGTTGCCACCCAGCACCCCGCGATTCTGGATCAATGCCACTTTGCAACCCATGCGCGCAGCTGAGATCGCGGCCCCCATTCCCGAGTATCCTCCTCCCACCACGACCAGATCGTACCCGTTTTTCTCCGAAGGCACTTCCGCCAGGCCTAGCAATAGTTGGCGCCATCGGGGTAATACTTCTGAATTGCTGGGCGGAGCTCGCCCCGACTTGGTAAACAGAATCGCATCGCAGCGTCCTTCGAAACCGGTAAGATCGTGTAACGCCAGCTCCACTCGCGTGTCGGCAATCTGAACAATACCCCCGTCGTGCCAAAACCACTCAGCTCCTCGAGTGCCAAAGGTTTCGCCCAGCGGCTGCCCATTGACCAGCAGTTGGAACTTTCCTGGGGCGCCCTCGGCCTGCCAGCGCGCAACCCAATCTTTAGTTCGCACGTAAACCCGGTATTCGCCCGCTGCAGGAAATTGAACCGTCGTAGTCGCATCTTCTACAGGTTGGCCCAGACCATGTGCTAGCAGGTAAGGAGACCCCATTGCTCCAATCGATTGGGTATCAAGCTTCCAGCCGCCTGATGTTTCGAAGCTCTCGGCCTCGATCAATACCTCCTGCGCAATCGACAAACTCGCGGAGCATGACAAAAACAGGGCGGCGCTCAATATTCTGCCAAGACTCATGGTATGCCTCGCACAATCACCGGGTAACGGAACGACTTGGCAGCAGACTGCTGCCAAATTGCCAGCAGCGGCCCATTATACGTGGGGTCGAGCAGATTGCCAGTTTCCCCTGGGTCTCAGCGAATGGGCCCTCGTGGTGGCATTTCGATTCCCTGCTAAGAGCGAGAATCGCGACGATCGTCGAAAACAGAACATTGGGGCGAAGCATTACAACCGGACGAGTCTCCCCGAATAGGGAAAGTTTCTAAAGTCGATACCCCATTTGAATCGAAACTATCTTTCGGAAGGATTGTTCTCAGCAGCACGGCCACAGCGATTGTTTCCTTGGTTCCCACAGCTGTTGAGACGAACTTTCCAAGGGGGGAGCCTGCCAGAAGTTAAGGACGCGCCGCTGCTTGTGCGGTGTTGTACGTTCTTTCAGCTCGCTCTCAGTACGCAACCAATGTTGCAACACCTTCGTGCATTGTCTCGTATTTCGCATTGGAATGCAGGCAAAGCACGAGGCAATGGGCGCAATGGATAGGTTGGATAGTAGTGATTAGGACGACTTGCACCTAGAGTCTCCAATTTAACGACTTTTGCCAATCTTCCAATGCTTGCATTGCCGATAGGTTTTACATGGACGGAGTGGATCAGAAGGACCTGAGCCAAACCTACATGCGATTTTTTGGGTGACCCGACCCAGGAGTGCATTCGGTATCTGTCAGAAGGAGGTGAATGTCTTTTGAATTCCGTCACGGCCTAAGGGGTCGTGGAAGGCAAAAGCCTCGGAGACTAGGAAGCAATACTCGCTGACGAAGGGAAGCAATTGGTCAGCTATTGCACTTACAAAGGGACACCCAAGCTACTGGGCCACAAGGCCTGGAGCTTGACCAGCGTCAACGCAAGACAATTTTTGGAGTACCCGTGATGAAGGTCTTTACTACTGGTCAGGTCGCTAAGATCTGCAAGGTGGCCCCCCGCACGGTCAGCAAGTGGTTTGACTCAGGGCGTTTGAAGGGCTATCGCATTCCCGGTTCCCAGGACCGGCGAATCCCCCGTGAATACTTGATTAAGTTCCTCAAAGAGCATGGCATGCCGCTGGGAGATCTTGAGGACGAGGCCATGGCCAAGGTTCTCATTGTCGCTCAAGACCAGGTCTTGATCGAAAACCTCAAGCGAGAGCTGCCGCCAGCCAAATCGTTCCGCACCTCGATGGCTGCCAGTGGGTTCGAAGCAGGCATTCAAGCCGAAAGCTTCCACCCCGACTGCATCATCGTCGACTTCTCGATCGGACAGGTAGAAGCATTGCAGATCTGCCAGAATCTGCGTCGCAGCAGCGATTTTGCCGAAACCATCCTGATCGCGCTGCTACCCGATGACGGCACCACTGCCAGCTTCGATCGTTCCAGCATCAACGAGACGTTCAAGAAACCATTCGACGCGGCCCTGCTTGCCGAGCGACTACGAACTCTCATTGGCAACAAGAAAGAGTTAGTCTAGGAAATGTGAGCGGCGGCGAGCGACCCGTCGATGGTGCTCGCGACTACCCACTTCCCTTGGTGACCCAAACCGCTGAATGTATTGTTGCCAGCGGATAATCATATCAAGTCAGGGGCTGTTGAACGATTCAACTGCGCGGCGGCTGTTCTCTCCCGGACAGTCGCTACTTCCCCGCTCAATGAGCCTCGTTGCCAACTCGGCAACGAGGCTTTTTTCGTACACTGTGGGCTACGGGCCCGCTTCTGGTTCAAACCGACGCGCAGCCTCGGTTAGCATCTTTGTGTGGACCCCCGACTGCATGCGGGCAATCCGCGTTGTTCGAATGCCCACCTCGACGAGCCGAGTTTCCCGCATACAATAGCGGTTCAGTTCGAGGAGTTTCGAGACCCAGCACACCATGAGCGAATTTAGCCACTTCGACGAGCAGGGAGCTAGCCGTATGGTCGATGTGGGCGCTAAGCCGGTCACCCAACGGAGCGCACGGGCCAGCGGACGGGTGCTCATGCAGCCTGCAACTCGGGCGATGATACTCAATCGAGAGCACTCCAAGGGCGATGTTCTCGAAGTCGCCCGACTTGCTGGCATTATGGCCGCCAAGCACACGGCCTACCTGATCCCCCTCTGTCATCCGCTCTCGCTCGAAACGATAACGATCGACCTGCAGCCCCAGGCCGACAATGCCATCCGTATCGAAGCTACGGTAAGCGTCTCCGCCAAGACGGGCGTCGAAATGGAAGCACTTACTGCCGTCAGCGTCGCTGCTCTTACCATTTACGACATGTGTAAATCAGTCGACCGCGCCATGACCATCCAAGAAGTGCAACTCGAAGAGAAAGCTGGTGGCGCCAGTGGCCACTTTTTACGCTCAGCGCCGGAGTAGCCAGGAGCCCAGAACAGCCCTCCACAGTAAAAACCCCGGTTTTTTCCCATCACCTTCTTGTCCACCGTGTAAAGCTTTCAGCATAGAACATGAGCATCGCAAACCTCAGGCAACCGGTTACGCTCTCCGCTTGGGCAAGGCTTTTTGCTCCGATCGGGCCACAGCTTGCTGAGGTTGAGCGACGTCTCCAAGCGGAGTTGCGGCACTCCGATCCGTTTGTCGACGAACTAGCCCAGCGCTCGTTCAACCTGGGCGGCAAACGCCTCCGCCCTGCCCTGCTTCTGCTTACTGCCAGTGCTCTTGGCGACGTCAACGACGCTCACCTCACTCTGGCTGCAGTGGTCGAGATGATCCACACCGCGACGCTAGTCCACGACGATGTCATCGACGAGGCCGATATCCGGCGACACAAAGAAACCATCAACGCCCGCTGGAGCAATCAAACCAGTATCTTACTAGGCGATTATCTTTTTACTCACGCCTTTTACTTGGCCAGCTCGCTAGATACCACCTTTGGCTGTCGTACGCTTGGACGTGCGACCAACATCGTTTGCGAAGGCGAACTCCTGCAGACTGCCGCCAGCGGCGATTTCGAGCTTAGCTGCCAGCAGTACTATCGTATTATCAATGCGAAGACGGCAGAACTCTGTGCCTGTTGCTGCGCGCTCGGAGCCCACTACGCGGAAGGCGATCAGCACACTGTCTCTCGCTTCGATTCGTTCGGCAAACACATCGGCATGGCATTCCAAATTGCTGACGACCTGCTCGACCTCACCGGCGAAGAGCATGCAGTCGGAAAGTCGCTTGGGACCGATTTGACCAAGCGCCGCATGACCCTCCCGCTGATTCTCCTTCGCGACCAACTTCCGCAGCCTCAACAATGTGAACTCCACGCATTATTCGAATTGCCCTCTCAAGCGAGCAGAACCGCACTTTTGGATTGGCTCAAACAAGCTGGCATCCTCGGCCTGGCCCGTGAAGAAGCGCTTGTACACGCCAGCCGTGCTGCAGAGCAATTAGAGTTTCTACCTGACACACCAGCCAAAAAGTCGCTCCTACAACTCTCCCAAGCTGCCGTCTCTCGCTGCGTTTAGGCTATTTACTACTGCGACCGGCATACCTGAGTTGTCCGCTTCGTCTCGCGGGGGCGCCACTTGCCCTATAGACTGGACCAACTTCAATCGAGAAAGGTTTTGTCGTCTCTTATGGATTTCACAAAATGAAAACACTTACTAAAGAATTGTGGATGAACGTCCCTCAGAGGCGCGCAATTGTGTCGATTCACCGCGAAGTCGAGCAACTGGTAGCCGAGAGCGGAGTGCAAGAAGGCCTGGTGCTGGTGAACGCCATGCATATCACCGCCAGTGTGTTCATCAACGACGATGAGTCGGGACTGCATCACGACTACGACAAGTGGCTCGAAGAGCTGGCCCCGTTTGACGCTTCGCCCGAGCGCTACCACCATAATCGCACCGGCGAAGACAACGCCGACGCCCATCACAAGCGCCAGATTATGGGCCGCGAAGTCGTAGTCGCCATTACCAATGGCGCCCTGCATCTGGGCCCCTGGGAGCACATCTTCTACTACGAATTCGACGGCCGCCGCAAGAAACGGGTGCTCGTGAAGATCATTGGTGACTAACGCCGTGTCTGCTTAGAGGCGAATGAGTTGTGAAAAATCTTCCTTCCCCGCGTGCATGATTGCTTTGGGCGTGACGTAGGCTCGGGCTTTCGTCTCTTCGAACGTGCCGTGATGCTCGATCAGGCCTTCTTGATAAGCCAGCTTGTCAGAGTAACCTGGCAACAAGATGTGGTAGTCGTAGCGCAGCCGATTGGGAACAATACGGTTGATGTGCCTGGCTATATTGGTCGTACAGTTATTAGTAACGGTGTTATAAAACTCTGGCCGACTGGCCAGCTCGTTGGTCCTTCCCAGCACATCGACCAGTAACTGCCGAGCCTGCTCAGGAGTCGCCGTCGTGCGGTAGAGATACACGTTTTCACTGCGATCGTTAGCTCGCACCTGCACAGCATCGCGCTCGTCGGCCAGAACGTACATCAGTTCGTATTGTCGGGCAGTACCTTTCCAGGCGGCATAAGTTTCTCCTTCTTCCTTGCGGATTTCCACGCTGGCTACCAGGTAGTCGGGGACTCCGCTCTCCGGCACAAACTCAAAGCTCAGCATCGTGTGAGCAATTGCCGGCATGTTCTCAAACGGAATGACGAAGAAGTCGACGTGCTGCAAGTCGCCGAGATCGTAGGTCTTGTCAAAGTGGTTGACCACATAGGTATCGTCTTGGAAATAGCGACAATGCCGAATGTTGTGCACTTCAACCTGATGGCCTCGGAATTGCGCATACGGCAACACAGACTGGTCGGCAGACCAATTCCGTACATTCGACGGCGCAAGGACCTTAGTGAAACTGCTGCAACCCAAGCAGGCTACGAGCAGCATCAGGCAGATTGCCCGCATGGCAACTTCGTGATGAGGGTATGGGTGATTGAGAAAAGCGGGGGAAGCTTAGCGGCTCGGGGCACATCCAGCAAGGGAAGCTATCGCTATCTGAGCCGCAAGCACCGCCCAAAAGGTCGGGTATTCGATGGCCGTGGAATCGCTAGCGGCTGTCTGCGCTATGTCTGATAAGATAGAGAAATTGATCGCCCGGTTTTCGAAATGGTTGCTTCATGACGACTCCCAGCCATCCCCGTGTCCGCCAGCTTGAATTGGTGCCCCTTGGGAAGGACCACGAGGGAATGTACGTATTGCGCGACCCGCACGGCTATTCCGGTTCGGCAGCCTTGCCAGCTGAGGCCGCGATGTTAGTCACGCTGATGGATGGCAAACGCTCGCTGGGTCAATTGCGGCAGGAGTTTGAGCGTGCATTCGGCAAGTCGCTCACGTTGACAGATGTCGAACGCATTACAAACCAACTCGACGATGGCTACTTTCTCGATAACGATCGATTTGACAGACACAAAAGCCACATGATCAGCGAGTATCGGCAGCTTGATGTCCGCCCGGCGGCTCACGCTGGCGCTGCCTATGCCGACTCGCCCGACTCGCTCCGAACGCAATTGGAAGAACTTTTTGTCTGCCAAGAGGGGCCTGGACTCTTGCCCAGGGAAGGCAGCACCAGAACCGACTATGTTCTCGACTCAGAACGTCGGCTCGGCGGTTTGATGACTCCGCATATCGACTTTCAGCACGGAGGACCTACCGCGGCGTGGGCTTTCGATCGACTGGTGACCGAATCCAATGCCAAACTGTTTGTCATTCTCGGCACCGCTCATACCCTGTTGCGCGGGTTATTTAGTGTCTCGCGAAAGCACTTCGAGACTCCGCTGGGGACGGTCAACACCGATCGAGACTTCATCGATTCATTAGCCGATCATTTGTCGACGCGTCTGCCTAAGCAGAAGGTCGAAGCAATCTTTGACGACGAATACCCCCACCGACAAGAGCACTCCATCGAGTTTCAAACCGTCATGCTTCAGTACGCCTTGGAGGGCCGACGAGACTACAAGATTGTGCCGATCTTGGTGGGCTCGTTTCATCCGTTTGTGCTCGCGAATCGCTCGCCAGGGAATGCGCCGGAGGTTGCCGAGTTTGTATCAGCACTTCGCAAAACGATCGACGCTTGCCCAGGGGAAGTCTGTTTTATTGCAGGCGTCGATCTTGCTCACATTGGCCAACAGTTTGGAGATAAGGAGATCCTCAGCAAGGGGCGGCTCACCGAACAGTGGACCGACGACCAGCAGTTGCTTGCCGCCGCTTGCGAAGGAGACCCCGAAGCCTGGTTCATCCATGTCGCGGCTCAGCAAGATCGTAACCGCATCTGTGGGCTGGCTCCGACCTATCTCCTGCTCGAAACGATTCGCCCCGAGCGGGGAGAAATGCTGAGATACGACCAGGCAGTGGCAGCGGATCTCAGTTCTTGTATAAGCTTTGCCAGCGTGGCCTTTTATGTGTGAAGTCGGTTTGCCTGAGTGGACCCTGCAACAGCAACCAGGCTCACACATACAGAGATACCTAGAGTCTGCAATTGGCAATTGCCGTTTCGAGAATTGCCGTAGCGCCGAGCGTCTCTAGCCGTTCCATGATCTCGATCACTTCACTGCGGCGAACCATGGCGCGGACGCTGTACCAGTCTTCATCCTCCAGTCGGTTGACCGTCGGCGAGTTGAAACCGGGGGTAATCTTCTCGGCTTCAGCGAGCTTGCCGGCAGGGACATTGTACTCCAGCAACGAGTAGGCCCGGGCGATTACCACCCCTTCGAGGCGGCGTACCACTCGGTCGGCAAGCACCGTATGTTTCGTGTCGGGATTCTGAACCAACACCGTTTCGTAGCTGCCAATTTCATCGAGAATTCGCAGCCGATTGGCGGCCAAAGTGCTACCGGTTTCGACCAAGTCGACGATCGCATCGGCCACACCGAGGGCGATCATCACTTCCACCGACCCAGTAAGATCGACCGTATGCGCTGTCGTGCCATGCTTTGCCAGATACTCGCAAGTTACATGCGGAAAACTCGTCGCGATGCGCTTGCCGGCTAAATCTGCAGGCTTGGTCACCGCGCCACCATCGGGTACGCAGATCGCCAACCGGCAGTTGCCCACACCTAAGTTCAAACGAGTCGTTAGTCGCGCGCCGCTCTCGGCGACAAGATCGCCGCCCGTGATCCCCAGGTCAATCGCTCCTTCGGCGCAGAGAACGGGGATGTCGTCGGTCCGCAGGAACGTCACGTCGATCGGCATCTCGCGTACGCGGGCAAACAGGCTCCGGTCTTGTCGCCGAAAGCGCAGCCCTGCTTCCTGTAGCAGCTGCGTCGATAAATCAGCAAGTCGTCCCTTGCTAGGGATGCCGATACGGAGGTTCTCAGTCATGGGGCGCTGGTCGGGGATCCTAGGGTTTCGCTTTTCGGGCCGCTTTTTCTTCCAACCCGGAGACACCAAACCGCCGAGCCAGTTCAGCCTCGACTTCCTGCAGCGTTACCTCGCGAGCGGCGAGCATCACTAGCAGGTGGTAGACTAGATCGCCCGCTTCGCGGATTGTGTGTTGTCGGCCGTCTTCGCCCGGTTCGCCGGCGGCTTCCACAACTTCGGCCGCCTCTTCGGTTATTTTGCTGCCGATCTGCCCGACGCCACCTGCCAGCAGCCTGGCGGTATAGGACTTTTCATCGGCCGACGCCTTGCGCGCAAGGATCGTTTGCTCTAGCTGATCGAGAGGGCGGGGTGGCTGGTCAGGCATCAATCTCTTGCGGTCTTGGGAGCCTTCCCTGTTTGCCGAGGGCGTATAACAATGGAAGGCAATTGAATTCAATCCTGTAGTCTAGATGCCCGGCTACGGTGTGGCAATCGTCTCTCAAACTGGGCGAGCTGCGAAACTCGAAGTAATTGATGGAAGAATCTTTGCCAGTTGAGAATTGTTGGTTCCTGACCGGGGCTACGGCAGTAGGGAAGACCCAGGTGGGGCTCCTGCTGGCCGAGAAGCTGGGGGCCGAGATCCTTTCGCTCGATTCGATGGCCATCTATCGCGGCATGGACATCGGCACCGCAAAGCCGACCGCCGAACAGCAAGCCGTGCTGCCGCACCACTTGATCGATATCGCCGATCCCGACGAAGACTACAGCATCGAACGTTATCTCAAAGCCGCACATGCCAAGATCACCGAGGTTGCCGAGCGAGGCCGGCAGGTGCTGTTTGTGGGCGGAACGCCGCTCTACCTGAAAGCACTGCTACGTGGGCTCTCTGCTGGTCCGCCTGCCAATTGGCAGCTGCGCGAGGAAATCGAGGCGGAGGTAGCCGAGGTGGGCACCCAGGGCTTGTACGAGCGGTTAGAGCAGCTCGATCCGTTGGCGGCTTCGCAGATTCATCCGCATGACACGCGGCGGTTGATCCGTGCGGTCGAGGTGTTTCGGATCACTGGCGAGCCAATCAGCCATCATCAGTTGCAATTCGAAGAGGGCCGTGCTGCCGAGGATTGCCGCGTGTTTGTCTTGCGGCGAAATCGCGAGGAACAACACCAGCGGATCAATCAGCGAGTCGATGCGATGATCGAGCGGGGACTGGTGGAGGAAGTACGGCAGCTGACCGCTGGCGGGAGCCAACTTGGCAGGACAGCCAGCCAGGCGGTTGGCTATCGCGAGGTACTCGACTATCTCGCCGGCGGAGATCGCGAAACCATGGTGGCCGACGTCAAAACGCGTACCCGGCGATTCGCCAAGCGGCAGGGCACCTGGTTTCGCAGCCTCGGCGAATGTCGGTTTGTCGATTTAGTCGGCGAAGTTGCCCCGGAGGAGATTGCCGATCAGATCGTGACTAGGGCTGCGCAGTAGAGTTGGCTGGCGTAGCAGGGCGACTGGCGCCAGATGTCGAAGCCAGCGCCAGTTTGAGCTGCTCGGCGACTTCTTGCGTAATGTCGGCCGTCGGTGCGAACGTCAGTACGACGGAGTCGTTTTTCGTCAGTACAACATCAAATCCTTTTTCGCGGGCCACCTGCGAACTGATTTGCTCGGCCTGGCGGCGGTACGTCTGGATGATGCGACTGCGTTCGCCCTGCAGATGCTTCTTGGCTTCGGCCTGCGCCAGCCGGAGCTTTTCGTTTAGCTCTTCTTGATAGGAAACCAGCTGCACCTGCTGGCTCTCGGGCAGAGGCTCCTCGGCGCCGGCTGTTACTTGCGAGCGTTTCTGCTGAAGCTGCTGGTTGAGCTGCTGCTGAAAACCGGTCAGCTGTTGATTGACCGAGGATTGCTTGGCCGTCAGTTCCGCGGCCCATTGTTTGCCGAGCCCGAGCTGATTGGCGACTTTGTCGAGGTCGACCACTGCCACGTTGCCTGTCGAGCCGCCCGATTGCTGGCCACAACCGACCAAGAGGCATGGGGTAAAAAACAGGAGCACGGTGCAGAGACGAGACATGGCAAGCCCTCGAAAGCTTTCATTGGAATGAGCAATAAATTGGGCGGCAGAATAGAAAGTTTGCCCCCGCGCGGCCAGAGAGATTTTCTGCTAGCACAGCAGCTGCCAGGGGGGCGTTGTCTGCCGAGTCAGGCGTTTAGGTCTTCGGATCATCCTGAGCAAAAAGCTTTTGCCCTCACACTACGGCTTTCCGCTTTCCCCTTTCGGCTTTCAATTCATCCCCCTCTGCTGGTTTTTGACCGAAGTGCCGGGGTCCCAACTTTTGGGACAAAACTAGGCTATTCTGTCCCGCAGACTTTGCGGTTGGGCCTGGTAGTGAAGGCTGTTTTGCGAATCGCCTGGGACAAAAGGTGTTGAATTTTGGTCTCTGCGCGCGGCGAGCGCGGGACAAAACTGCAGCAGGTGCAATCGCAGTGAAAAGTTGAAATGTCAAAGAACGCGCGCAAGGGAGTGCTGGGGTGATTATCGCAATTGCGGAGGGGCGGGGCACCTGTCTTTTTTGGCCGCGCGACTGGTGATTCGGATTGAAACGCGGAGGTCGCGGCGAGCGCCGAGGAGAGCCGTGGCAATCCGTGAGCGCCGGTGCCATGCTCACGGAGGGCTGCCGACGTGGGCATGCAAGGTGGCCGTCCACTTCATGCCCACCGCGGCGGACCGGGGTGGGCATGCCATCCGACTAAGGTTCTCTCATTCAATCTGGTACATAGATTGGGACAAGGCAAATTCAAGCTGGCGTTGACCGAGACAGAGTGGATATCTTGGAGTGCCGTCGTTTCGCTGAGATTGGCTAGTTGCGGAGATGCTATGGGCAGTTGAAAATACCGCTTTCCCAAGTACGGTGAACTAGCTGACGTAACGGTTCTGAATTCAATACGATGGGGCTTTCTCTAGGCAGTCAAAGAGGTGAGCGGATCAATCCCTGCCGTGACCTTCCGTGCTGAAAAGTAAACTGTATGAGTCAATACTTGATTTCGGTGCTGGCCTGCCTTCTGCTCTTTGTCTCTATGCCCGTCATCGCCGGTTTTGGTCATCGGGTTGGGCGACGCTTGCTCCATTGCGACGAAAATGCGAAGGAACTCAGTACAGGCACCGTGGATGCGGCAATCCTCAGCCTGTTGGGCCTGCTTACTGCGTTTACGTTTTCCAGCGCGTATTCTCGTTACGATGCGCGGCGCCTGTTGATCGTCGAGGAGGCAAACGCGATCGGTACGGCCTACTTGCGGCTGGACCTCCTGCCCGAAGACCGGCAGCCGGCCCTACGCAACAAGTTTCGTGAATATGTCGCGTCGCGTTCCGAATTGTGGCGCCTGCTCCCCAGCCGCGATGCGGCTTTGGCGGCATACGAAAGATGCGAGAAGTGGCAGCAGGCCATCTGGGAAGATGCGGTAGACGCGACTCGGGGAGAAACGCTTGGAGATGCACGGAAGTTGCTCCTGCCAGCTCTGAACGAGATGATCGACATTACGACAACCCGGCTAGTTGCCATTCAATCTCATCCACCTCTGATCATCTTTCTGTTGCTGGGACTGCTTTCGCTGGCTGCTTCCTGGATCGTCGGCTTCGGAATGGCAAAATCTGCACGGCTGAGCTACGCGCACGTCTTCGGTTTCGCGGCTATGGCTTCGTTGGCGCTCTACGTGATACTGGACATCGAGTATCCGCGCTACGGACTGATTACCCTGGACACTCCGCACAAATTGCTCGAAGACCTTTTGCAGAGCATGCGATAGGGGTCAGAAAACGGGTCAGCACTGCTCAGTAGTAAACCTATCTGCACCGGAAGATCATCATGTTGTGAGCCAGGCGGCAAACCCACACCGCTCCGCTGGGGTGGGAATCCCAGGGTCGCCACCTCACATGCCCACTTCGGCAGCTCTCCGTGAGCAGGGCACCGGCGCTACCCCGAAGTACGCCGGCGGGCCGACTACTGCCAGCCAAGGGCAAACCCAATACCGAACGTACGCAACTTGACGGGCGCTACCCTTGGATCTCTATCGCTCATTCACTTTTCCATTTGCGAATGATTCTGCGTCTTTGGCATTCAATCTCGGTGAACAATGGATGTAGTCCACCACATTGATGGAGTTTAGTTCCCAGTCCATGGTCGATGTGCCTGCGGTCACCGAGTCCCACGATTCGCAGTGGATTCGCTCATTGGCATGGTTGTTGCGATTCAGTCCCGCTAGTCCTCAATTACACATTTTGTCAGAGAAAACCCTGCAACCGACGTCCCGGCTGCTGTAATAAGTGGCCGTGGCTGCGCGAAAAGTGGGCAAGCAAGAGTGGGGCTGGTGCCTCAGGCTTGTTGGCCATTGCAAAGAACAAGGTATAACAATGAACTATTGTCTGGCAGGCTACGATGAGATGTTCGTCGCCGAGGGTGAGCCGCGTCCGAGTTGTAAGGATTTTTTCGAGCGACTGAGCCTGATTGACGATGCCGAACTCCGCGCGCGCCAGCAGGCGGCGGAGCTGAATCTGCACAATATGGGCATTACATTCAATGTGTACGGCCATGCAGACGGCACCGAGAAGGTATGGCCGTTTGATTTACTCCCCAGGATCATCGACGATCGAGAATGGTCGCGAGTGGAACAGGGACTGAAGCAGCGGATCCACGCACTGAATCTTTTCATTAGCGACGTTTACAACGACCAGAAGATCATCAAAGACGGCGTGGTACCGGCGGAATTGATGCGCACTGCCTCGGCCTATCGCCGCCAGATGGAAGGTTTCACGCCGCCAGAGGGCGTGTGGTGTCACGTCAGCGGAGTCGATCTGGTTCGCGATGAGGACGGTTCCATCTACGTCCTCGAAGACAACCTGCGCTGCCCGTCGGGCGTATCTTACGTTTTGGAAAACCGCGAGTTAATGAAACGGGCCTTCGCGCAAGTGTTCGATGGCGTATCGGTTGCACCCATCGAAGAGTACCCGGAACAGTTGCTGCAAACGCTGTTGGATTGCGCACCGGCAAACACGGATAGCGCAACGGCCGTTGTGCTGACGCCAGGTATCTATAACTCGGCCTATTTCGAGCACACTTTCCTCGCTCAACAGATGGGCGTGGAGTTGGTCCAGGGAAGCGACTTGGTCGTCGAATCTGGCTTCGTGTACATGAAGACCACCCACGGACTGAAACGGGTCGACGTGATCTATCGTCGTATCGACGACGACTTTCTCGATCCGGCCTGCTTCCGGGAGGATTCGTGCCTGGGCGTAAAGGGCCTGATGGAAGCCTATCGATTGGGTAACGTCGCATTGGCGAACGCGCCCGGCACGGGAATCGCGGACGACAAGGCCGTGTACGCCTACGTGCCTCAGATTATCAAGTATTACCTGAACGAAGAGGCCATACTCGACAACGTACCTACGTATCTCTGTTCGGATGAGAAACAGTGCGAATACGTGCTTTCTCACCTGCACGAGCTGGTGGTCAAGCCGACCAACGAATCCGGCGGTTACGGCATTCTGATGGGGCCGCAGGCAACCCAGGAAGAGCGCGACGCTTATGTCGGCTTGATCTGTTCCAATCCGCGAAACTACATAGCCCAGCCAATGCTGCGGCTTTCGACGGTTCCCACGCTCATTGACGACAGCCTGCAGCCGAGGCACGTCGACCTTCGTCCGTTTGTGCTCTGTGGAAAAGAGATCTACGTCATGCCGGGCGGATTGACGCGGGTGGCCTTGAACGAAGGCTCGATGGTGGTCAATTCGTCACAAGGCGGCGGCAGTAAGGACACCTGGGTACTCAAACACCATCGCGGCGCCCCCCTTGACCCCTGTTGCCATTCGAATTGAGGACGAGACAATGCTCAGCAGGGTGGCGGACTCTGTCTACTGGATGGCAAGATACGTAGAACGGGCCGAAAACGTGGCTCGCTTTATCGACGTCAATCACAATTTGACCCTTGGCGAAGGAACCACTATTGCCGAGCAATGGGCGCCTTTGGTGTCCATCACGGGAGATGATGAGCTTTTTGTTGAGCACTACCAGGATGCCAGTCGCGAGAATGTTCTTCAGTTCCTGACTTTTGACCAGCGCAACCCGAATTCCATCCTCTCGTGTATCTCGTTTGCGAGAGAGAACGCCCGGCGTATTCGGGAGACGATTACCGCCCTGATGTGGCAGCAAATCAACGAGTTCTATCTCTTGGTCAACCGCGCGGCCAGGCAGGGACTCAGTCTGGCGGAACCGAATGACTTCTGCGATGCGGTGAAGCGGGCCAGCCATACGTTGTTGGGGATAACCGATGCAACGATGTCGCACGGCGAACCGTGGCACTTCAAACGCATGGGACGCCTGATGGAGCGGGCTGATAAGACCTCGCGCATTGTCGACGTTCAGTACTTTCTGTTACTCCCATCGGCGGATGATGTGGGCACGACTTTGGACGTCGTGCGGTGGTCGGCACTACTTCGCTCGGCAAGTGCCCTGGCGATGTACCGGCGAGAGCACGGGAGGATCACCCCCAACCAAGTGGCAAATTTTCTGATCCTGGACCGGCACTTCCCTCGCTCGATGAGATTCTGCCTCATGAAAGCACAAGATTCCATGATGCAGATTACGGGAAGCCATGGGGGCACCTTTAGTTGTCGATCTGAGCAACATTTGGGTCGCCTGCGTACCGAACTGGACTATACGAGCATCGACGACATCATTCGCCAAGGGATGCACGAGTACATCGACGCGTTCCAAACGCGGTTGAATGAGATCGGGAACGCGATCCACGAAGATTTCTTTACCCTGCCCCAGGGGAGCACGGACGCAACAACTGCCCCCGTGCAGCAGGAGGCGTGATTCTCCCCTCCAGTTCCTTTTTGCAGCAAGTATCCGAATGAGTATCCGCGTTGCGTTACATCATAAGACGAACTACCAGTACGACCGGCCCATCGAGCTGGGCCCGCAGGTGATTCGTCTTCGCCCTGCAGTCCACGCGCGAACTCCCGTCTTGGCGTATTCACTCTCAGTGCAGCCCGACGGGCATTTTCTGAACTGGCAGCAGGATCCGCATGGCAACTATCTGGCACGCTGTGTCTTTCCCGAAAAGGTGGACCGCCTATCGGTTACGATAGACTTAATTGCGGAGCTAGCGTCCATCAACCCCTTCGACTTCTTTCTGGAACCTCAGGCAGAATCCTACCCATTTACCTATGCCGACGAACTGGCTCACGACCTAAAGCCCTACTTCGCTCTCGAACCGACGGGAGCGAAGTTGCATCAACTCCTCGGTGCCGTAGATCGCACGCCTCGCAAGACGATCGATTTCCTGGTCGACCTTAACCAGCAGCTCCAGCAGCAGATCGATTACTTAGTGCGAATGGAGCCGGGAGTTCAGACTCCCGAAGAAACACTTACCCTGGGCAGCGGATCGTGCCGGGATTCCGCCTGGCTAATGACGCAGGTGCTCCGCAACTTGGGCTTCGCAGCGAGATTCGTGTCCGGATACTTGATTCAACTCGTGGCCGACGTCAAGCCGCTGGAAGGGCCGGAAGGGCCGTCGGCTGACTTTACCGATCTGCACGCCTGGACCGAGGTTTTTTCTGCCCGGGGCGGGATGGGTGGGACTCGATCCCACCTCTGGCCTGCTGGCCGGCGAAGGGCACATCCCCTTGGCTTGCACGCCCATGCCGATCTCGGCGGCTCCGATTACCGGCTCCCATGAGGAGTGCGAAGTGGAGTTTGGCTTCGAGATGTCGGTCGATCGCATTCACGAAGACCCACGTGTCACGAAACCGTACACCGAGGAGCAGTGGGCTCGGATTGAAGCACTGGGCCACGAGATCGACGAAAAACTGAAAGCCTCGGACGTTCGCTTGACGATGGGCGGCGAACCGACTTTTGTCTCGATCGACGACAAGGAGGACGACGAGTGGCACACCGCCGCCGTGGGGCCTAACAAACGCCGCCTGGCGGATAGGCTCCTACTGCGATTGCGAAACCGATTCGCCCCCCAAGGGCTCCTACACTACGGACAAGGGAAGTGGTACCCGGGCGAGTCACTTCCCCGCTGGGCCATGCACTGCTACTGGCGGAAAGACGGGCAGCCCCTTTGGAACAACCCGGATCTGTTTGCGGAACAGGACAAAGACTACGGATTCGGAGTCGGCGAGGCGGGGCTGTTTGCCGCAAGACTTGCCGAAGTGCTCGGAGTGAATCCCGATCACACTGTCGAATGCTATGAAGACGTGATCTACTACACCTGGAAGGAGCGTCGCCTCCCGGCCAACGTGAATGTACGCGATCCCAAGCTGGAAGACGAAGAGGAGCGATCCCGAATCGCTCGCGTATTCGAGCAAGGAATCACGAGCCCCGTCGGCATGATTCTTCCCCTGCAGTATCGCTGGTGGGAGCCGTGTCCACATTGGGAAAGCGGGCTCTGGGCCGTGCGATCGGATGAGTTGTTCCTCATTCCGGGCGATTCACCAATGGGTTTTCGCCTGCCTCTCCAGTCGCTTTTGTACGAGGGAAAGGAAGCGTATCCAAGACACTTCTTCGAGGCAGACCCAATGATTGCGGAGATGGAGTTGCCGGAACACGAGCGTTTGCGACGGCGACTATTCGCTGCAACCTACGGGAATGGACATTCTTGCATCGACGAATCGCGGATCGTAAAGCAGGTAGCTGCAGCAGGAGTCAATGGTAGTAGCGGGTACAGCCTCGGGGGGGACGACAAAGGATATGAGACGGAAGAGCTAAGTCCCGAGACGACGTCCGAGTCCTCTCAGCTCTACAAGGTCGACACGCAGTGCGATGACCCGTCGAATGTCATTCGAACGGCACTCTGCGTCGAACCGCGGCAGGGCCGGCTTCACGTATTCATCCCGCCAATCGACCGCACGGAGACCTACGTCGACTTGATTGCCGCTGTCGAGGCCACCGCCGATTCGACGGGACTCCCGGTGATCGTCGAAGGCTACCTGCCTCCGAAAGACAGCCGCTTGGAACACATCAAGGTAACGCCCGACCCCGGCGTATTGGAAGTAAACGTTCACCCGGCTCACAGTTGGGACGAATTGGTGAACCTAACAACGGGGGTCTACGAAGATGCCCACCAGACTCGACTCTGCACTGAGAAATTCGACCAGGACGGTTCTCACACCGGTACCGGTGGAGGCAATCACGTAGTGATGGGCGGTCCCACGCCCGCTGACAGTCCCTGGCTACGCCGGCCCGATCTGCTGAAGAGTTTTCTCGGCTACTGGCAGAACCGCCCGTCGCTTTCTTACCTGCTATCCGGCAAATTCATCGGTCCTACCAGCCAGGCTCCCCGCGTCGACGAGGCGCGGTCCGACTCGCTGTACGAATTGAAAATTGCGTTCGAGCAGATTCAGCGCGGTAATGAAGTTCCCGCCTGGCTCGTCGACCGGGTATTCCGCCACCTGCTTGCCGATGGAACCGGCAATACCCATCGGGCCGAGTTCTGCATCGACAAGTTGTTTTCGCCCGATTCCTCTGCGGGCAGACTGGGGCTGGTCGAGTTTCGCGCTTTTGAGATGCCGCCGCATGCGCGCATGAGCCTCACTCAACAACTCTTACTGCGGGCGCTGACCGCGAGATTCTGGGACCAGCCGTACACAGAAAAACTGGTGACCTGGAATACGACGATCCACGACCGTTGGATGTTGCCGCACTTTATCTGGCAGGATTTCGGGGAAGTGATCGAGGAGATGCGCAGCGCGGGTTTTGAGTTGGAGCAGGAGTGGTTCGACTCCCACTACGAATTCCGGTTCCCGAGAATCGGCAGCTGCACCCATCGTGGCGTATTTATCGAGTTGCGTCGCGCCATCGAACCGTGGTACGTACTTGGCGAGGAGCAGGGAGCAGGCTACACGGCGCGTTACGTCGATTCGTCGGTGGAGCGTCTGCAGGTGAAAGTATCGGGAATGACCGACCCCAGGCACATTCTTACATGCAATGGTCGTCGGGTACCGCTTCATCCGACAGGCGTGGAAGGCGAATTTGTGGCCGGCGTCCGCTATCGGGCCTGGCAGCCGCCCAGTTGTCTGCATCCCACGATACCCGTGGACGGTCCACTAGTGTTCGATCTAGTCGACCAGTGGTTCCGGCGCTCCGATGGCGGTTGCCAATACCACGTGGGCCATCCCGGCGGACTGAATCCGACGACTTTCCCCGTCAACGCTCTCGAAGCCGAAAGTCGACGTGCGACACGTTTCTTCGCCTTTGGGCATACGCCTGGACAGGTTACACTGCCCACACCGGAGACCAATCCAGAATTTCCCTTGACGCTGGATCTGCGACGCAACCGCAACTGAATGGCCACAGGTGATTCACAAACATGCAGGACCAGCAACAAACAAGCCAGCAATCGTCCGCAGGGAGTGCCCCCTTGCCTGTCGGCCCCTCGCCGGGCTTTCTTTCCGGATACCAGTCGGTTCGCACTGGATTCAACGAACTGTTGACTCCTGACGGTCGCGTTCGTCCGCTCTGGGATCGTTTCATTCCCATGATCGAGCGACTCCAGAAGGGTGAATTCGAGCGCCGGTGGCGCCATTCACAACGACTGATCCGCGAGAACGGTATCACCTATAGCCCCTACGGCGACCCCGACGCAAACGCCAGACCGTGGGAATTGGACGCCCTGCCGCTGTTGATCCATGAGACGGAGTGGCGCGAAGTTTCGGCCGCCATCGTCCAGAGAGCGGAACTGTTACAACTGGTGCTGTCCGATCTCTACGGCCCGCAGCGGTTGCTCAAGGAAGCGGTGATACCGCCGGCGGTATTGTACGCCCATCCAGGTTTTCAGCTGGCGTATCATGGGCTGAAGCCGGACTCAGCGTTACCGCTTCACTACTACGCCGCCGACCTGGCGCGGGCTCCGGACGGCAAGTGGTGGGTATTGGCCGACCGCAGTGAAGCACCTTCGGGAATTGGCTTTGCTCTGGAGAATCGCATCGTCATATCTCGGATGCTGCCTGAGATCTACCGCAAGTGCAATGTGAGGCGGCTGGCGCCGTTCTTTATAGCGTTTGAAGAAACACTGCAGGAATTGGCGGGTTTGCACAGCGGCGTTACCCGCGCGGTCATTCTGAGCCGCGGCCCGCAACAGGAATGCTATTTTGAAGACGCCTACCTTGCCCGCTATCTCGGCCACACATTGGTGGAGGGCGCCGACCTTGCTTTCCGAGACGGTCGAGTGTACTTGAAGACGCTTGACGGTCTGCTGCCGATCGACGTTATTCTGCGACGCCCCAACAGCGAAGATTGCGATCCATTGGAATTCAGTGCGGATAGTTCCGCCGGTGTCGCCGGGTTGTTGCAGGCGGTGCGTTCGGGATCGGTAGCGCTTACCAACCCCCTGGGCAGTGGCCTGGTAGAATCACCCATATTCATGGCCTTCATGCCGCGGCTCTGCCGGTTCTTCCTACAGCAGGATCTGGCGATGCCTGGCATCGCAACCTGGTGGTGCGGAGAGCCAAATTCATTGGAGTACGTCGTTTCTCGACTCGATCGACTGACGATCACTGAAGCCTATCGACACCGCGGGCAGAAGATGCAGCCGGAGCAAGACATTGCTCAAGTTCCTCCGCACAAGTTGGAAGCCCTCATTCGGAGCGATCCCAATCGATTTGTCGCTCAAGAACGACTGGCATCGTCGGTTGCGCCACTTTGGAAGGGCAACCAACTCGTATCTGCGCGTTTGGAAGTTCGTGCATTTTCTGTGGCCCACAGGAGTAGCTTCAAAGTGATGGAGGGCGGACTCACTCGTACGACAACTACCGACAGCGCAGTCAAGAGCGATTCCTGTGCTCCTTTCGGACGAGGATGTAAAGACACGTGGATTGTGGGAGACCAACCCGTTGAATATGTTTCGCTGCTCACGCAAAGCGAATCGGCCATTGAGCTTCGCCGAGTAGGATCCGATCTTCCCAGTCGTGTGGCAGACAACATCTTCTGGTTGGGGAGGCAGATCGAACGAGCCGACGCTGCGGCCCGTCTCTTGCGAACTTTCATTCTCCAGGCGACCAGCGAAACGCCGGAAAGCCGCCAGGCGAGGTTGGCCCCACTCTTACGCGCGCTGGCAAGCCAAGGCCAAATTGATCCTGGCTATGCACTGGAAAACATGAAAGGGGGCCTGCCGGACATCGAGTCGGCAATGCCCCAACTGATTTTCGACGAGCACCAACCCAGTTCGCTCCGTTCGGTGTTAGAAGAACTCAGTCGAGTTGCCTCGGTTGTGCGCGACCGTCTGTCAGTTGACTCCTGGCGTACGCTGGTTCGCATCGACCAGAGGTTTCGCTCGATGCAGGTCGCCAGCAACTCGTTGGACATGACCGACGTGCTGAACTTTGTCAACGGCTTGATCATTGATCTCGCAGCAATGGAAGGATTCGTGATGGAAAGCATGACGCGTTCGCATGTCTTCCGTTTCCTGGACTTCGGTCGGCGGCTCGAACGAGCACATCAGATGACCGCTCTGCTCCGAAGTTGTTTCGTTGGCAAGCATGCCGTCACCGGCTATCTTTTGGAAGCAGTGCTGGAAATTGCCGACAGCGTGATGACTTATCGCTCGCGATATCTGTTGAATCTCCAACTCGCCGCAGTACTCGATCTGCTGATTACCGACGAAACCAACCCCCGCAGTATTGCCTTTCAGCTCGTCACCCTCCGGCAGCATGCGGAAAGTTTGCCTCGACACCACAAGGAGGTGACGCTGGCGAAGCACGAGAAGCTCATCCTGTCGATGGTCCACTCCGTACGAATGTTAGAGATTCAACACTTCTGCGAGCCGCACGGTTCAGACGATCAGCATCAGCTAGAGTCGCTATTGGCAGGACTGGAACGCAAGTTGCCCGCACTATCTCACGAACTCGCGAACCGCTATCTGGTCCACACCTCTTCGACGCGGACCTGGGCGCCCAAACCCGTGCTTCCCTAAAAAACTGTAATCGATGCAATACCGAATCACTCACACAACCAAATACACGTACAGCGAGCCGGTGCCGGTTTTTGAGAATAAGTTGCACCTCGCCCCGCGAACGACTGCATGCCAGCATTGCAGCAGTTATCGTTTGATGGTGATGCCGGATCCGTTGCGGATCGACTCGCACGCCGATTACTTTGGAAACCGCGTTGAATACTTCAGCATCCTCAATGCTCTTCGGACCCTTTCGGTGACGTCCACTAGTACGGTAGAAGTCTTTGAACCGTCGGCACCTGTAGACGTTGATGACTCACCTCCGTGGGAAGAACTCCGGCAGGGACTGCTTAAGCCCCCCAACGATGCTTGGCGGGATGCATGTATGTTTTCCTTTGCATCTGATTTTGTTCCGATCAGCACGTCGCTGGCCGAATTCGCCAAACCATCGTTCACGCCGGGGCGCCCTATCCTGGCGGCCGCTGCCGATCTGACGCGACGCATAAACGAACAGTTCCACTACAATTCCCGGGCAACCGACATCAGCACGCCGGTGGACGTGGTGCTTTCGCAAAAGGCGGGGGTGTGTCAAGATTTTGCCCATCTTCAAATTGCTTGCTTGCGTTCCCTAGGGTTGGCAGCCCGCTACGTGAGTGGCTACCTGCGAACCATCCCCCCGCCTGGAAAAGAAAAGCTTGTAGGCGCCGACGCGTCGCACGCATGGTTGTCAGTCTTCGCTGGCAACGCGGTTTGGGTCGACTTCGATCCCACCAACAACGTCCTGCCGACTCAGGATCACGTCACCGTGGCGTATGGTCGAGACTACGGCGACGTCTGCCCGATTCAGGGCGTCTTCGTCGGCGGCGGCAGCCACACGATGTCGGTCTCCGTCGACGTCAGCACACTCTGAGCATTGCGCAGAGATTGCCTCCTTCGATTGGCAATACGACTCTGCACCAGGGTCCATGTCTGATGTCTAAGTTGTTAAGACAATTGATTGTACAAATCGAGTGCACAAACGTTCGGCATCAGATGTCACACAGATGGTATTCCAGATGTGCCAACGGCATTTCTGTACGCCGCTTCGGAGAGCCGACCGAAGCACGTCTGCGAAATCACTTAGAAATACGGCTGGGCCAATTGACCTGACTTGCGCCCAGAGCGAAGCCCTTCGCGTCAGCAGATGCACCCCCGGCTGTCTTTCAAGATATTTCACATCGCTGCAGGGTGTACGTTCCTACGTTGTAGAGGCACCGAAGGAACGCATCGCTTTGCTAATCAACCCTCATCATACGGTAGCTGTGAAAAACCAGTTCTCTTACAGAAATGTGTGCTCATCCAAGGGCCGCTTCTAGTTTTGAAGCGCGTTCGTTGCAACAGAGTGCAGCTCTTTGGCGAAGAGTAGAGATTGACGTATCCCCAATTCATTTCAGTTGCACTGTAGCTGTTCATTGAAGTATAAAGAGTCAAAAGATCTCACTCTCCGCTTGGACTTCAAGATGGACGGGCTGCTCCTCACAAGTTTGTTCAGCTTCGCAGGCCTGGGCATTGCAATCTGGACTTGCGGAGCGCTCTTCTACGATGTTGGTCGTGCTTCTTTACTCGGCGGTGCACTTGCGCTTGGTTGGCTTGTATTAACGATTGGGGCGATCATATTCTGGCAGCCTCTTTGGAAGCCATTCGTGGCCTTACTTATCTTTTTTTGCTGCTTTCTGTGGTGGTGGCTTTCTCAACAGCCATCGAATGACCGAAACTGGGCACCAGGCTTCTCTCAGTTGCCAGTCGTGAAGTTGGTAGGCGATACGCTTACTATCGAAAACGTTCGCAACACCGAATATCGCACGATTGAAGACTGCACCGTGCAATACGAGACTCGCAGCTACCGGCTTTCAAAGCTCCAGGGCATCGACGCCTTGCTCCTGTATTGGGGGTCTGCCTGGATGAGCCACCCGATGTTTGTATTTGATTTTGGTTCCGACGGTCGATTCTGTATCTCGATCGAAGTACGGTATCGAGTGGGCCAGCGGTTTAGTTTCTTTCGCAGCCTATATCGACAACAGGAACTCATTTATGTGGTAAGTGACGAGCGAGACGCCATCCTCAGACGCACCAGGTGTCTGAGAGGGCATGATCTGTATTTGTATCATCTTGATACGGATACCTTGAGTCTAAGAAGTTTTTTCTTTGAGTACGTCGACAGCATCAACGCTTTGGCTGAGCAACCACGCTGGTATCATGGCCTGACGACCAACTGCACCACCAGCATCTACGCGCAGGGTCGAGGGCGTATGCAGTGGGACTGGCGAATGCTTTTCAATGGTGCACTAGATCGATTGCTTTACGATCGCGGCTTTCTCGATCAAGAACTGCCCTTCGAAACATTAAAAGCACAGAGTTGGGTTAACGAGATCGCCAATCGTGCGCCAGCAGAAGGTTTTGGCGACTACATACGCCGGGAATTGGCTGGTTACCGTGTATCGGTCAATCGCGACGTAGAACGGTCAGCGGCGTTTGAGGGAAGAGCAACGTGAGCGAAACAGACGAACGGCAGCTATTGTTTAAGATGCATCCCTGTTCAAAACATTTGAGCAAGGAAGCTTTGCGGGAAATTGCCAGTGCCATGGAACTCGTCCGCTGTTCGATTGGGCAGGTGGTTCACCGCCCTGACGAACTTGTCACTTCCGTTTATTTGATTGTTCACGGTCGCTTGAGAGTAGCTGCTGTGGACGGGCAAGGCAACACCGTGATGCAACGTTATATCGGGGCAGGAGACCAATTCGGCGGCGTGGCTGCGGCGCTTACCGAACCATCTCCTCTCACATGCGTTGCCGAGGACCCCTCTACGTTACTCAGGATTGACTACGCGAAGGGGATGGAACTAACCAGGAAGCATGATGCGTTTCGCTTGAATTTTACGCGGCTTCTCGCCGATTCTGTCCGTCGGACAGTCTTCAATGATCGTCTGCCGACACAGCCCCAGTTAGTCGCCTTCTTGCACGAGAGCGACGAGACTCGGATTGTGAGCCAGAGACTTTTCAAACGCTTGGTTGAGTTGGGAGAAATGCCTGGTGTTTTCACGGACCAAGCAGACTTCGAAACGGTGGAAGGAATACGCCAGCGTCAAACTTTGGGTGGCGAACGTGACTGGACACTAGAGGAGGCAATACACGAAGCAGCCAGGTGGCTAGAGTCAGGCAGACTCTTCATCGACTACTCCCGCCAAGTAGGACCGGAACATGCTGCAATCGTGTTGGAAAGATGCCAATTGGTGTTCTGGTGTGTGACTTCTGAGAACTGGGAGTGTTCAGTACAGTTTCTGCAGGAGATCGAATCCAGGTCGCCTGGCTGGCGTGACAAGATTCGCATTCTTTGGCTCCTGAAACCTGGAGAGCAAGCTCCCCAAGCGACCGAATTACGAGAGTTAGCCCACCGTGACATCAAGATTGTATTTGGCGCACCGGTATCGAATCAGGGCAAGGTCTTGTTCAACGGCTTTGAACGCCTGGTTCATTTGGTGCGAGGTATCAAAATCGGAGTGGCACTTGGTGGCGGAGCTGCACGGGGCATGGCGCATCTGGGCGTCCTCAAGGCGTTGGAACAAAACGGGATCGTCGTCGACATGATTGCCGGCACAAGTGCAGGGGCCATGACTGGCACACTTTATGCTGCTGGGCTCGATCCGGACTATTTGGTCGAAAGCTTTGTAAGCGACTTGCGCCCGTCCTGGTTCTTCCGCTGTCTGCCTCGAGGGGATCAATGGTACTTGTTGTACAAGTATCGCATGGGTCGTTTCGATCCCATGTTACGCAAGTATCTCAGCGACATACGTCTGGAACAGCTGTCACTGCCGATGCACACGGTCACGGTTGATCTCATCGGCGGTCAATCCGTGGTACGAGATACCGGCGATGCAGTACATGCCATTCTCGAAAGCATTAATCTGCCGGTGCTTTCCAAGCCCATTAATCGACCTGGGCAAGCATTGGTGGACGGTGGACTCATTAACAACATTCCCGCCGATGTGCTCGTCTCGAAAGGCTGCAATTTTGTCATAGCGGTCAGCGTCACGGCGAAAATGGAGAATGTGTTTGCCCGGAATCGCCCCGATACTCCTTATGAGCGCATGCGGTCGGCTTCGACGATTCAAACCGTGCTGCGCAGCTTCCTTGTTCAGAGCACCAGCGTCAATGCCATCGGTGTACAGCCGGCGGATTTAGTAATCGAACCTGACGTGACGGGATTCGAGCTGACTGAGTTCACCCGCACCGACGAACTGGCAGCGATCGGTGAGCAAACTACGACAGCAGCCATCCCTGAGATCCAAAAACTTCTCAACGGCCTTGATGCTAAGCTCTTCGCCCGCGTTGGCGACTGAGAACACTCGATAGTTACTCTGAGCCAGCTTCTGAAGCTAGACGTGGGAAGTGCCCTCGACCCTGATGAACCACTATGACAGGGCAACTCAGGAATGGAGCCAAAAAGTAGCCATTCAGCGTCCAGCGGGAACTCGCGCAGCGTCGCATCGGTACACGAAAAAACCCCGCGCAAAGCAGCATGGCGATGCACGGGGGTAATTAATGGTGGGCGATACTGGACTCGAACCAGTGACCCCTAGCTTGTCGAGCTAGTGCTCTAACCAACTGAGCTAATCGCCCTGAAGAAACCGCTGTTTGACGCCTTGCTGTGGGCTTCGTGCCCGGCAGGCGGTCGGTTCTGGACCGGGCAGTTTAGCACCTGGGGGGCCGGTCGGGTAGGGTCTCTTTGGAGTTTGCCAAGTGACTGAACCGTTGACGCAGTGTGTAATACGCCATTGTCGGCGGCAAAACCAGGTGAGTGAAAAGTGGAGTTCACTTTTCTCGGTCGGAGCGGAAGCCCCGTCTTTTGCTGAGCCCAACGGACTGACTCCCTGTGTGACATCGGACATACATCTTGGCTGTGCTAGCAGGCGGAATCGGTTTCAAAGAGGCTAAAAATGCGGTTTTCGGCAGTCTGCTTGTCAAACTTGGCCGTTTTCGCTCTACTCAACTGCCTGAGAGGCCGTGAAGAGGCAGTCCGCACGTTTGCCCAGCAATAGCAGGTCGGCGTCGCAGCATGGACGTCGGATCGAGGCAAAAGGATTTCAAGAGTGGGCTAAATAAGATGGGGAAGGACAAGCAAGAGTTCCTCGCGATGGGCGAGTTGACGGTGTTTCTCCTGGCATGGTTGCTGGGCATTACCGTCGCTTTGCGCGGCGATCCATTGCATTCGAGCCCAGGCAACGACATTGCCGCGACAGGCGGCTATTCGCAAGTGTCGGAAGTGCTCGAATAACCCGCCATGGCTTGCCGCGTCGACGCGTCGGTCGCCTCTGTGGCCAGACGCTACAGTTCTTGAGTCGCTGACGCTTCGTTCGCCTCGATCTCGTTTCGTTGGTCGCTCGACTGACGTTTTCGCAGGTAGAGCTTGATCGGAATCTCTTCGAATCCGAGTTGCTCGCGGACCGCACTGAGCAAGTACCGCTGATAAGGTCTGGATATCGCTGCCGGATCGTTGCAGAAGAGCACAATCGTAGGCGGCTGAACGCCGACTTGAGTAGCGTAGTAGATCTTCGGACGCCGGTTTTGATAGAGCGGCGGGGGAGTGCGCAAAATCGCTTCGCGAAGCAGCCGGTTCAGTTGGCCGGTCGTGACCCGTTGTCGAGACTGCTTGAACAGCATCTGTCCGTGGTTGAGCAGGGCCTTAACGTTTTTTCCGGTTTGGCCCGTGATGAATGCGATCGGAGCATAGCGCATCGTGCGAAACTGATCGTGCAGGTATCGAACCCATTTGTCGGTCACCATGGTTTTGACCAGCAGATCCCACTTATTGACGACCAGTACGCAGGGCTTGTAGTTCTGGCTGATGTAATCGCAGAGTTGCTTGTCGACTTTGCTGATTCGCTGTGTGGCGTCAAGAAAGAGAAACACGACGTCCGCCCGTCGAATACTTCGCTGAGCGCGGTGAGTACCGTAGAAGTCGATCGAGGCGCCTTGGCTTTGCCGGCGGCGAATTCCTGGGGTGTCGATTGCAACGAAGCCCTTGCCGTCGAGTTCGAAGCGAATATCGACGCTATCGCGAGTCGTACCAGGGACTTCGCTGACAATCATCCGCTCGGCCTCAGCGAGGGTATTGCAGAAAGTACTTTTGCCGACGTTGCGTCTGCCGACGATGGCCACTCTCATTTCAGGCTCGGCGCTGGCGGTGGCTTGCTCGTCTGTTTCTTGAGGCGGCAGTCGTTCGAGAATCATGTTGAGCAGCACCGCACGGTTGCGATTCTGCGTGGTGCTGACCGGAATAATCTTGCCGCGCCCCAGGCGGTAGAAATCAGCAGCCTGATGGTCGAAGCTGGCCACGTCGGCCTTGTTGGCAATGCAAATAACCGGGATATCGAGATGGCGAAGCCGCTGGGCCACTTCTTCGTCCAGCGGCACGAGCCCGTCGCGAATATCGACGACCAACAGGATGACGGCCGCCGAGTCGATGGCCGTTTGAATCTGATCTTCGATATGCTGGGTCAGGTTATCTTCGTCTCGATTGCCGATGCCGCCGGTGTCGACGAGTTCGAAAAACCGCTCGTTGTATTCCATGAGGTAATCAATGCGATCGCGCGTCACACCAGGCCGATCCTCGACGATTGCCAGCCGCAATCCCGCCAGCCAGTTAAGCAAGCTACTTTTGCCAACATTAGGTCGGCCAATGATTACGACTTGGGGGACTGCCATCAAACACTTTCCTCTTCGTCAGCCGAGTAGCATCAAACGGCCGAGGGACAAGCCAGGGGAGATTCAATTGGTAGGGCTCAGTGTAGAGAACTGCCCGCCAGACAGCTTTCGCCCAATCCCCATCCTAATCTAGCAGACATGCGTCAGAAAGGTGCCATTCGGGCGAACTGGGGAGGGCGGACCTACCACGAATCACGACAAACCGTAAACTAGACCCTCTAAGACGCAGGGCGCGGCCAAGGGGTTCGTGCCCAGACTGGCAAGGCCTGTTGGCCGCCGCGCAGCACGGGGTGAAACTCATGTCCTCTGACCTCAATCATCCATCGCTGCGTTCAATCGTTCAATTGCTGGAGAGCATGGCAGCAGCTGGCATGGAGCAGATTGCCCGGCCTGGATCAGGGCTGGGAGTAGAACGGGTGGAAGCAGGAGAGGACACTCAGCCTGCTTCGAAGCCCGAAACCTTAGAGTCCTTGCAACTCGAAGTGGCCGCCTGCGACTGCTGCCGCGAGCTAGCCGAGACTCGGACCCAGACGGTATTTGGCGTCGGCAATCCTCGGGCCCGACTCTGTTTTTTGGGCGAAGCGCCGGGAGCTGATGAAGATCGCCGCGGCGAGCCGTTTGTGGGGGCTGCCGGGCAGCTACTCAACAAGATCCTGGGCGCCTGTGGGCTGAGCCGTGAGGAAGTTTATATCCTTAACGTGCTGAAGTGCCGCCCTCCGGGGAATCGCAACCCAATGCCAGCAGAAGCCGACAATTGCCGGCACTTTCTCGACCGCCAGCTGCAACTGATCTGCCCCGATTTCATCTGTTGTCTCGGCGCCGTGGCAGCTCAGAATCTGCTGGGCACGACGGCGGCGATTGGCCGACTCCGGGGCAAGGTTCATGAGTACCGGGGTATGCAGGTCGTGTGCACGTATCACCCAGCCTATTTGCTCAGGAATCCGGCCGCCAAGCGGCTTACCTGGGATGATATGAAGCTGCTGATGCGAGAGATGGGCTCCCCACTCGACTGATTAGGAAGGCCGCCGAGACGACAAGATCGAGGTACTTCCTCAGCCGACGGGGCCGACGATTTGCCGGCGGTGACAGCGGTGCGGGCACAGACTGGGTCGAGATTACCGGTCGTAACGATCGTGAACGACCAATTTCTAAAACTACTGTTTTTCAAGGTTCGAAACAGTTCTCAGGTGTGCATCCTGTTGATAAAGTCGAACTATGCCTGTTGCGTTTGGCCCCCATGGTTTGTTTTCGCCACAGGGCATGAGAAAGTTCTGTAGAGCAGTAGCAATTTAGACGGACAAGACCGCTTATCAGCCGCGGCACCTTGAAGTACGAAGTACATCGTGACGAAAACTAGCGACCGAACTCTGACATGACTCCTCCCAAAAATCCTATGTCCGACGAAGTAGATCACTTGCTTCGCAACGCTCAATTGCGAGATGCGCTCGAGCCATTGTACGATGAATCAATTGGACGCGTGAACGTCGAGTTGATGTCGACGACAAGCGAGAACGAATTCTTAGAGTCGATGCTTGAGTGGGAGCGAGCCCCGATTGTGCCGATCTACGATTGGTTTCGACCTCGATTGCAACTAGAGCATCCCGAGACGTTGGACGACGAACAGCTACGAATAGCGCTGCACAATGTTATCGAGAAGTTGTTTTCCAAGCGCATCGTGCTCGACTTTACCGACCATTTGTCAGATCGGCAGCTTTACTGCCTGTTGTATCGCGACATTCTGCCGGCACACGAAAAGATGCTTCGTGGCCGGAACAACTACCTGCACTGGGACTGTGCGAATACTAGCAATGATCCTGATACCTGGCTTCGCTACTACGCGAGCGAAGAAGATCGCAGTGCTTGGGAAGCCGAAACCGACGGTTACCTGCCGCCCGTCGAAGTACCTCCTTACCAGCGCGAATTGCCTCGGGCGCCGATGTAGGATTTGTGTGGTTGCTGACGGTTGACTGCTGAGCTGGCGATGGTTGTTTTTGGGCGCCTTATTCGGCAAATACTTTTTGATTGAACCGTGAATCACAGCAGATCGGGCCAGAGGCCGTCGCTAACGAGCAGGCCTTCTCGGGTCAGCCGCACCACCTGGCCGTCGTCTGACAGCAGGCCCAACTCGACGAAGCGTGCAACCTGGCAGCCCGCCAATTGGTCGAGAGCAACTCCCGACCGCTCTTGAAACTCGCTGCGCGTCACCCCTTGCAAGCGACGGAGCGCGAAGACGAGCAACTCGCGGGCGCGCTGCTGGAGATCGAGGCATTCACGTTCGGCCACCGGCGACTGGCCCGCCAGCACTCGTTTCAGGTAGGTCGATGTGCTGCGGTGATTGGTTTCGCGAACCCCCTCGACATACCTGGCGGCGCCAGGCCCTGCGGCATAGTAGCCTAGGCCGGACCAATAGACTTCGTTGTGCCTGCTGCGATGTCGTGGTCTGGCGAAGTTGGAGATTTCGTAGTGCTCGAATCCGGCTTCGCCGAGTCGTTCGATCGCTGCGAGATACATCTCGCGTTCCAATTCTTCGGAGACTGTGCGAAGCGTGCCTTGCCGGAGTCGACTCCAGAAGGTTGTGCCCTTTTCGAAGGTCAAACCGTAGGTCGAAACATGTTCGGGTCGGAGCAGCACGGCTTGCTCCAGATCGGCGATCCAGTCGGCAAGCGATTCGTCGGCGGCAGCGAAGATCAGATCGAGCGAGACGTTCATTTTTGCCTCACGCGCCAGTCGGCACGCTTCGCAGATATCCTGTCCCAGATGATCGCGTTCTAGAAATTCCAGCTTCTGCTGGCGAAACGACTGGGCTCCAAGACTGAGTCGGTTGACGCCGAAGTTGGCGAGTACCGCGAGTCGCTCCAGATCGAGATCCGCTGGATTCGCTTCGACGGTCCACTCGTAATCAGCGGCGAGCGGATGCCAGCGAATCGCCAATTGGCAAAGTCGTTCCAACTGACGAGGCGAGAGAAACGTGGGCGTACCGCCGCCAAAGTAGAGGGTGTCGACTTCGCGAGGCGTAGCTAGCCACGCGAGTTCGGTTTCCAGGGCGTTCAGGTAGGGCTCGACCAGATCTTCGCGCCCGGCGACCAAGGCGAAATTACAGTAGCCGCAGCGATGTACGCAGAACGGAACATGAATATACGCGCTACGAGGCGGAGCGAACGACATTGCCAGTTGAGCCTATCAGATCACCCATGCTTTGAATAGCAACAAGCCCTAAGATCCCCGGCCTCGCGGCCGAGAAGAATTTGCTACAATACCCGGCATGTATTTGAAATACCTAGTAGGATTGCTGATCGCGATGGAAGCTGCAATGGGAACCAGAGGGAGCGTCGAGAGCGCAGAGCGCCAGATTACCCACGGCACTTCATTTCACCACGAGTTGGACAATAACGACAATTTTTCGCCAAACGATCGGTTCTTGGTTTTCGACACCCGTACCGACGACGGAGGAATCGGCGCCTCGAAGCAGATTGCCAAGGTGGAGATCGCCACGGGCGAGATCACAACACTTTACCAACCTGAGAATCCGGGAATTTTCGGACCAGGCGCGGGGGCGGCGTCGTACAGCCATGTGCGAGATGAAGTGATTTTCATCCATGGGCCCTTTCATCCCTCAGGCCCCGAAAACCAGTACGAGCAGTTTCGTCGCGTCGGTGTGATTGCCGCTGGAGACGGCAGCGGGGTTTCGCGATTGGCCGATGCTCGCGACACCGCAGCGCCTTTTACGCCTGGCGCGCTGCGTGGGGGTACCCATCGGCATGAGTTCTCTGGCGACGGTGAGTGGGTCGGCTTCACCTACAACGACGAAGTGGTTCGTGCTCATGGGCGATCAATCGGCAAGGATCTCGACCTGCGGACGATTGGCGTCACGCACCTAGGCCAGCCGTTGCAAGTTGCCGAAAGCCAGCAGTTCCCCGGCACTGCCGAGGGTTTTTCTGCGCTAGTCGTCTCTGTTGTTCCTGAACCCCGGCCAGGCAGCGATGAGATTTCGCGCGCGGCGTGGGACAGTTGGATTGGGCGCAATGGGTATCTGCGGCCCGACGGCTCGCGCCAGTTAGCCCGTGCGTTCATAGGTACGACGAGGACTGCTGCCGGAGAGAAACTTGACGAACTTTATGTGGTCGACATTCCCAATGACATCACCCAGGCCGGCCCCTTGGGACCGTTGGAAGGAACTGAAACAACATTTCCCGCGCCCCCGGCAGGCGCAGTGCAGCGACGGCTCACCCATTCAGGCGAACGCGTGCATCCGGGTTGCGAGGGGATTGTCCGCGCTTCGCACGACGGCGAGCAGATCGCGTTTTTGATGAAAGACGACGAGGGCGATTCGCAAGTTTTTCTCATCTCGCCTCGGGGGGGCGCGCCTCGCCAGGCCACGTTTCTCGATGGCGGCGTCGACTCGGGAGTACGCTGGCATCCGAGCGGCAACGCTTTGGTGTGTGTGGCGGGAACGCGCATGGTCGTGACAAACGTGGCGCCAGGGCCTCGGTTTGGCGAGAGTCGCATCCTCAGCGACCGCGCCCCTCAGCCCTTTGCACTCGTTTGGAGCCACGACGGCAAAACCATTGCCTACAACCGACGTGTTATGACCGCAGGTCGAGAGATCACTCAGATCTTCGTGACGGACTATGATGATCACGAGTAAATCGTTAGTATCATCGCTCACTTCTTGTTCTCGTATTTCAAAGAGGAGTTTCTGTGACGCCGGAAAACGATTTGTTTCCTTATAAGGAAGGTTTGCTCGAGAAACCTGTCGTCGTCGACAATACCGATGGTAATGTAGAGATCGTGCGCGAGTTTTCTGGCCGATCGTTGTCGGTGGGGCTGTTTGATTTCGACGGAACGATTTCGGATGAACGACTGGGTTGGCCCAATCTGGCTGTGCCCAACAACGTGGCATACCTGATCGCCCTCTCTTCGCCTCACATGGAGCACAAGCGAGCCGAGGAGATTGTAGTCAGAGAGATTGAAGAGACCATTGGCATCCCGACCTACATGCAGATGAAGCGACTTTGCCAGATATTGGAAAACCACGGCTACACCGGTCCGCCGCTTGATCCGATGATGCTCAAGGACTCCTACAACGATGCGCTGGTCGGTATGGTCGAGAGCCGCCGCGCGAAACTCAGGGCGGGCGAGATGACTATGGACGACATGCGGATGGATGGGGCCATGGAGGTACTAACCGAGTTGCAACAGCGGCTGTCGCGAGGGATCTACCTGGCGAGCGGATCGGACCTCGACGCGGTTTCTGAGAGTGTGGAATACTTGGGCTATTCCCAGTTTTTTCCCAAAGACAGAATCATGGCGGCCGGCTCGCTCGGTCCGGAGGACGACGCCAAGGAGGTGGTCATCGACAGAATGGTTGGCGAGATGGGAATCCCCGGCGCAGAGTTGCTGACCTTTGGCGACGGTTTTCCCGAGATGCTCTATACCTATCGGGCCGGCGGTGTCGGCGTAGGAGTGCTATCTCGCGACGAGAGCCACTACGAGCATTTGGGGCACTTCACCGTCGAGCAGAAAAAGCAGCGTCTGCTCAACGCCGGCGCCCATCTGCTTGTTTACAATCCGTATCAAAACGTCCCCGAACTGCTCGACGCCATCGCTCGTGGCTACCAGGCTTAACGGGCAGAGCTGCCCCAACCCCAAGCAGCTTCCAGCAGTTCACGGCAAGTAAAGCCTGCCGGTATTGGAGTCAGGATCGTAGATTCCTAAGGTCTTGCACATTTCGTGGGCGAACAATACATGTCCTTGCCCGTTGGGGTGGATCGTGCCGTCGTTCAGCAGGTAGTTGATATCGGTTTTTCTAGCAGCGATGTATTCTTGCCATCTTTTTTCTTGATCGCACAAGGCGACGCCGCGGTCCTCGGCGACTTCGCGAATGATTTGAGCGTAAGCTGGCAAATCGCCTCGCCGCTCGCCTGCTACAGGCGTAATCGGGTTGGGCGTATGCAGCAGGATCAAAGCATTGGATTCCTTGCGCAGCCGATCAATCAATTCGAGGTAGCCGGTGCGAAACGCATCGCGGCCCTCTGGCCCGGCCGTCGCGTCGTTCATGCCCATCATGATCGAGACGACTGTCGGCTTGAACCGCAGCAGACGATGTTCCAGATCGCCTGCCAGCCCCGGCACGCGATCGCCAGAGATTCCTGTGTTGATCACCACATCGCGCACCCGGCGCATTTCCCAGCGGATGCGCTCGGCAAAATGCTCGGGATACGAACGAAAGCCATGCGTGTGCAATGCCCCGTGCGTTATCGAATCGCCGGTGATGAGCCAAGTGATGGGGTCCGGCTTGTCGAACAAGGCCTTGATCTGGGCCAACTCCGTTTCGCTGGAAGGTTGCGCAAAGAGCTCCGCCGGGAAGCATATCAGCGGCATGGCCACTAGCAACAAGTAGCGACAACAGGATTTCAGCATGAATTGCAATTCCATCGCGGTAATTCCCGGCGGGAAATCTGGCGTTGAGAGTCTTGGAAGGATGCGGCTCACGGGGTGGGCAGCTCTTTGATGCGAATTTGCTTCCAAGCTACGTCAAACGGGCCTTTGCCTGCCCCGATGCCATGGACTTGCAAACTAATAAACCCTTTCGGATGCGTTTGGTAGGCCTCTTCGTCGGTGAGATCTTCAATCGGCTCGCCGTTGATCCACGTTTGAATGCGAGGTCCGCGAGCAACAACGCGGTAGTGGTTCCACTGGCCATCGCGAAAGTGTTTGTGCGGAATGAGCCGCTTTTCGGGCGTGAGCCAACCGCGGCCTGTGGCTTCGCCATAAACATAGCCTGCCTCGGCCCCCCCTGCCCCGCTGGCTTCGATCTCGACCTGCGGTCCATTGACTCGGCCGAAGTTGCCGGCCTTTTCTTCCGCGGCAGACGCTTCCTTGGTGGTCGATCGGATCTGCACGCCTGAATTCAGCTCATCGTGAACTCGTACAAAGAACTCCAATTCGAAATCGCCGTAGTCTTTTTCGGTGCAAAGAAACGAATTGGGGCTTCCCTCGGTCGTCTGGCCGACGATCGTGTCGTCGACAACGCGGTATGTTGCCGTGCCGTTCTTTTGAATCCAACCATCCAGCGTTTTACCGTCAAAGAGATCTTGCCAGCAACCCTCGTTTTCGGCTCGCAGCGCACTGCCAGGTGCGATAAGCAGAATCAACATCAACAATGTGCAAGAAAACCGTCGGAGCAGGTTCATCAGTTCCACCTCGCGTTGTTAGAATGAACTCGGAGAGAATCCGTGATCGTACCGTAAAAGTAAAACCATAACAGATTGGCGAGGCTGTGTATGCAAGTTTTGCGACATTTGTTCCAGGTTGGCGGCGACATGAACGGCGTCACGTGGGACGGCGTCGATGCCGGGTACAATGACGGCAATACCTATGTACTCGAGAGGCCTGAGGGGCTCATTCTGTTCGACTGCGGCTGCGGGGATACGCTCCACCAGATTGAAGCCAACATGCAGTATTGGGGATTGGAACTCAAGGACGTAGCGTACTGCATCCTGACCCATGCCCATTTTGATCACGCGGGGGCAGGGCATTTGCTGAAAGCCCACGGGATCGAGTTTATCGCCGTCGGCGAAACTGCCGAGGCGGTTGCTGCGGGCGACGACCGCTGCTGCGGCTATTTGTACCACAAGACGTTTACCCCGTTTGAGGTCGATCAGGTGGTTGCCGACGGTGAATCGTTTGAACTGTTCGGCGTCAATTTCCGCGTGATGCACCTGCCTGGACACAGTCGGGGCTGCACTGCGTTTTTCTTTGAGCACGAGGGGCGCCAACTGGTGGTAAGCGGCGATGTCATAGGCACTCTGCTGGCAGGCGATTTTGGCTGGAGCGGATCAATCGATTTCGATAAAGTCGCCTACCTGGATTCGCTCAAGCGATTCGCCCAAGTCGACACCGATATCATGCTCCCTGGGCACGGCATGATCTATTTTCATCAGCCCCGCCGCCGCGTGCAGCAAGCACTTAATACAGCGCTGATGGAGTGGCGTTAAGCCACAGGTGCCGTAGGGACCATTCGCGGAAAGTTATTCCAGCGACCCAAAGTCGACTTCTTCGTATTTCACGCGCATATTGAGCATCTCTTGCTCGCTCTTGAGTCCAAAGCGAATCGCCGCCTCGGGATCGGGATTGTTAGGATTCAGGTGCGAGTTGTCCAAGTGGGCAATACTCAAGAGGGCATCGCCAGCTTTGAGCTGCAGCGGTTTGACAAATTCGTAAGTTCGCTGCCAGTTGAAGTCGTAAGTAGCCACGCATAAAACCAAAGTCCGAAGCTCTTGGTCGGTCCCTGGGTTTTCGATCTTGTAGAGTGTGAAATCCTTGCCGCGATAGTGCATGTGCGGTCCGAGCGAGTAAATCAGCACATCGGTCGGAAACTGATAGTAACTCTGCTTTTCGTAGTGCTGATCGTGGGGCCGAAGCCGGATATCTTTGCGGTTGAATACCCTGGTCTGGATCACATGGTCGGGTTTCGAGGGGGCCCAAATGATCCCCATCTTCGAAACGTCGGGCTCTTCGCTCTGACCGGTCGGCGTGTAGTGCATCTCGAAGAAGAGGTCGTGCCCGGCGGGCAGTTCCAAAGCTGATCCGCTGGAGTAAATGCGCGCGTTGAAGGGATCGCCGGCAATATAGTCGCCAATCTTCTTCACCTTGTCGCCGGTGAGTCCGTAAAGTTTCAGCATCGCCTCGTTGGCCGCCAGGTTTTCTTCGGATGCAGGGCCAATAATTGCGCCCATGTGGTGAACGACAGCCTTGTTGCCAGGCTTCATTTCGATTGCCTGGATAAAGCGATCTGTAGGGAAATTGGCACGCACGCGGTAGAACTGATACTCGTCGAGGCGGTACTTGGGCACCACATAGGGTTCGGGCATTTCAAAGACGAAGTCGGGGGTGCCAATCTTCCACTGGTCGGACTGCAACCAGGAGCGAGGCTCAGGAGCCTGGCTGGCGTCTCCCGGCGGGCAGCCGGCCTCGACCCATGCTCGAAACAGATTGATCTCGTCCTCGGTCAACCGCACATCGTTCTGAAATCCTTCGAGGCCGTTGTCGTGTGCCGTCGAGCCGTGCCAGGGGGGCATGAGCCGATTCTCCATCCGGCTGAGCATCACGCCGCTCATGCCCGCTACCGTTTCGTAAGAATCGAAAGCCGCAAACAGTTCCGCGCCAGGTTCCCCTTCGCGGTGGCACTCCAGGCAGCTCTTTTGAATCAGCCGGGCAATTTCTTGATAGTAAGTTACACCTGCAAATGGCTGGAGATCGATCGGAGCACTTTTGGCAATCGGACAACCCGAAGCCGCGGTTTCGGCAAGGGGAGGTTCCTCGTTGCGCAGAAAGCTCTCCAAGGCGTCTGCCAAATACTCCTGTTTTTCATTAGCCGTGCCGCCGCCGAACCAGCGGCCATTGATTTGCCCCCGATAGACGACTCGTTGTTGATCGAATCCTTGCCGCGTGTCGAGCACGACGACTTGCGGCGTGGTCTTCAAGCCTAACTCCACATGCCAAGGTGCAATTTGGTCGTCTTTGAAAACTGGGAAGATCAACTCGGTGGCGATGGCGTACTCGGCAATCTCGCGCAGGTCGTCCATGCCGTTGGGAAAGAGCGCGATGAACTGAATGCCATCGGCATAGTACTTTGCTTGCAATTCATTGAGCAACGGGACGATTCTCCGAGCCAAGGGGCACCGGGTCGAGAAGGTGACGACCACCAGCGCCGAGGTTTGCCTGGTATCGGACTTGTAGACGAGCTGCTGCGGCAATCGGGTATCGCCCCAGCGACCGGTTAGCTCGGCAGCAGAGGCGGTGGCCGCTGCAAAAGCCATTGTTGTCAAAACAGCGAGCCAAGCCGGGGGATGCTTCTGGTAGCCCATGTCTTAATAACCACTCCAGGTTGCACAATCGGCAACCAAACTGAAGAATCTGGGGAGCCAAGCCTATGGTGAGGCGACCAAGTGACCGGAAAAAACGCACTCTTACAAAGCGTAGGTCGCAAAAAAGCAACATCTGAGTGTTTGCATCGATTTCCCCCTTGAATTCAATGGCTCTCCCCCTGAAGATCCTACGGCTGTTGTCGTGTACGTTGGGCTTTATCTGCTACCCGGCTGTGAGTGGCGAGAGCACGCTGGAAAGCCGGGTCGATCAGGCAGCGAAGCTGTTGGCAGAGGCGGAAGACCGCTTTGAATTACCTGCGGAGCACTGGTTTCATTCTACTCAACAGGCGCTTCGAGAAGAGGTCGCCCAGGTCGAGCTCGTATTGGCCTCCATGGAGGCCAGTGAACAGGCGGCATGGCGAGAGCATTTGCGCTGGCGCCTGCTCGAAGAGAATCTGCAATCGCGAGAGGCCCGCTACGAAGAACTGGCAATCGTCAGACGCTGGCTCTACTCGAATCGCGAAGGATTGGAAGGTCCTGTGTTTGCCGAACTGCGGACCAAGATGGATGCCCATTTGGATGCCGCGTATACCTTCGAGCAAGCGAATCTTCAAAGTGCCTTTGAAGAGAAAGTAGCACTCGCCCGGGAAGAACTTCGCGCGATAGCTGCAGAGCCGACCGACGAACGTGCAGTCGACCTGGCTCGTACTCTCGGCTGGTTTGAACAGACTGGCCAATTAACTGAAGAAGTCGCAGCCATTCGCTCACTGTTATCGCAGCCGAATGCCCAGCTTGCCGTATCGGACGACTTGGCCCGGCGGTTGCTCCAGATATTCGATACCGAAATCGATCAGGACTTTCCTATTAAAGACACGAATCAAGCACCTCCCAGTGGTATTCGACGCAAAGGCAGGACTCTGCAAGTGAGGGGGACCGCCAACACCGTTGGCTCGACCGAATTGGAAATCGTTGCCAATGAAGTGAATGCGGAGGTTCGACTCGTCTTTAAGGGCAAAGTGCTGGCGTGCTGCAAGGCGGATGCCGGCCCTGCGCAGTTGCATGTGATGACGTCTGGTCCTGTCCAGGCATCCAAGCCCCTGCTTTTCAGCACCACCGGTTGGACCCTTGGCGAAACCAAGATAGAAACGCCAGTGAATACCCGGCTGAGGAAAGTCACCGCAGATCGGCAAGTCGTGCAGGGCATCGCGCGCCGGCAGGCGAAACGGCCGGTGGCGCAATCTCATATGCGATCCACGGCCAAGGCCCATACGGCAAAAATGCTGACTGAGAACATGGACCGGCAAGTTAACGAGGCTGTGGCCGAGATCCGCGCGGAAATCAAAAACACCCAGCAATCGATCAGCGGATTCTCCGACGTCCTGGCTCCGCTCAGTCGAGAAGGGGCGGTGCCGACGCTGGCGGGATTCTGTAGCGATCCACGGCAGATCAAGGCGAACGTGATCACTAGCCGCCGTGATCAATTCGGAGCTCTGACGCCTTGCCCTGAAGATCTGGTCGGGGGAGACGTCCAGGTTCGCGTGCATTTATCGTTCTTCAACAACTCGCTCGAAACGATTCTGGGCGGCAAGACACTCTCGGATGAATTCCTGATGCGTTATGCCAAGATACTGCAGCCGCAGTTGCCATTGCCACTGATGGTGCATGCCCGATCGACGCGTTGGGCGGTCACGACCGAGAAGTACCGGCCTTTGGAGATCTCGTTGCCGAGTCCCGATAAATTGCTGTTTACGATGAGAATCACAGCCGTCGACATCGGCGGCGAGCGTTTTGAAACGGCAGCAACGGCCAGGACGACCTACAAGTTGCTGAAGAACGATTTTGATGAATACGAACTTGTTCGAGACGGCGAGGTTGAGTTGGACACGCCGCTGCCGACCGATGCTCAGCAGTTTCTCTCTGAAAAGCTCGACGCCTTTTTCGCTCCTTTGCTCAATGCCGGCGGAGTGGCCGTTCCCGATGGGGGATTTCTTGGCGCCTTCAACAAGATTGAACTTGCGGGGCTGAAAACATCGGACAATTGGCTAGTTTTGGGTCTCAACATTCCGCAGACAGTGTTCGATGCCGTGGCGGAGTATCAACGTTCGCAGAAACCAGCAGGCGATATTGAATTGTAGTGCTTCCTTAAACTCTCGACGGCATTTGCATCAGCATTTGCCGGCAACGATTGGGGGCGCGCTCTGTTGCAGGAAGCTCTTCGTCATAAGCTCAGGCTTTAAGTGCTGGAAGGCAAGTGCCATGCTTGTCCCACGCTTACAAGGACGCTAAACTCGTGGTCTCCTGATTGAGCCTTTGGACGAGCGAGCGTAGCGATGACCGAGGAACCAGGGACCGCTGGCGGATTGCTGGAATTCGCGGCCAGGCAACAGTCGTTTGAGATCGGCGGCGTGTGTGTGGGAGGGGTGCCCGGCGCACGACCGACAGTGCTGATCGGAAGCTGCTTCTATCACGGCCACTCGATCTGTGTCGATGAAGCACGCGGAGAATTCGATCGGCAAGAGGCCGAAAAGCGTATTCGCGCGCAGGATGATTTCGCTGCACTGACCGGCAACCCTTGCATGTTGGATGTCGTTGGCGCAACCCCCGACGCGCTGCAGAAGCACTTGGAATTTGCCAAGGATGCCACCAGGGCCCCGCTGTTGATTGACGGCACGACTTCTGCCGTCAGACTGGCTGGCCTGGAGTATGTTGCCCAAGCCGGTCTGGCCGATCGAGTCGTCTACAATTCGGTCCAGCCGGAGATTCGCGACGAAGAGCTGCAGGCGATTCAGGACGCGGGTGTTACCAGCGCGATCTTGCTCACCTACTATATGAGAGATTTTACTGCCCAGGGCCGCGTTCAAGCTGTGCGAGAATTGTTGCCCAAGCTGCTCGACGCGGGCATTTGCAATTTAATGGTCGACGCGTGTGTGCTAGATCTAGCCACCATGGGGCAAGCCTTTGGAGCAATGTTCGACATCAAGCAGGAATTTGGCTTACCGGTAGGCGGCGGCTTCCACAATGCAGTGGCGGTTTGGAAGGGTCTGAAAACCAAGATGGGGCTGCAGGCAGAAAAGCCTTGCATGGCCTCTGCCCTGGCTGCGGCCGTCGCGGTCGGGGCCGACTTTGTACTCTACGGGCCAATTGAAGACGCTGAAACCGCCTTTCCTGCCGTGGCCATGGTCGACACTTCGCTGAGCCAACTCTCCATCGAGAGAGGCGCCAAACCCGACAAAAGCCACCCGCGTTTTCGCATCGGCTGACAGCTTGCGACGACGATCGTTCGCAGCTCTCGATTCCGTGTGACAGAAAGGAACTGAATCGTGAAGGACATCGGAGTGGGAGTTATCGGCTGTGGTTTCGTCGGACGTGGGGCGCACGTTCCTTCATTTGCCGCAATCGAAGGAGCGCGGCTAGTGGCTGTCGCCGATGCCGATGAGAAACGTCGCACCAAGGCCGCCCAAAAGCATCAGGTCGAGTCGTGCTACGACGACTACGCCAAGCTGGTGAACGACCCGAACGTAGACGCAGTCGTCGTAGCACTGCCCACTCCGCTGCACGTGGCTGCATCGCTTGCTGCGTTGGAGGCGGGGAAGCACGTGATTTGCGAAATGCCTCTGGCTCCGTCATTGGCAGAAGCCGACGAGCTTATCGCTGCTGCCGCCCGGGCAGGGGCGCTGCTGATGCCCAGCCTCACGTTTCGCTTTACCTCAAATTATGTGAAGGCGAAGCAACTGATAGCCCAAGGCAAGCTGGGAAACCCTACCAGTGTGATCTACCGCGAATTCATTCCCGCTACCGATCTGGCCAGCCAGTGGCCGGCTGATTGCTGGATGTGGCAAATTGACAAAAGCGGCGGACCGCTGTTCACGCTGTCGGTCTGGTCGATTGATCTGGTGCGTTGGCTCTTCGACAGCGAGATCGCGAGTGTCGACCCCGTAGTCAAGTATACTCCGCTCGAAAAGACTGGCGGAACGCTCGGTTACGATGCCCACGTCGCGTTGCGACTTGCCAACGGGATGGTCGGCTGTCTGCAGTATAGTGGATCGGTGAACCGCGCAGTCTCGACTTCCAATCTGGAGGTAGTCGGCGATTCGACCTGCGTACTCAGCGCCGCAGATAACGATCGGGTGACGCTTTTCGGCGAAAGTCCCGAAAAGACAGTTTGGAACGTCAAAGAATCGGGCCCCAAGATGTGGGGACATCAGCAGCAGAACGAATACTTCATCGCCTGCATCAGAAAAGGGGAAGAGCCAGATTTGAAACCAGAGGATGGTCGCCGAGCAATGGAGATCGCTCTTCAGATCGCCACAGCCGCACAGCAGTAATACGTCGTCTGCGGTGCGTATCTATTGAACGATCTACTTCTCGACTTCTAGGAGAGGCAGCGTTCGACGACCGAGACGGCGCCGCTGGCGGTTGAGGAAAAACCGCTCGCTCCGATCTGGTCGGCATACTCTTGCGTGATCGGCGCGCCGCCGACGATGACTGGAACATCGAATCCCGCCTGCTTCAATTGGGCTACGACATCTTGCATGGCTGGCATCGTAGTCGTCAGCAGCGCACTCAAGCAGACCACCTGGGCGCCTCGCTCCACTGCGGAAACATACGTCTCGAGCGAGCAATCCACCCCCAGATCGTCGACCTGATAGCCCGCACCTTTAAGCATCATCGCCACGAGATTCTTACCGATATCGTGGAGGTCACCCTGTACCGTGCCAATGCAGACGCGACCTTTGGGTTCGACGCCCGACTTGACCAGCAGTGGCTCAATCACTTGCAAAGCAGTGTCCATCGCCCGCGCGGCAATCAGCATTTCTGAAATAAACGCCTCCCCACACTCAAAGTAGGAGCCAATATGGCGCATCGCCGCAATGAGCGAATCGTTCATGATGCTTTCCACCGACTCGCCATTATCCAGAGCAGCTTGGACCGCTTCGCGGGCGGCGTCTCGATCGCCGGTGTAAACTGCCTGGAACAGGGCTTCATTCCTGGCCATGACATCTCCTTCGCTCGGTATCTCGGGGGCCTGTAGCGGGAACCACTAGGGTATGCCACGCTCCAGACTAGCATGGTCGGGCTAATCAGTCTCGCCTATCTGGCGAGAGGGATCGCCGAACTGCCACTTGCTGCAAATATCTTAGGACAAAGTAGTTGGAATCCCAAGCTCTTAACATGGAGTGGGGGGCGCCGCACCAAAGAATCGCATGTGAGATGCCAGCCCTTATTGTAGCGTTTTGTTAATGCCGCCAACCAGTGAGGCTTTGGGAGCAAATTCCAGGCAATCCTGAGCCAAGCAAAGAAATGGGCTCGCTGCCAGGCAATGCTCAGGCCGGGACGACTTCGCAACGCCGTGCCGTGTCGAACATAGCGATTACGTTTTCTGGCGGGACCTTGGCTTGAATGTTGTGTACCGAGGTAAAAACATACCCGCCCCCTGGAGAGAAAATTCGCACGTGCTCTTCCACCTCATGGGCCACCTCTTCGGGCGTGCCGAAGGGCAGCGTCTTTTGACAATCGAGCGAGCCGCCCCAGAACACGAGCCGGTCTCCGAACTCATCTTTTAGCCGTCGCGCGTCCATCCCCACGGCGCTGGTTTGTACCGGGTTGAGAATATCGACGCCCATCTCGATCAAAGATTCTATCAGAGGATAGATCGCGCCATCGCAGTGCAGAAAGACTTTCATCTGCGTGTTCCGATGAATCCAGTCAAGTCCGCGCTGGTAGTGAGGCATGATCAATTCGCGGAACATCTTGGGCGAAATAAACGGCGCGTTTTGGGTACCGAAGTCGTCGTTGAATTGAAGTATCTGTACACGATCGCCTACGGCATCGACAAACCGTTTCAGGTTCTGCAACCAGATGTCCACCAGTTTTTCGAGCAGACCGTTCACGTAATCAGGCTCGGTGGCCAAGGTGATCATCCACTCGGTAAACCCGCCTGTGCCAAGGCCGTAGAACAGTTCGTACGGCGGCCCCATAGGGGCGATAATGGCAAAGTCAGTGTTCTGGTAGAGGGCTTGGCTCTGCAGCCGGTAGTGCTGACATACTTCATCGCTCAATAGCGGTGGATTGACCTCTTCAATCGGGGTATGCGCCCCGCCCGGGTAGACTTCCAAGCGATCGAAGTAGAAGCCGTCTTTCGGCATGCGTGCGATGGGCTGTTCGTTCTGAATCAGAATCAGGTCGCCGTTAGGCTCGGTTTCAGGCAGAAAATCACCAGGCACTTCCACCGGAGTGCCGTCAAAAAGCCGCCAGGGCTTCCAGCGCTCGTTGCAAATTCCGAATGCGACTTCGGGGCGATTGAGCCCTACGACGTCGGCTCCGAACCGATCCATCACCGGGCGTTCGACCTCGGCAAGCACCTGGTACAGATCGTAAACGCGCGTCGGAGAGTCGATCCCCAGGCACTGCTTGAGCCGGTGATATGTCGAAGCGGCGATGCCCGATTGCCGGGTCCCCCCGAGGTCGATCGGCAGTCGGTCGGGCTGACGGTGGTTGATAGCAGCGAGTACACGTTCACGCGAGTTCATGGCACATACTCAAAGAATTCGGCTGCAGGTCTCGTCAAGATGCCCTAGGCAAATCAGGCGGCAAGAAGCAGATCGCTGCTTTGGCAGCCGCTACTGGCAGAGGATCGGGAGGCTCAAATCTTCCCTACTCTGTCCGGCGTATGCCCTGGAGATGCTTCGATTTGTTTTCTCAGCCACTGCACGAATGTAAAGCAATCTAGCAATTATTCTCAGAGAGGGAAACCATGCCATGCAATCGTAAGCTGCAGTAAAAGTGGCGGGCAAAAAACGCCTTTCTGCAGCTATGAGCTGTGGCTTTGCCAGCGATCAGCAAGGCGGTCCCGTTGCGGCAGTATCGGCTGCAAGAATGCTAAAAGCGTCATCCGCTGGACGTAGCGCACCATTGTCGCATTGCATGGCGCAAGATCAGGCTAACGCTGCCTTCAACAGCTCGCCGTGAATATCGGTGAGCCGATACTCTCGGCCCTGATGACGGAACGTCAGGCGCTTGTGGTCGATGCCCATCAGGTGCAGCAAGGTCGCATTCAGATCGTGGATATGTACCGGATCTTGAACGATGTTGTAGGAAAAATCATCAGTTTCTCCGATGACAGCGCCGGGTTTTACCCCCGCACCCGCCAGCCATACGGAGAAGCAGCGTGGATGATGGTCGCGCCCATAGTTCTCTGTTGTGAGGGTGCCCTGCGAATAGACGGTACGGCCAAACTCGCCTCCCCAGACAACCAGCGTGTCTTCCAAAAGGCCTCGCGATTCCAAGTCCTCGACCAGGGCGGTCGTGGGTTGGTCGACGTCGTAGCACTGGCTCTTGATCCCGGCCGGCAGATTGTTGTGTTGATCCCACCCCCGATGATAGAGCTGGACAAACCGCACTCCGCGCTCGACCAGGCGGCGCGCAAGGATGCAATTGGCGGCATAAGAGCCTGGCTTTCGCGACTCGGGGCCGTAGTTCTCGAATACCGAGGACGATTCACGCGACAAGTCTGCCAGGTCGGGCACTGCCGACTGCATACGAAACGCCAACTCGTATTGTTCGATGCGGGTCCGCGTCTCCGGGTCTTGATAGTCTTTCAGCTTAAGTTGGTTCATAGCAGAAATGCTGTCGATCAACTCTCGACGCCGACCATTGTCGATCCCCGGAGGATTGGAGAGAAAGAGCACGGGGTCGTTGCCCGGATTGAATCTCACTCCCTGGTAGTTAGCGGGTAAGAAACCAGCTCCCCACATTCTCTCGTGCAATGGTTGCGCGTTTGTCGGCCCGGTGGGACGCGAAATCATGACGACATAGGCGGGTAGATTGTCGTTTTCTGAGCCCAGCCCGTAGGAGAGCCAAGCTCCCAGGGACGGGCGGCCTGCAACTTGGTGTCCGGTCTGCAGCAAGGTCATGGCTGGATCGTGGTTGATCGCCTCGGTATGGACCGAGCGGATAACGCAAAGTCGGTCGGCCAGGCGTGCCGTATGTGGCAACAGCTCGCTTAACCAAAGCCCCGATTGTCCATGTTGCCGAAACTGGTAGATCGACGGGGCCACGGGCAATCGATCTTGCTTGGCCGTCATCCCTGTAAGCCGCTGTCCTTGGCGTACCGAGTCTGGGAGATCGGTGTTGAAGTACTTTGCCAATCCAGGCTTGTAATCCAACAATTCGAGTTGCGATGGGGCCCCGGCTTGGGTAAGCCAAATGATCCGCTTAGCGCGCGGCCGGAAGTGCGGGGTAGTCGCCAAGCCCGAGTGGGCCTGGGCGTCTCGTTCGATCAGCAGCGCCAGCGCTGCCGTGGCGATTCCTACGGAACTTCGCCCCAGGAAGTGGCGGCGGGTTAGTTCGGTTAGTATTTCGCGTCGCGGCATTGGCTTAAACTCGCAAGAAACGCCTCGAACAGTGTTGATGTAAATGCTTGCTACTCTTTAGTGACGGTCTCATCGAGATTCAGCAAAACGCACGCAACTGCGGTCATCGATGCCAGCTCGACTGGATCGAGTTCTGTATCCGCCTTTGACGCGCCCGTTTGCAACAATTGCTTTGCACTTTCCGGGTCGGCGGCAAAGCTGTCTTGCATTCGTGTGCAGGTTGCCAGGAGCGACTCGATCTCTTCTGGTCGAGGTGAGCGCACCAACAACAACCGGAAACCGAATTCGAGTTGCTCGGTTCGACTCGCGCCCCCTTCACGGAGCATTCGCTGCGCCAAGCATCGAGCCGCCTCGACGTAGGTCGGATCGTTCATGAGATTCAGCGCTTGCAGCGGAGTGTTCGTGCGCGAGCGTCGCACGGTACACATTTCTCTGAAGGGTGCGTCGAAGATCAGCATCGCAGGGTTTGGAACCGATCGTTTCCAGTAGGTGTACAGGCTGCGGCGATACAATTCATCTCCTTGGCCAAGCTGGTAGGTATCTGCACTCGAGCCCGACACCACCTGCTCGTAGAGTCCGGGAGGATGGTAGGGACGCACAGAGGGCCCCCCAATAGTGTCGACCAACAGACCGCTTGAGGCCAATGCCTGGTCGCGCACAAACTCTGCTTGCAAACGAAAACGAGGCCCTCGGGCCAACAGCCGATTCTCCGCGTCGCGTGCCAAGAGAGTTGGCGTCAGGCGAGAACTCTGCCGATAAGTCGCACTTGTCAGCAACAACCGCAGCATCGCCTTCACGTCCCAACCGCTCTCGACGAACTCGACAGCCAGCCAGTCGAGTAGCTCGGCATGCGAAGGAGCTTCGCCCTGGGCGCCGAAGTTATCGGCAGTGCGCACCAGTCCTGTCCCAAAGAGCGACTGCCAAAACCGATTGACCGTAACACGTGCCGTCAGCGGATTACCTGCATCGACCAACCAGCGCGCCAAGCCGAGGCGATTGCGAGGTTCGTCTGCAGGCATTTCGGGGAGTATCGCGGGCGTCGTCGCCGTAACTTGCTCGCCAAGGTGTCGATAATCGCCCCGCTTGAGGATGAACGTTTCGCGAGCTGTCGCGATTTCTTCCATGACTAGCGTGGTAGGGATGAGCAGATCGGTGGCATCAATTTCGTCGACGGTTGTCTGCTTGATTGCTTCAAGTCGATTTCGCTCGGGGTGGTTATCGCGAAAGTAGGCGGAAACTTTTTGGTTTGCTTGATCGGTACGTTCGGCATTGTTCGCGCGGACAAGCCGCTCAATTTCCGCAGGGATCAGCAAGTCGGATTCCGTTTCGGTGGTAGCAAGAGCTAGCTTCCAGGGCTCCGCCGATTCGTTGCTTTCGAGCGACAACTTGAGCCGCAATGTAAAAGGCGGTGGCAGCGGCGATTG
>JAGQOW010000097.1 GCA_020427155.1 Planctomycetales bacterium | reverse complement strand
CGCGCCAGCAACGTCGGGCCTGGCTGAAAGCCGCTGGAACCTGCAGGCTTCGTATCGCGCTGCCATACGTGAATGTCGCCTGGCAAATGGACTCCCATGAACTGCTCGACGGCAGGCAATTGCCAAACCTGCCTGGCAAGTTCTCCAGAGAGTTCGCCGGTTACCTTGCCAAGACAGAATCCGAAAGTGCGGGCAAAGGTCGAGGGCAATTGGAACTGGTCAGGATGATCACAGGGCCGGCCTAGCTTAAAGGTCACAAAACCGGGCCGCATATAGGCAGGCCGGGCGTCAATCGGCCCTTTGGCAATCTCCTGCTTGAGAGCCAACTCGGCGCCGCATTGGCAAACGGTAAAGAGAAACTGAGGTGGCCAATCGGCAGGCATGACAGTGAGGCTCGTGGTGAACGCAAGTCGGTACAACGCTCAGTGTATCAGGTCGCGGGACTGGCCGGAGCAAGTCGCAAGAAAAGACACGGGATAATACTGTCTGCGTGATCGCATAACCGCTACTTCCCTGCTGGTCGCAGGGGGCTGTGGGCGAGGACGAAATGTTTTTCTCCGGCGGTGGCGAAGCGGACCGTGGCTCGGCGGTTGTGTCCAGCGCCAGAGAGGGCAATGATCTTTCCTACGCCATGCTTGGGGTGGATGACCGTCATGCCTTGGGTGAAATCATTAGGAGAGACGGCTGTTGCCGGCTTGGAGGAACTGCCTGCCAATTGGGCAGCCGTTGTTACTTGAGCTGCCACAACGTGCATTGCCGACACGTCGGATTCTTGCTGGTCGAGAGGTTCGAATTCAATATCCTCGTTAGCTTCTTCCGAGCTGGCAGAAGGAAACTCGAAGTCGTCGTCGCAATGTTGCTGCTCCCAATCGTTTGAGTTGGAAAGGCTGAGAGTAAGGCTGAGTTCTTCGCGGGGAATCTCCATCAGAAAAGAACTAGGTACCGCGTAGCGGCGCTGGCCGCGAAAATCTCGTTGCACGACGTAGCTTAGTTGCAGTTCCTGCTCGGCCCGAGTGATCCCGACAAAGGCGAGCCGTCGTTCTTCCTCGATTTCTGCGGCGTCGCTCGTACTGCGTTCATGCGGCAAGAGTCCGTGTTCGACAGCGATTAGGTACACAACGGGGAACTCCAAGCCCTTGGCAGCATGCAGGGTCATGAGGGTGACTTTGTCGGTATCGGCTTCCCAATCGTCGGTTTCGCCGGTGAGCCAGGCGTTTTCCAGGTAGGTCTCGAGATAGCCCCCGCCAGGGTTCTGCTCGTCGAATTGCCGCGCGTCGGTCAACAACTCTTCTATGTTGGCAAGGCGATTCAAGTCTTCTTCCGTTTCTCCTTCCTTCAACTGATCGTGATACCCAGTCTCGCTGAGGATGGTGCCGATGATCTCTTCCACGTCGCCGTTTGCCAGCCGGCTTAGTTTCTCGGCCAGCTTGGCATAGGCGAGCACTTTCTTTGCCGAACGCGCTGCCAGGTGTTCGATCTGTGCCGCTTCGCGCGCGGCTTCGAGCAAGGTGAGTCCGTAACGGTAGGCGTAGTTGTTGAGCCGATCGATCGTTTTGCGGCCTATACCCCGCGCCGGCGTGTTAATGGTTCGCAAGACTGCCTGATCGTCGCGAGGATTGTTAATCAGCTGACAGTAGGCGAGGATGTCTTTGATCTCTTTGCGTTGGTAGAACTCTTGGCCACGAACCATCTGGTAGGGCACGCCTGTCTCGCGGAGCGCACTTTCGACGACTCTCGAAAGGGCGTTTACGCGATAGAAGATGGCGAAGTCGCTTGCCCGACGGCGGCCTGCGCCGATCGAGGCCGCGATTTGGGAAGCTATGCTACGGGCTTCGTCATCTTGATTGGCGTACTCGACGAGCCGGACCGGCTTGCCTTCGTCGTTGTCGGTAAATAAGTCCTTCTTCTTACGCCGCAGGTTGTGGCTGATGAGTTGATCGGCCACGCGGAGGATGTTTTTGGTACTGCGGTAGTTCCGTTCGAGCCGCACAACTTTCACTTCGGGGTAGTCGGATTCGAACTGCAAAATGTTCTTGATGTCGGCCCCGCGCCAGCCGTAGATCGACTGATCAGGATCGCCGGTCACGGCCAGGTTGGGATAGTCGACGGCAAGCGCCCGCAGCAACACGTACTGCACATGATTGGTGTCCTGGTACTCGTCGACCAGGATGTAGCGAAAACGTTCGTCAAGCGTGGAACGGATTTCGGGGTTTTGGTACAGGAGTTGAGCAACATGGAGCAGCAGATCGTCGAAATCGACGGCCGAGGAGGCGAGCAAGCGCTCTTGATAGGCGGGGTAAATGTCGGCAACGATTTGGCTGAGCGGACTGCTGGGTCGGGGCTGGTACTGATCGGCGGTGATGAGGCGGTTTTTGGCGGCACTGATGGCATTAGCTATGCGATCGGGAGTGTAGTGCAACGTCTTGAAATGGCCAGCTTCGATCACGCGGGCCAAAGTCTGCTTGGAGTCGGAAGTATCGTAAATCGTGAAGTTGGGCGTCAGGCCAACATGGTCGGCATATTGGCGAAGGATGCGTGCGCAGAAACGGTGAAACGTACTAACCCATACCTGCTCGCCAGGGGCCAGTGATTCCACGCGAGCCCGCATTTCGTCGGCAGCCTTGTTGGTAAACGTTAGCGCCAAGATGTGCGCTGCAGGAATGCCTTCGCGGAGCAGATAAGCGATACGGTGGGTTACCACACGCGTCTTGCCGCTGCCAGGGCCTGCTAGCACGAGCATCGGGCCTTCGATATGGCGAACCGATTCGCACTGAGAAGGGTTGAGCGATTCGAAAAGGGGATCCACGGAAGCAAGTCTCTTATCCAACGTTCGACCAAGCAGGCAGTGTACTGCCATTCAGGTTCATCCTACGGGGAGGACGCGTTTTGCGCCAATGACTACAACCGGAATGCGTGGGCAAGAATCTGGGAAGTTTCCCAGTTTCTTGCATGAAAAACCGGCGGAGGTTGGTATACTTCGGGCCAAGTCGAAGCGATGTTGGATCGTTTCGGAAGTAGGAGCCTAGAACATGAAGGTCGGCGGCCCTCCGCCTGGCCGCAACTTAGGGGAAGGAGCCCGCCATGACACGAGTCCCGTTGAACCAAGCCGTCCTGGCCAATCAGGGAATGCAAGATCGCCTGGAGATGAGTACGGCCGAAATCGGGCTGGCCGTACGCACAACCAATTGTTTGGAAGAAAAAGGTATCTTCACGGTTAACGATCTGCTGCACTGCACGCGAGAAGACTTGCTGAGTATCTCGAACTTTGGTGAAAAGACACTTGAGGAGGTTTACAAGGCGCTGGAGAAGATCGGTTTCAGCAGACCACAGGCGCGAGTCCCGCGATAGGTCGCTGGCCAACAGTCGTATCTCTCGACGCTCGCAGGTGCGACAAAAAGCTAGCGAATGAAACATGTGTAAAAGGGCTGCGCAGCAAGCGCAGCCCTTTTTGTTTGCCAAGGCGTTGGCCGCAACTGAACTGCTGGCAATGACTACAACGCCTGCACCGGAAAGAATTGCATCGGTTCCTAGCGAACGATTCTCAAAAACCACGCGTAGAGATTAACGGTGTTGAGTATGAGAACCGTCGGTGTGGTTTTTTTGCAACACGCGACGGTTGCCGGCTCAGGGGGGAATTGTAGGCTACAATTGACCAACAGGTTTGCTGGTGTGCAGCTTCGAAAGCTCTATCCACGTGAGCAGAGATTGCCATGCTAGCCACTGCCTGCAACGCTCCTCCGGCCTTGTTTTCCCAGGTCGCAAAGTCTCCCCAAATTGAATTCACAACCAAATTGTGGTTCTGCAGCGGAAAAACATTGCCAAGAGTAGTGTCGGGAGATTAAACCAGAGTATAGAGGCTTACGTGCTCCAAACTTCCTTTTGCTTCACGAGAAGAAAAGATCAATCATGAACGCTAACTTGACACGAGTTGCCCTGGCCGGTTTAGTACTTGCCGCATTGGTATTGATGACGGCCGACTGCACGAGAGCGCAGTGTACGACTTGCCCAACGCCTACAGTTGCCTACCAACCCGTGGCAGTTCAGCCGGTGGTCGCCACGACGTACAATGGTTGGTATCCCGGGAAGATGCTCGACCGCATGCGGCTGCGCCGGTACGGCTATGCAACCGTGGCCCCCTCTTATCCGACCGCAGCCTACGCGGCTCCGACCTATACTGCGTCGTACGCTCCTTACACATCTTACTCTGCTGGGTACACTCCTTATGTAACGGGTTACGCTCCGCTGGCCACGACCGTGGCGCGGCCTGTGGTTCAGACTTCGTACTACGTACCGACGTCGTACTATGCACCGAGTTCGTGTTCGAGTTGTGCGCAAACCGTAGCCCGTCAAGTTGTCTTGAGCCCGGTGGTGAGTGACTGCTGTTCGACTTGTGGAGTTGCGTCTTGTGGCGGTTGCTCGGCCTGCTCGACCTGCTCGGCCGTGTCGCAGGCGTCTTACACTGAGCCTGCATGCTCCAGTTGTGCGTCAACGGCGGCAGTTCCCAGTTATTCGTCTCCAAGCCCGTCGAACGGTTATCCCGGCGGGGGAGGAACGGTTGGAACGCCAACGCCTCAGCCGCAGCTTGAGCCAGCACCTACGCAGTCCAACTATCCAAGTACAGATCCAGCAAACGGGAGCCAAAACGGGGAAAAGAGTATTGTTGAGCCTGCGGCTCCGATCGATCCCGCCCCTATCGACGAGAGTGATGCCAACGATGCGAGCACGTACTTCGAAGCCCCCCGACTGTTGGATCCGCACGATCGAACTGCACAACGGCAGAATTCCAATGGTCCGACGGTAGATGTCTGGAACGCCGTCTACCGCGGGCAAGCCACGAGCGGTGCAAGCCAGACAAGTCACAAAAAGGCCCTAACGCAGGCAGAAATCGATGCCGAGGGCTGGCACGCCGTCCCCCGAAATCGCTAGCCCTTGAATCGAAGGGGCTGCTGGCACCAGGGGTGTCAAAATGATGGTTTTTGGCCTATTGGGAGGCTTATTCCGGAAAAGTACGTTCAATTGCTTGACTTTATCGCTTGGGCTTTGCTACATTGTCGTGAGTAAGGTCTGGTCCGATGCAGGGCCTGCGGCTTGTATTAGGGGTTCGATCTAATAAGTTTTTGACAGCTTAGCCAAGGTAACGCTAATTAGAGCGATTTCCAGAGTCTTTCTTGCATTCGTCGCCCAGGTGGGCTGCGCGAGTCGGAAGGTTCTGGGAATCGCTTTTTTTTGTGGTTTTGGCAACGCTTAACCAGGTAATCGTAACAGGTAACGCTAATCAAAGAGCGGCTTCCAGAGGTTTCTTAGCGCGTGGGCACTCGCGAAATCGGTGTCGCGCTAACGAATCCCTGTGAGCCGCTTTTTTTTGTGGACGAGAGAGGAAGAACGCCATCCTTCTTTGCCAGACGGGATGGTGCAGGGTCGGCTAGGAGGTCGACCCGTTGCGGCAAGGGTTGCGCCTGATTTGCTTGCACAGCAAGAAGGATCTTCAAGGGGCTGAAGAGGGAACGCTAATTACAAAAACGACGCCAGAGAACATTTGGTCTTGGGATCGCGTTGCGCGGTCCGCTGGGCCAGACCTTCTCTAGGCGTCGTTTTTTTATGGAGGGAACCGCTAAAGCAATTTCTTAACACGAAGAGTATTCCGAAAAACAAAGTTTGAGGCGCAGAGACATGTTCTCTGCAACAGTCGAGGGGCTTTTTTAGTTTTTTATGTGAAAGAGGTAAGTCTCATGAATTTGCATCCTAAGATGGTACGACTAAAGCGCGGCAATCTCCGTAAGTCGCTTGAAGCCGTGTTTGGCTTGGCTTTGATCAGCTGCTTCATAGCGACAACAGGCGGTAGTCTTGATAATTCGAAGGCTCATGCCGGCACGGTCCCCCACGGCGACTTTATGGGGGCGACGGTTTCTTTTAACGGGGTCACCGAATCGTCGACGACTGACAATGTTCCTCTTTACGGAACCCCGATCGCCATTGGGGACACACTAAGTTTCTTTGACCCAGTGCCCCTTCCAAATCCAAGTCTAGGATTTGGCGCCTTCTCGGCAGGCGGATTGGGAGATATTACAGATGGCTTTCTCAGCTTTCGGGTGATGTCTAAGCCAGGGTTCGGAATCACTTCGCTCGAAATTGCTGAGGGTGGCGATTACAGTTTGGATGCGTTGGGACCTGCATTGGCCAAGGTGACAGCAAATCTGATCGTCACGGAGATTGCTATTACTCATGTCGACGGCGTTCCGATCAATCCGATCGTAAAGACAAACTCGCTCGATACCGTTTCGTTCGAAATCCCGGCCGATCCGTCAGTGGGTCTGTGGGATCTGCAGACTCACTTCGATGTGCCGCAGTTGCTGAATGACGCCGGCGTGACATTTGCGATTGGTGCGACCAAGATTACGGTCAAAGTAAATAACACGCTTTCGTCGCTTTCGCAGCCTGGCGCTTCGGGAGTCATCGTGAAGAAATCGTTCGACGTGGATGTTGATACCGAGTATGTCTCTATCCCCGTACCCGAGCCTGAGACCTGGGCATTGGCAATGCTCGGCCTGGCTATGACGGTCGTTGTCCGCAAGTGCAAAGGCGGTGAAGCGTCTGCCGCTTAGCGATCGGTTTTTTCTCAGCTAAGCTAGCTTGAAATCCGGTAGGCTTCTGCCTGTAACAATACAAAAGGCCGCCCTCAGGGGGCGGCCTTTGTTTGCGCTAGTCTGCGTTTGCTCTGCGTCGTTCACGTTCCCTGGGAAACGCGATGGAGCCGCGACTCAGATGTCGCTCACGATCTTATCGTAAAACGCAATCAAGTCGTCGCGTTGCTCACTGGCACGGCACTCCATGGCAGCTCGAGGGTGCAGGTTGAGCTGGCCGGTGATGTTGTAAGGTACCGAAGGTCCCCAATCGACCGACGCTTGCAACGGCAGGATGTAGTCCTGTAGCAGCTTGATGATGGGACGAAGGTGGAACTTGGGGTTTCGTAAAAAACCAAGTAACAGCTCCATCGGACAGTTTCCTGCTCCACGCCCCAGGCCGGCCATGGTCGCATCTGCCCGGTTGGCGCCCAGGATGATTGCCTCGATGGTGTTGGCAAAGGCAAGTTGTTGATTGTTGTGGGCATGGATGCCGATCTCTTTACCAGTACCGGCCATGGCATTGGCGTACTTCTTGTATAGCCGGTCGACTTGCTCGCGATAGAGATAGCCAAAGCTGTCGACGATCACCATCGTACCGGCTGGTGTTTGGGCGATTCCTTCCAGGACTGCGTCGATTTCGACCTCGGTGATATTCGAGACGGCCATCAAGTTGGCAAAGGTCTCGTAGCCGAGCGAATCGCAGTAGTTGATCATTTCAATCGCGTCGGAAAGCTGGTGTGCGTAGAAAGCAACACGGATGACATCCAAAACGCTCTCTTCGCAAGGAACGATTTGTTCGCGGAAGTCGCTTTTCTCGGCGTCAGCCATCGCACAAAGTTTCAGCCCCGTCTTTTCAGCGTCGTGATCGGGGAAGAGGCGATTCAGGTCTGCCTCGTCGCAATGCCGCCAAGGACCATAATCGCCCTTGGGAAACAATTTGGGCGAGTTTTTGTAACCGACTTCCATGGCGTCGATACCGGCTTCGACGCAGGTATCGTACACAGCGCGCACGACTTCGTCGGTAAAAAGGTGGTTATTGATGAGTCCGCCGTCGCGGATGGTGCAGTCGAGCACTTGGAGTTCGGGGCGGAAGGTAATCCAGGGGGCACTGTCCGACATGGGTTTCCTTGCTGATCTAAGCAAAATGAGTGTGTGAAAGGAAAGGTACGAGGGGGAACCTTCCAGTATGTCAAAGATAGCTCTGCAATTCACGGGGGAACTTCAGAGAGTTTTGTGGTTCCCGCAGAGTGGGCGCCGGAAAGCACGATTGTGCCGTTCATGAGACGAAAAGCCCCTGTTTTGGCTTTCTGACAGGGCTGTTCTTAGCGGCCAATCGGCAGTCTTTCGAGGTCGGCCGTTGATCGAGGTCAGCGACGGGGTTGCGACAGTGCTTGACCACCCGCGAACATTTGCTGCCGTCGGTAGCCAGCAGGCGGAGCGAAGTCGGCCGGGTCGAGTTGTTGCCGCTTGGCGCTACGGAGGGCCGATTCGGTTTCAAGGTCGCCGCTGTCGGTATATTCGCGAGTAGCGACGGGGAAGCCGCCAAGCTCTTTGATTTGTGCGAAGGCGTTATCGGTGAACTCGTCGGCTTGCCCCATGGAGGGCATCGAATTGAGCATTTCCTGAAAGAAGCTACCCAATTCGTCGAAGGCGGGAGCGAGTTCGCGGCGTCCGCCTTCGATATTGTCCCAATCGGTAACCCACAGGTTGCGGATCCTGCGTCCGTCGCGCACCACTTCAAATAACACACAGGGGTAGCCATAGACCTTGGCCTGCTGGCTGAGGCGGCGAACGATCGGTTGAGATCGCTGCTGAGACGGTTGCTGTCCCGGAAACTTCTTCTTCATCATCTCAGCAACCAGGGCCCGCTGAGACTCTGGCACATTCTTCATTGCCTCCTCAATCTGGCTGGAAGACTGTCCCAGCGCCTGATTGACCTGGCCAGCGAGGTTCTGCATTGTTTGAAGATCCATGACGAAGTAGCTTTGCCGGCTGTGGTCGACAATAATCATTTCCCGACGGTCGCCGCGATAGATTACCTGACCTTCCTTTTCGCCAGGGGAAGCCGGCGGGATCTGCATCGAGACCAGTCTGCCTTCGACGCTGACTTGCGTGGTGGCAACCTGCTGCCGCCCTTGATGCTGCTCGATCGTTTCGATCTCGAACACTACTCCTGAATAGGCAGGAGATATAACAAGCAGGCAAGCTGCGGCAGCGAGTAGCAATTTGGCCACGGGGGGCCTCCTGAAGAATGGGATGTGATGGCGGGCTGATAGCGTCCCCAGGCTATCCGAATTTGAAGATTGGTGGCAAGGTGAGTTTGGCGAACACTGTGAGAGCGCGAGCCTCGCTGGGTGCTTCCCAACCGAAGTCGAGGGCGTACACTAACGGACATGACGAATCGAGAGATTGCTGCTGTTTTTGAGCAAGTAGCTGATTTACTGGAGTTTCAAGGAGCAAACCCTTTCCGCGTGCGGTCGTATCGCAACGGCGCCCGCAAGATTGCCGATCTGAGCGAGTCTTTGGCCACGATAGCGGCTGAGCCGTCAAGATCGTTGACCGAGATTGAAGGCGTCGGCAAGGCACAAGCAGAGAAGATCGAGCAGTTGCTATCAACCGGTCGGCTGCCGCTGCTCGACGAATTGTTGGAGCAGGTTTCGCCACAAGTGCTGGCCTTATTGCGTGTGCCGGGCCTGGGCCCCAAGAAAGCAGCCTTGCTGCATCGGGAATTGGGGGTGAATTCGCTTGAGGAGTTGCGAAAAGCCTGCCAGTCGCAACAGGTACGAGGGCTGAAGGGATTTGGAGCAAAAACCGAAGAGGGGATACTCAAAGGCCTGACAATTGCAGAGCAAGCCGATCGGCGCACCAGGTGGGTCGAGGCTGACGAAGTAGTCCAGCGGCTACTCGAACACATGCGCGCTCTTGACTGCATCGCTCAGCTGGAAATGGCAGGGAGCTATCGGCGCGGCTGCGAGACCATCGGCGACCTGGACTTGCTGGTCGAAGCAAGTGATGTAGCAACCGTGATGGACCAGTTTGGCAGCCTGCCGGGCGTTGCCGATGTCATCGCCCGTGGCGAGACCAAGATGTCGACGCGGTTGGAAAGCGGCTTGCAGATCGATTTGCGAGTAGTTCCAGGCGAATCATTTGGCGCGGCATTGCAGTATTTCACCGGTTCCAAAGACCACAATGTCGTCGTACGCGGCCGGGCAAAGCAGCGCGGATTGAAGGTAAACGAGTGGGGAGTCTACCGCGTAGAGGACGATGGTAGCGAAAGTTACGTCGCAGGCCGTGCTGAGGGCGAAGTTTATCGTGCGCTCGACTTACCCTGGATACCCCCGGAATTGCGCGAGGCGCGTCAAGAGTTTGCGTGGGCCGAGCAAGGCGATTTGCCTGTGCTTGTTCAACTGACGGATATTCGTGGCGACCTGCACATGCACACGACGGCCACCGACGGCAAGGCATCGCTGAGGGAGATGGTCGATGCGGCGCAACAGAGAGGGCTGGAGTATGTCGCCATCACCGATCACTCGCAGCGAGTATCGATGGCGCGAGGTCTCGACGCCAAGCGGTTGCGCGCCCAATGGTCCGAAATCGACCGCTTGCGAGAGGAGTTCGACGGCCTAGTGGTGCTGAAAGGAATCGAGTGCGACATCCTGGAAAAAGGAGGGATGGACTTGCCCGACGATGTTCTGGCGGAAGCCGACTGGGTAGTAGCCAGCGTACACTATGGGCAGAAGCAGTCGCGCGAGCAGATTACCGAGCGGATTCTCGGAGCACTGGAGAATTCATATGTCAGTATCATTGCGCATCCGACAGGCCGATTAATCAATCGTCGCGAGCCCTATGAAGTGGACATGGAGCAAGTTTTCGCCGCAGCGGCGCGACATGGAAAAATGCTGGAGCTGAATGCAAATCCGGCAAGATTAGACTTACACGACATACATTGTGCCGCGGCGAAACGCCATGGTATTCCGATCGTGATCAGTACCGATGCCCATAGCACAGAGGGCTTGGAAGTGATGCGCCACGGAGTCCAACAGGCTCGTCGCGGCGGGCTAACGGCGGCAGATGTGGCGAACGCGCGCAGCTGGAAAGCGTTTGAGAAGTACTTGCGGAGAGCCTAGCCGTCCTAGCACTTAGCGTTTGATCGAAGCCCAAGCCCAGCCGGCGGCCCGCCGAACACCAGCTGTTGCCGTATAGGCGACACTGTAACTGACTGGAATGACGATCAGCGTGAGCACGGTGGCAAATGCCAATCCGAACACGACAGCTGCGGTGAGGGGCTGCCAGAACTCGGCGCCGCCTGAGATATTCAGCAGCAACGGCAAGAGGCCGCCGATCGTGGTCACCGTGGTCAGCAACACGGGCCGGAAGCGATTGAGGCCAGCTTCTAGCAGAGCTTCGCGTAGCGGCAGGCCGCGGGCTCTAGCCTGATTGGTGAAATCAACCATGACGATCGCGTCGTTTACGACGATGCCTGTCAGGCTTACAAGCCCAATGAACGAAGCGAGACTGAAGGGAAAACCGCTAGCCCACATGCCGCAAACGACGCCGATAAAACTAAGAGGCACCGTGAGCATGATAATAACGCTCTGCCGGTAACTGTTGAACTGAGCGACGAGGATTCCAAAAATAAGTACCACTCCAAGAAGCATGCTGTAGACCAGATACCGAAAATTCTTGTCGCGTTCTTCATTCTCGCCTGTAAATTGGGCTTTGATTCCTTCCGAGGGAGTAGTCGGCGTGCCCAGGAAAACCATCGAATTGCCTTTGACAGGTCGAAAACCGAGGGCAGGAAGAACTTCCTCGCGAAGCACTTTGAACACATCGTCGGGCATTGTGGGCTTTACGACGTCGCACTTTGCCACGACAGCGCGATCCCGCTCGTAGCGGTTGATGCTGTAGAGCCCTGCGTCGTTCCACAAGTCGGCTAGTTCGGAGATAGGCGCCCGGCGACCATCGGGGGCAGCGATCATCAATCGCTTGAGGCTTTTGGGATAGCGCTGATGTTCTGGAGCAAGTTGAAGCCGAAGCGTGACGTCTTCGTCGTCGAGCGTAAGCTGGATTTGCGAATCCCCAGCGATCGCAATCTGGACCGCTTGCGCGATCTGAGCCTCGGTGAGCCCGTAGAGGCCGACCACGTCGGGCTTGGGCTGAACCACGAGTTCTGGATTGTCAGGTCGAAAGTCGGTGGAGGCGTCGACTGTGCCGGGCACATCGGCCAGGCGGCGTGAAATGTGCTGGCCGAGTTCTCCGAGCCGTTCCAGATTATCGCCAGTCAAGCGGACGGCGACGTCGGCGCCGCCGGGAGGGCCGTCTTCGACTTCATGAATCGAAAACTTCATCCCTGGCAGCGGCTTGATGTCGCGACGCAGCGCAGCAATGATCTCTTGTTCGTGAATTGTCCGATCGAGCGGGGCGAGCAATTCGACCATCACTTCGCCGAACTCGGGCCCCGAGGCGGGATCGTTTTCGATGCGCGTCGACAAGCTGCCCGCGGAGCCGATTGCGGTAACATAGTGTGTGAGCACGCCACGATCGACCCATTTCTGCAGCGGCTCGGTAATCACGCGCGAGGCGGCGAGTGTTTCTTCGATGCTATAACCCAAAGGCAGTTCGTATTTGACGCCAAACTGCCCGCGATCGCTGGGGGGGAAGAACTCGAATCCCAGTTTTCCGAAAAGGACCGCAGCGCCGACCAGCGCTGCGCCGCAGACAACAATGATGAAGTAACGATTGCTAAGGGCGAAGCGCAAAATCAGAGCGTAGACTCTGGTCCCTAATCCCAGATTGGGCCGCACCTGACTGGTGAGAGTCGCGGCATCGCCTTTGGAGACTGCGGCAAAGACGGCCGACTCGCAGCGAACCGGTTTGAGCTGCCGATACCAGCGAGCCGCCAGGGTAGGAATGATGAAGTGATCGACCAGGATCGAACCTAGCAGCGCGACACTGACAACCTTTGGCATCACGCTCATGAAGTCGCCCATGATGCCTGGCACGAGAATCATGGGCAAAAAGGCAGCGATCGTAGTAAGGTCGGCGGCGATGACCGGGAGACCGACTTCGTCGATGCCCGTTTTGGCAGCAGTCGTGGGGTCTTCTCCGCGTTCGATGTGACGGTGGATATTTTCAGCGACAATGATTGCCCCGTCGACGACCATGCCAAGCACCAGGATGAAACTGAAGACGACCATATTGGACACAGGAATCCCGGCAAAATACAGGAACGCGAGGGCGACGGCCGAGCTAAAGGGAATCGCAATGAGCACCAGGATCGAAATCCTCAGGCCCATGGCCCAGGCAAGGATGACCAGGACGAGCATCGCGCCGAACAGCGCACTGGAGCCCAATACGCGGAACATCACCCAGATCTCCTGGGACGTATCTCGCGTGGTGGTGAAAATGATATCGGGATATTGCTGACGCAGATCCTCTACCAGCTCGTTGACTGCTCGAGCAGCTCCGAGAGTGTTAATGCCAGACTCTTTATTGACGATGATGTTGGCACAATCTCTGCCATCGAGTTGCGCCATGCTCTTCAAACGGCGATGAGAGTCGATGACTTCCGCCACATCGCTGATGCGGATAACACGGCCATTCTCGCTGCTGACGATGGCCTCGCGAATATCGTCGAGGCCGCGAAACTTCGATTCGTTGCGAACCGTGCGGTTGATTTGAGAAGCATCGAAGGCGCCGGCGGGAACCTTGGCATTGAAATCGGCGAGTGCTTGCCGCAATTGACGGAAAGTGAGTCCGTATTGGGCAGCCAGATCGGGATTGATATTGACGTGAATCTCCCGCTCTTTTCCGCCAAAGAGCTGGGTATTGGCGATGCCGTCGACCGAGGCGATGCGTTCTTCGACTTCTTCGGCAATCCGCTTGAGCGATCGTTCGTCGAAGCCTGGCGGTCCGGCCAAAGTAACGAGCATCAGCGGAGCGTTTTCGAAATCAATCTTGGTAACTTGAGGCTGGACTTCTCGTCCCAAAGGCAACTCGTTGCGAATGCGATCGACCAGGTCCTTAACCTCACGTTTGGCGTCATCGGGATCGACGCCGTCGAGAAATATAACCTGGGTAATCGAGGCGCCGCGCATGCTGGTCGACGCGATGAAATCTACACTCTGCAATTCAGTGAGGGTTTCCTCAACCTTTCGGGCAATCTCGTTTTCTGATTCGCTGGGCTGCGCGTCGGGATAGGGAATCGCAACGAGAACAACCGCCTTGGTAATTGCCGGAGTGCGCTGCACAGGAATGAACGTGGCCGAGTAGAGTGCCAACAACAGCACCATAATCATAGCGATCAGCACGATTCTCGGATGGTCAATCGCTTGAGAGCTAATCTTCATGGCGATGGGTCTCGTCACTAGCTCGCGAGCCAGAAGCAACATCGACTCGATCGGACGACTGGTCTCCAAAAACCTCGCCTGGAGAAGTCGCAGAATCATTCATGATGCGAACCAACTGGGAGTCGGCCAACCGGAACTGGCCACGAACGACGACCGAGTTGAGTTCCACGGTGTGGGCCGGCAAAATGATATATTCACCTTGATCGACCCACTGCTCCAAATCGATTCGCCGGGATCGGTAAACCTCGGCAGGGCCCAGATTCCAATAGAGCAGTTCCATTTCCGTGGGATCTTTGACCACCGTAAACAGGTGGGCAGTTCGTTGGCGAAGAATGACGGCTGCTTCGGGGATTTGGTAGGCGACAAGTCGAGTTGTCACAATCTCCGCAGTGGCGACCATACCCGGACGGAGCAGACGCTCTGCGTTGGCAAGGCGAATCTCGACGGGAAAAAGCCCGGTACGCGGGTCGGCCACCTCGGGAATGTGATAGACCTCGCCTGGCAATGTCGGCCAGGGATTCCCAAAGCGGTCTTGGCCTTCGAGATGGACGTGGGCGCGAAATACCTGGTCTTCGGCATCGAGGCCGTCAGCAGGAGCCGCTCGGTTTTCGGCGACGATGCGGTATCGATTCTCGAGTTCACGGATTTGAGACTCGGGGACATCGACCACGAGCAAGACATTGTCGTTCTCAACCAACTCGAAAGCTATTTGATGAGCACCAACCGATTCGCCTGACTTGACCATTCGCTTGGAAACCGTGGCTGCAACAGGCGACCGAAGAGTCGCATCTTCAAGGTTTTTGACCGCTACTTCCTGTTGCGCACGTGCCATGGCTGCTTCGGCAACCAGGCGCTGAAGTTCCGATTCGGAAAGTGCCGAGGGATTGGAGGAGCGGATCTGTTCGGCTCGGCGGAGATCCGCAGTTGTTTGCTCGACCCGCGCCGCCGCTTCGCTCTTGCGGGCCCTGAGGACTCGATCGTCCAACACCGCCAAGGTCTGGCCTTTGGCGACACGATCGCCATCGTCGAGCGGTTTGCCGGCCTCGTTGTTGCCCAGTTCAAGAACGCGGCCGGGCACTTCAAAGCCTACCTGGTAGGTCTCCCAAGCCCGAATCTTGCCGGCATAGGTAGACGTGATCTCGCACATTCGTGCTTGCAGCAGTTCGATCGCAACAGGGGCTTTGGGGGCGGCCACCGTAGCCAGCGGGCGAACATGCTGTTGAGAGTCTGTTCTGCTCTGCTGTTCTTTGGAGCTCAGTTTCCACATCACCCCGATGGCAAATGCGGTGACAAAGACCATGAGCACGTAGTGAAGAATTCTTTCTGTGATGGCCTTCATCGGGGGAATTGTCCTGGTGTCTTAACTCGTGAAAGCCGGGAGTTGGAGCCGTGAAAAAGGGCGGGCGGCAGGGGGCAACGGGGTGGGGCTCGTCTCAAAACATAATAGATCGACCCGCAGGGCATGGCAATGCTGGCATCCGCCCGATCGCCAGAGTGCCAGCAGGGGCAATGCTATTCTCGGAGGCCAACACCTTCGAACAGGAGCGAACCAACTCGCACGATCGTAGCCCCTTCGCGGATTGCAACTTCGAAGTCGTGGCTCATACCCATCGAAAGCTCCGTGAGTGTGACCTCGGGCGGGGCGCTTTGCTGGGCCACGTCTCGGAGCTGGCGGAGAGCGCTGAAGTTCTTGCCCGCGACGACTTCGCCCCCACTGCGCGCAGCCATGGTCATCAGGCCACAGACCTCGACATGACGCAATGCTGGCAATTCGGACAGCATCTCCATCAAAGAACTCGTGGTAAGCCCATGTTTCTCGGCTTCACCAGAACAGTTGACTTCGAGTAATACGCGTTTGCGCTGTCCGAGTTGCTCTGCCGCCTCGTTAACGGTCTCAAGCAGTCGCAGGCTGTCGACGCTATGAATCAACTCCACGAGCGGAAGCGTGCGACGTACTTTATTGCGTTGCAGATGGCCAATGAGGTGCCAATGAGCGGCGGCTAATTCTGGGTGGTCAGCTTTTTCCCATAGCTGTTGGGGTCGGCTCTCTCCCAAGTCGCGGCAGCCCGCTTCGAGCAGTGCAGCCGTTTCTGGAAGTCCCACATACTTTGTCACGGCAACGAGTTGTATATCGTCGGGGCTACGACCTGCGCTGATCGCAGCTTGGGCCATCCGCTCGCGGATGGCGGCAAGATTTTCAATGATCTTCTGGTCGAGATTCGGCATTCGCGAAACAGCGGTTCATTCGACCGTGCCGTCGATCTCCAGCAATTCGTCCACTTCGCCAGAAGCTGCCAGGAAGCGAGCCACGAGGCAGTCGAGCGAAAGATTCTGCCCTAGGACCGTGCGATTGGCCGGTTGGTCGAGCGAGCGATAGAAGAGCCATTGGTCTTTACCACACTGGGCTCGATACCCGACGGCTACGTCGTGCGGCTGGACTTCCAACGATTGGGCGACGGTGAGTTGGCGCCAAG
>JAGQOW010000096.1 GCA_020427155.1 Planctomycetales bacterium | reverse complement strand
GTCTCAGCGGCCAGGCCAAGCTGCTGCGCGTGCTGGAAGACAAGACCGTTGTTCGTGTCGGCGGCTCGATGCCGATCCATACTGAAGTGCGGATTCTGGCCGCTACGAACCAGGATCTCACCACGATGGTGCGGGCCAAGAAGTTCCGCGAAGACCTGTTCTTTCGGCTGAATGTGGTGAGTCTCAAACTCCCACCGCTGCGTGAACGCGGGGACGATCTGCTGCTGCTGGCTGACTACTTCTTGCAGAGCTTTTGCCGTAACATGGGCCGGCAGACTCCCCGGCTTTCTGCTGGCGCCAAGCGGCGTTTGCAGAGCCATACTTGGCCAGGGAATGTCAGGGAATTGCGCAACTTGATGGAACGGCTTGCCTATCTTACCTCGGGCGATTCGATTGAAGCAGACGACCTGTCTTTCATCGACTCGGGCGCCGACGGGGCTGCCCAACGATTGGATCTCAATGCGACGCTCACTGAGGCGACCAAAGAGTTTCAGATCAGGTACTTGAATCAAATGATCGACAATTCGCGTGGCAACATGAGCCTGGCGGCCAAGCGATTGGGCCTGCACCGCTCGAATCTCTATCGCAAGATGCGACAGTTGGGAATGGGCGGCGCCGAAGACGAGTTCGACGATGCCGAATGACGGACGGTGCTTCCGCATGAAAGCAGAGGGCTCCAGGAATCATGCGGTCCGGAGCACTGATTCGACCCTGCGGATTACTTCTTCGACGTTGCAGTCGCAATCGGCAATCGAAATCTTTGCGCCATTACTGACTAGCCCTTCGATTTTGCGTTGAGCCGAGATGACCGTACTGTGGCTGCGGCGGCCAAAGAATTCGCTGATTTCGCCTAGCGCTGACCGGGTGTATTTTCGAGCCAGCCACATGGCGAGCATCCGAGGTTCGGAAACGCTACGCGATTTTCGGTTGGATTTCAGGCTCGATGCCTCGACACCAAATACATCGCAAACGGCTCGCTGAATGTCGACTAGCCGCACTGCGGGAGCATTCTGTTGCACGAACTCGGCCAGCGCCGTACGGGCCAGGTCAGCACTGATTCGCTGCCCAAGCGCCTGACTTGTTGCCAGCAAGCGGTTCATGGCGCCGCTTAGCTGCCGGGCGCTGCCTACCACTTGCGAAGCGACCAGGGCCACGGTCTCTTCGTCCAGCGCTATCCGCCTGCTCGAGGCAAGCTGTTTGACGATTCCAGTGCGTGTCTCGTATTCGGGAGCGCCGAGCGAGATGGCCAGTCCCCCCGAGATGCGCGAAACCAGTTCGCCGCTTACCTTCTGCAAGTCTCCCGGCGAGCGGTCGCATCCGAGGATTACCTGCCGGCTCCGCTCGTGGAGCGTATCGATCGTATAGAGCAACTCATCGAGCGTGGCTCGCTTGCCTGCCAGGAACTGGATATCGTCGATCAAAAGCACATCGATGGTACGGTACTTCTGACGGAAGCCAGGCAGGGTGCGGCGATTGAGCGCATCAAGAAACTCGGTAGTGAACTGTTCAGCAGTCAAGCGAAGCGAACGGAGACGTAATGGGCCCTGACGCAATTGCCGAAGCATGGCAAATTGCAGATGAGTTTTTCCTACTCCCGGCGGACCAAACAACAAGAGCGGGCCATACTGCCCGAGTTGGCCCGCAACCGCCTTGGCAGTTCGGAAAGCCAAATCATTGCTTGGGCCTACGACAAAGTTGTCGAACGACTGCGAGTTGCGGGAGTTGGCAAGTTGCCGGGTCGACTTGGGGTGCTCGGAAACAGGCCGTTTGCCTGCCGTGCGACCCTCGTGAGGTCGAGTCGAGTTGCTCCCGGGACTCGGCATAGAGTGATCCGCTTCCTGCTTATCTCGATCCTTCGGCAACTCGGCGGTTGACGTGGTAGGCACTGAGCTGGACTCTACATGGTACTGGATGTCTACCGAGTTGCCGCGTAATTCATCCCCCCAAACTTTACGACTACATTCGAGCAGCGTGCTATGCAGTCGTCGCCGCAACCATTGCAATTCGAATTGTGTGGGACAACCCACTTTCAGGGCAGAGCCGGCCCACTCCAGCGTCGTATGGGGTCCCACCCACAGATCGTAGCGTTGTCGACCCAAGCTAAGACTGAGTTCCTCGCGCAAGACGGACAGCCGGACCGTATCGTCCATGACTAGTTCCTGCTTATGAATAAGCGTAGGACGCCTGCGATTGTCTTGCGCCGAAGCCGCGACCTTCCGGATCGCCCAAAACTCTGCGCAAGAAACTGCCCCAAAAGCGAAGCCCTACGAGCTGTTATTCTGACTACCACCGCCGATCGGAGATTTCCGACCGATCACTTAATAGGGAGGCGATTCTAGAGACGCTAGCACGCAGATAAAAGGTCTTGACTTGATCGCATGCTTTGTCCCGCGCAACGGCTGCGGTGGTTGTCGGGAATCACGCGTATTGGAAGAACTAATTGCAGCAAAAAATTTTGTTGCTGCATTATTGGCAGAGGTGGATAAGTCGTTCGAAGAAAACGAAACTTCGTATCGAAAGCAAAACCAGCTGAAAAAACCGTGACCTTTGGCAAAATAGATTTTGTTGCGCTAAGTATGAGTTTGAGTCTACTGCATCTTGTATGAGCCCCCCAGCTTGGATGGCTCGAAGAAAAAGACTCGCTATGTTTGCGAGTCACCAATCTCTCGAACGGTTCGATCGCAGGACGTAACTCGAGGGCGCATGAAGTGTTTAGAGCTTTTCGCAGAAAACTACCGCAAGAATTGAGCGTGCTGATATCAACTTCGATTGCCACATCTCTTAAGGGTGGATCATCCGCAAACGATTGGCTAAGGATTGGCGAGGCATTGCTCCCGTTGAAAGATGATATCCAACCTTCAATTCAAGAATCGGCTTGCATTTCAGAGTGGTTGCTCTGGAATACCGTTTGATTTGGAGCGACGCAGACGGGCAAACACTGTACGCCTGTCCCATACGATAAAGCCTGCCCGCCGATAAACCTGCAAAGCATGGGAGTTTTCTTCGTCGACGGCAAGCACCAGTCGCTGTGCCCCTGCCAGTCCCGCCTGCCAGAGTGCAAACTGTACGATTTGCCAGCCGAAACCCTGGCCACGGCCCTCGGGTATGACTCCCATGTAAACGAGTTCCCAATTCTCGCCCTCGGCGTGCTCGGTGAGAATCAACGCGCCAATGTCCTGTTGCTTGTAACTTGCGATAAACCAGAGCTGCGGAGAAAACGCACCTTGCTCAGCGTATCCCTCAATGATCTCCTCCGGTCGCCGTACGCCATTGAGTTCTGGGCAATCTAGGGTGCCTTCGTAAGTTCTCATGAGCAGTCCGCCTAAACGCCCCGGATCGTCGTTGGCCCGCGGCAGGAATTGCAGATCGCTCAGAGGCTTAGTTCCAGGGAAGAACTGCTTGTCGATCGTCAAATAGGCCAAGTGAGCCAATACTCTGAAACCAGCAGAAGAAAGCAAACTCGACTTCATCGACGAGTCTGGGCTAATCAGCAATTGTGCCAGGGCAAGCTGCTGCTGATCGATAAACTCGGCTGCCGCCTGCAGTAGCGCGACGGCAGCAAGACTATCACTGGCAGGCGGCCAGACCACTGCCGTGTTCCCTGGGGCAAGTTGCACCCAAATTGCTCCTAGCAATTCTTCTGCCGGATCAATAGCAACCAACAGCCCCGCGAAATCCTCCTCGCAATCGGGCCTCGTTGAATTGAGCGCGTGAACCAGCGCCGACTGTTGTTCTTCCGGCAATCCATCGTGAAGCAATCGAAGTGCTGCAGGACGAACGGCGGCTGTACAGTGGGTGACATCAAACGAGTCAGACATTTAAGCAAGATAGCCAATCGGACGCAGCTGTGTCAGCTTCAAGCAGTTTGGGTCTCAAAATCTGTGAGGTAACTCACCACATTCGCCCCCGTTTGTCCAGACTATCAATTTGCTCGCCAGGTACTCGGCTTCGCGGGAAGAAGGCCTTCCACTTCTCGCGAGCGCTTTGGACGTCCTCTGCATTGGTTTCGTCGGTAGTAGCAGAAATGGCTTCCTGCGGAGCCGACGACTGGCTTTCGACTGGCGGGAGCGGAAGTTCTAATTGAAGGGGTACTGTTGAATCGGGGCGTTGCAGTTCAAGATTCACGAGAAAGCTGTCGTTTAGCGACTCGGATCGGAGCACCGGGGCAGGGCGGGTGCGCAGCTCAGAGAAGACCTGCTCTCCACTGCGAACCTGGAATAGCTGCTCGCCAGCAATAACCGTTGGTTGCTGCTGCAGACCATAGCTGCGGGTGACCAGCATTACCATCTGGGTCGTATCGCCGGTGTAGCCTCGGAAAGATATTCGCTGAACTCTGCCATCCTGGCCGAAAAGATAAGTCAGCGAGCCGGCAACGTCGTGCAGTTGGGTGCCCGTCACCAGGGCTACGCGTATGCCAAATAGTCCCAGCTCAGACAAGGCGGTCGATTTACGCGCCCACCGCTGGTAAACCCATTCTTTGCTGATGTCGAACCGCAAGGCTTCTTGCAAGGTGACATTCGCAAAGTGATCGGCGCCAGGGACAGTCGCCACTGCTTCCGACGGGTTGGAGTTGGGCGACTCTTGCGTGAGCTTGCTGTCGGCAGGAGGCTTTTCCTCTGAGTTGTTCCAAAACCCGTTGATATCGGGGCCGTTAGTAGCCACATAAGGCACACCAATAGCTGCAGCCATCAATAGCGGTATACCTAGAAACCGAGAAAACATGAAGCGAAACCTTTGCTAGACTAGGGAGACTGAGACACTACTCAAAACGTTCCTCCCCACTTCTTTTTTCGACTTCGCCCGGCGGCGAAGTTCGCTCGTTACCGGATGAACCCTGCAGCTTGTGTGACAATTGCGGACCGAATCTCCCGATCAACTGGGCCAAGCATTGCGAACCGCCATATCGAGAGAACAAGTCATTCCAATCTCTCCGCCATTCTTGATCCTTGCGCAGCGAGAGAGCCACCTCCACAATCGGTTTTTGGTTGGAAGTAGCGAGTTATGGTGGTGGCAAGGGTCTATTTCGAGCGCATTGATCAATAGGATGAAACGATAACTTGGCAGACCTTGAGGATTATGACTGGCTGACAAGCCCCGATGCCTCTCGCTGGCTGACTGAATTCGCTGAGTCAGACGAATCGTCGCTGCGACTATTGGGACGATTGCGCAAAGTACTCAGCAGCGAGAAAGCCCGACTGGTTGTCGACCAGATTGCCCTGCGCCGGCGTGCAACCGCTAAATTCGGTTCCGTCGCCCACCGCCTGTTCTTCACCGATCTTGGCTTGCAGCAATCGACCGACCGTTGGATTGCCAGCTACAAGGCTTCGCGGCTGCAGCCAGCCACTCCCGTTGTCGATTATTGCTGCGGCATCGGCGGCGATCTTCTCTCGCTGGCGGAGCGGTGCGCAGTCGTCGGTTGGGATCGAGACCCTGCGGTAGCTCACTTTGCCGCAGCGAACGTCCGACAGGCAGAACGCCCAGGCCGAGCCGAGGTTCGAGTAGGCAACGTCGAAGAACTTTTGCCTAGCGCCGAGGAAACCTGGCATCTTGACCCCGATCGCCGCGTGGGTGGTCGACGATCGACTCAAGTGCAATGGCATTCGCCAGGCCCCGAACTGATCGAACGATGGCTCGAGGTTGCGCCCCATGGAATCCTGAAACTCGCCCCGGCCGCCCAGGTGCCGGAAGGCTGGCATGCCCGAGCCGAGCTGGAATGGTTATCTCGCGATCGCGAGTGCCGCCAGCTGGTTTTATGGTTTGGCGACTTAGCGCCCAGCACGGGGTTGCGTCGGGCGACAAAGGTCGAACGCGAAGCTGACGATGACTCTCGATTCGCGACTTATTCGTTTGTCGGCGATCCGCGTATTGCTGCGCCCCTTGCCGATCAGCTTCAACGGTATGTTATTGAAACCGATCCGGCAATTCGGGCCGCTGGCTTGACGGGCGCCTTCGCCGCTGAAAACAACCTCCTTGCAATGGCAACGGGCACATCCTACTTAACCGGCGCTTGTCCGGTAGCCCACCCGCTCGTAGCCTGCTTTGAGGTAGTCGACCATTTCGCCCTGCGTGTCGGGACACTGAAGAAGTATCTCCAGTCTCGCGGCGTCGGTCGCTTGGAAATCAAACAAAGCGGCGTCAAAACCGACGTAAGTCAGTTGCGCAAGAAACTGAAACTGCGCGGCAGCGGTTCGGCCACGCTCTTGCTAAGTCGATTGGGTTCGCGTGAAGTCGCCATGCTGGCGAAACGATGTGGCCCGATTGAGCCACTTACGGGGTAAACGACACGGTCCTTACCGACTAGAATCTAAGGCTTCGAAAAGACGCAAAAACATCGCAACCAATCCAACGTCCCTGTGAGTCCAACGTGAAACTGGCCTTTAGTTCCAATGCCTACATGCAGTTTTCCATCGAGGAAACGATTCGGCGCATCTCCCAACTTGGCTACCAAGGCATCGAAGTCTTGGCCGACGTGCCGCACGCCTGGCCCGCCGGCTTGCTGCCCGAGCGTGTCGAGGCGATTCGCAAGTGCCTCGACCTGCATGGGTTGACAATTTCGAATATTAACGCGTTTATGATGAACGCGGTTGCTGACCCTCGGCAACCCTACTGGCACCCGGGCTGGACCGACCCCGATCCGCATTATCGCGCGATTCGCCGCGAGCATACCAAACGAGCTTTGCAGCTTTCGCACGATCTTGGCGCGCCCCACATTACGACCGAGCCCGGGGGTCTTGTGACTCCCGAACAAACCTGGCAGCAGGCGGCCGACATCTTTTACGAAGAATTGATGCCCTGTGTTGAGCTTGCCGAAAAGTTGGAACAACTGCTGTTGATCGAGCCAGAGCCGGAACTCCTGATTGAACGATTCGATCAATATCTTGAATTTGCCGACCGCATCGACTCGCCTGTCGTAGGGCTGAATTTCGACATTGGCCATGCCTACTGCGTTGGCGAAGACCCGCAAGACTGGGTGGCAAAGATGGCCGAGCATACGGTCCACTACCACCTGGAAGACATTGCCAAAACGCGAGTCCACGCGCACCTGATTCCCGGTCACGGCGCTATTGATTTTGCTGCTACGCTCAAGGCCATTTCTGCCACCGGCTATGACGGCTGGCTGACGGTCGAGCTATACCCCTATATCGATTCACCAGACGAAGCTGCCAGGGAAGCGCGTGACTATCTCAACCGTTTACTGGCGGTTTGATAAGAACTTGCGCGTTTCTCATGCACTACTAGGGCTCCTCGCCTGGACATTCAAGAGTCAGACGGCGAAGATGAGCGGTTGCCGATCTCGCACGAGCAGAAGTTTCTAATCCCAACACCTTGATTCCTTGTTGAATATATGTCTGAGCATAGTGCTGAACAGCAACGCGAGCGAATACTCAAAGCAAGGCAGGCTGGTCGTGGTGCTACGCTGGTCGAGTATCTGAAGTTATCCGGGCCCGGCTGGCTGCAAAGCGCCATTACGCTGGGCGGCGGATCGCTGGCCGGCAGCCTGTATCTGGGCATCATCGGCGGCTACGAGATGATGTGGCTGCAGCCGCTGATGATGATCTTTGGCGTAGTGATGCTTAGCGCGATTGCCCACGTGACATTGTGCTCGCACGAGAAGCCGTTTCAGTCGCTCAACCGATGTGTAAGCCCGCTCCTTGGCTGGGGCTGGCTGGTGGCGTCGCTCATGGCGAATCTTGTCTGGGCAATGCCGCAGTTTTCGCTTGGCACCGCAGCATTGCGTCAGAACCTTGGCTTGCTCACCTTTGACGGTGGCGAATATGCCGCCACGCTACTGCTGCTGGCAGTATCGAGCATGATTGTCTGGCTGTACGACAAAGGTGGCAAAGGTTATCGGGCTTTCGACATTCTGCTGAAACTAATGGTGGGACTGGTTGTCGTCTGTTTCTTTATGGTCGTGTATACGATGTCGACCAGTGCCGAAGGACTGCCCTGGAGCCAGATTCTCCAGGGATTTATTCCCAACCCGAGCCTGATCTTCGAACCGACCGAATCGCTGCGGGGATTGATCGATCAGTCCTCAGCGCCGGCATACTGGCGCGAAACGATCGTCTCGGCCCAACGGGATCGCATGGTCGCTGCGGCTGCCACGGCGGTTGGAATCAACATGACGTTCTTGTTGCCTTACTCGATGCTCAAGCGGGGTTGGGACAAGGAATTCAGCGGGCTAGTGCGGTTTGATCTGTCAACAGGTTTGTTTATTCCCTTCTTGCTGGCAACCAGCTGCGTCGTCATCGCCGCCGCTACACAGTTTCACGGCAAGCCGGAACCGGGGCTAATTGAGTACCATCAGCAAGCGGCTGCGGCTGATACAGAGCTTTCACCTAAACTAATCGCCGAATTCGAGGGCAATCTCACCGGCATGCTGAATGCCAGCGGCAGCAAGGCCGAGTTTGCCGATTTGCCCGCAGCCGATCGGGTGCTCGCGGCGACGCTCATTCAGCGCGACGCCTTTGAGCTGGCCAATTCGCTGGAGAAGTTTACCGGAAAGGGAATCGCGCAACGCGTGTTTGGCGTGGGGGTGATCGGGATGGCTGTTTCGAGCATTGTCATTCTGATGCTGATCAATGGGTTTGCAGTCTGCGAAGCAGTGGACCGTCCCTCGACGGGCTGGTTCTACCAGTTCGGCTGTCTGTTGCCTGGCCTGACGGGCGCTTTAGGGGCATTGTTTCTCTGGTCGGGCAAAGCGAAGTTCTATCTGGCCGTGCCAACCAGCCGTTTTGGCATGGTGTTGCTGCCTATTGCCTACATTGCGTTCCTGTTCCTGATGAATAATCGCGAGTTGCTGGGGAATGCCATGCCGCGGGGAGCTTCCCGGGTGTTGTGGAATGTGCTGATGACGATCGCCGTGGCATTGGCGCTTGTCGGGGCGGCGATTTCGATTCTCAACGACACGGCACAGATCCCAGGAACTACGATTTACGTGCGACACCTGGCGCTGGCTCTCGTATCGGCCTTTTTAGTCGCAGGTGTTATCTTTCATCTCAGACGAAAAAACGTTCACTGAAAGTTGGCAGACTGTCATGCTACGTAGCACCGATCGCATTCTTACCACCCACGTCGGCAGCCTGGCACGACCGCGCAGCCAGTTGGAACTGCTGTTTGCAAAAGAGCGCGGCGAACCATACGACGCCGAGCAATTTGCCGCGTCGACCCGACAGGCGGTCGACGACATCGTCGCCGGACAGGTGAAAGCTGGCATCGATATCGTATGCGACGGCGAGCAGGGCAAGTCGAGTTTTCTCACTTACATCACCGAACGTCTTACGGGGTTCTCGCCTTGCGAGTCGCGAAGTGAAGACCTTTGGGTCGATTCCCGCGAGACTATCGCTTTTCCCGAGTTTTATGAAGCGCATCGCAAAGCGCGCGAAGGGCTGGTCGCCAAGGCGGTGAAGCTCTCTTGTACTGGGCCTGTTGAATACGTCGGCCATGCTATTTTACAACGAGAAATCGCCAACGTTAAAGCAGCGGCTGATAAGCACGGCGTCGCCGAGACGTTTATGACAGCCGTCTCCCCTTCCGACGTCGAAGGTCAACAGGCCAATGAGTTTTACGAGTCGGACGAAGCCTATCTCTATGCGATCGCCGATGCGATGCACCACGAGTACCAGGCGATTGTGGATGCCGGCTTGATTCTGCAAATCGACGATCCGCGTCTACTCACTTACTATATTTCGCAGCCCACTCTCTCGGTCGCCGAGTGCCGCGACTGGGCTCGACTGCGCGTCGCGGCGTTGAATCACGCCCTCAAGGGGTTGCCGATCGACCGCGTGCGATTCCACACCTGTTACGGCATCAATATCGGTCCGCGCGTCCACGAAATGAATTTGGCAGATATCGTCGATATCATGCTCGAAGTCGATGCCGGGGCCTACTTGTTCGAAGCCGGCAATCCTCGGCATGAGCATGAGTGGAAGGTCTGGGAAGACGTGATAGTCCCCGAGGGAAAGCTCATTGTGCCTGGAGTCATTTCGCACTCGACTCCCTTGGTCGAGCATCCCGAACTGGTCGCTCAGAGATTACTCCGCTTTGCAAAGCTCGTGGGCCGAGAGAACGTAATCGGCGGTAGCGACTGCGGGTTTGCATCATTCGCAGCGATCGAGCAAGAAATCCACCCCAGCATTGTTTGGGCAAAGTTTGCCAATCTGGCCGAGGGAGCCCGCATTGCCTCGAAGCAATTGTGGTGATTTCGGCGGATTGGCGCTGCTTAAAAGCCTGGTCGTCGGCAAGTAGCCCCTGCCGTCGCCAAGTAGCTGCTACCTTCGGCCGTCTGGATTGGTAACCGGAGAGTTGCCAAGTTACAATGGACGGATCGTGCGACCGCTGGCTAACGACGGTCGGTAGTGAGAATCCCGCCGCGCGAGTCCCTCCTTCGATTCCTCTCTGCTTCATTGGTGAACCTGTCGATGCGGCCCAGATCTTCCTCCACGCCTGGCAGGCCTTGGTTTGCTGCTGCCCTACTGCTTTCGTTATTCGTCGGTGGCTGCCAGAAGCCCGTCAGCGAAAGTGGCGAAATCCCCCCGGCAACCGTGATGGTTGCCCCCGCTAGGATGGGAAGCGTCGCCTCGATGATCCAGACGATTGGCACAGTCATGCCTGTTGATGCGAGTCTGGTCGCATCATCTTCGGCCGGACTGGTCGTCGAGATGCCAATTCGTGACGGGCAATTCGTGCGACAGGGCGAGAAGCTTGCTCAACTGCGCGAGGTTACGGTTTCGATCCGAATTGAAGAGGCCCAAGCGTTACTACGCCAACGAGAGCAGGAAGTAAGACGCATGGAGACCGGGAATCGGCCCGAGGAGGTTCTACAATCGCAAGCTCGCGTCAAGGCCGCCCAAGCGCTTAGCCAGTATTCTACCAAGCGCGCAGAGCGTGCAGCCCAAAGCCGCCAGCAGGAAGCAATCAGCATCGAAGAACTCGACCAGAGCGTTTACGAGGCAGAGCAGGCAGCTCAGGCACTTGCCGAGGCCGAGGCGGAGTACCAGTTGATGATCTCTGGATTTCGTGCGGAGGACATCGAAGCGGCTCGCGCTGCCCGTGATGCGCAAAAGTATATTGTCGACCAACTGGAAGATGAGCTTGCTCAGAGTTTGATTGAGGCTCCTTTCGACGGTTTTGTAACCGAACGGCATACCGACCTGGGCCAATGGGTCGACGAAGGAGGTGCCGTGGTGACGTTAGTCCGACTTGATCAAGTCGAGATTCGCGTGCAAGTCGAGGAAGACGCTATCCAAGATATTCGCGTCGGTCAGCATACGGAGGTCTATGTCGATGCGATCGGCGCAAAGCCTTTCGATGGCGAGATACGTTCCATCGTTCCTAAATCGAACTGGCAACAGGGAAGTCGCAGTTTTCCTGTCGTCGTGCGCGTGGCAAACAAAATCGTCGACGGGCAACCGCTGCTAAAAGAAGGCATGTTGGCCCGTATTGCGTTTCATGGCCAGCCGCGCGAGGCTTTGCTGGTCGCCAAGGATTCGATCGATCGGTCGAGTGGGCAGCCGGTTGTATTTGTCGTCGAGCCCGACAATCGAGTGCGAGCCGTCACAGTGCGCAACGGCATGAGCCAAGGGAATCTGGTCGAGGTCGAGGGAGATCTGCAGGCAGGAGATCGACTTGTAACCGAAGGGGTGGAACGATTGCGACCTTTTCAAAAGGTCGTGATCATTGACAACGAATCGAAAGCTATCGCTCCAGCCGACGCCCAGCCACCTGCCGTTAACAGTGGAGGCTGACTCAGAACGAGCCTTCAGCGCTCGCCCAGCAAAGATGCCAAACCGTAGTTCGCACGTTTTCGACTATTGCATCCGCAACCCGGTCAAGGTGGCCGTCGGGGTCATCCTGGTCTGGATTTTCGGTCTCTTGGCGCTCTGGCGAATTCCAGTGCAGCTCACTCCCGAGGTGACCAGGCCTGTCATCAGCGTCCAGACGAACTGGGCAGGCGCCAGCCCCGCGGAAGTCGAAAAGGAGATTGTCACAGCTCAAGAGGAGCAGTTGCAAGACATCGCCGGCATGATCGACTTTCGTGCCACTTGCTCCGACAGCCGCGGTCAAATCGAAATGGAATTCCAGGTTGGCACCGACATGAGCGCTACTCTGTTGAAAGTAGGCAATCGATTGGACCAGGTTCGGCAGTACCCCGAGGATGCCGACAAACCTACGATTCGAAGTGTCGGCGCCAACAGCTCGCGCATCGCCTGGTTTAGCCTGATGCCTGCAGCACCGGAGCGAGACGAGATCGAGTCATTTCTGACGAAGCATCCGGAATTGCGTGAAGCATTTGCACCTATTCTGGCAGGTGATGAGATTGATATCGTCGCGATTTACGAATTAGCACAAAAGCAACCCCTCGTTGAAGAGCTTGTGCTAGGCAACCGCGATCCGATGGATCTAAAGATATTCGCCCAGGACGTGATCTCCGCGGAAATCGAACGTGTACCCGGGGTGGCCGACGCCGATGTGTACGGCGGCAGCGACCTGGAGATGCGGGTGATTGTCGATCCCGTGCGACTGGCAGCGCGACATTTGTCGATTCTCGATGTCCGGAGCGCCCTCTCGGCCGAGAATACCAATGTCTCGGGAGGAGACATTTGGGAAGGCAAGCGGCGGAATGTCATCCGCACACTCGGGCGGTTCGACGCACCAGAACAAGTTGCCAGCGTGGTGCTTGCCTATCGGGATGGTGCGCCGGTATATGTCCGCGATGTTGCCTCGGTGCGATTGGATCACTCGAAGTCAACAGGCGTCGGGCACCAACGCGGCGTTCGCATGCTTTCGATCGGGGTCGCGAGAGAGCAAGGGGCCAACGTGCTGACCGTGATGGCCGGTGTCAAAGGCAAAGTCGACAAGCTCAACCAGGGAATCCTTGCTGCAAACAAGCTCCATTTGTTTCAGAGTTACGACGAAACCGTTTATATCGAGTCGGCAACTGAATTGGTGGAGAGAAACATCGTCATTGGCGGCGCACTGACGGTTTTTGTACTGCTGGTTTTTCTGCGCCATTTTCGCTCGACCATGATCGTGGCACTCTCGATTCCAATCAGTGTGATCGGCACTTTCATGGTCGTCTGGCTGTTGGGCCGCAGCATCAACGTTGTCAGCCTGGCTGGCATGTCTTTTGCCGTCGGTATGGTGGTCGACGCGGCCGTGGTAGTGCTAGAGAACATCTTTTCGCACTACCAACGCGGCGAAGCTCCTCGCCAGGCTGCCAGTCGAGGAGCCGCCGAAGTCTGGGGAGCGATTCTTGCCAGCACGCTCACCACCGTCGCCGTCTTTTTACCCGTCGTTTTCATCGAAGAGGCGGCTGGTCAGCTATTCCGAGACATTGCCATCGCAATCTCCGTGGGGGTGTGTCTTAGCCTGCTGGTCTCGCTGACCGTCATCCCAACTGCCGCCAGCCGACTGCTGGCGCGTGATCGCAATGCACTGGATGCCAACCCCTCTCTACGCAGTAGCAAGGGACGTGCCGCGCGTCTGGGCAATACGATCGTCGATCGCATCGCCCATACGAGCGAAAGGCTCGTGCGCGGCCAAATCTCGCGATTCGAGACCGTACTGTCGATACTCTTGTTCAGCTTGGGGGTCTTCATGTTGGTTCCCAAGTCCTGGGGAGTCCTCGAACGATGGCCTTGGTGGTACCCCAAGCTCGATTACCTCGTCCTGGCAGTATGCGCGCTTGGGTGCGTCTTGTTCTCGCTCCTGGCGCTGAGATTCCGTAGGCTGGCGTTGGCGACGATGGCAATAGTCTTTCCTATCGGGCTGAGTTGGGCCATTATCCCAAGCGCGGAATACCTGCCCGAGGGAAACAAGAACCTCGTCTTTGCAATGCTGCAGCCACCGCCAGGTTACAATCTCGACCAACTGACCGATTTGGCCTACCGCGTCGAGAACCGCTTGCGGCCCTATTGGGAAGTCAAACCAGGAAGTCCCGAAGAAGCGGCGCTCGACGGCCCGGCGATTGAGTCAGTGTTTCTGATTATCCGCACCAGCGGAATGTTTCTTGGCGCCAGGGCGGTCGACCCGCTGCGCGCCACTGAGCTGGTTTCCGTCGTCTCTCGGGCAACCAGCGGCCTGCCTGGAGTACGCGCGTTTGTCAATCAATCGAGCTTGTTCGAGCGCGGGCTCTCTGGCGGGCGGACGATAGATATTGAAGTCTCGGGCCCCGACTTGAACCAATTGATTGAGCTTGGCAAAGAAGTGATGCTTCGCGTCTCCGAAGCATATCCCCAGGAATCAACCGGCACAGCCGTGCAGCCGGTTCCGAGTCTCGATTTGGGAAGTCCTGAAGTCCACGTGGTACGCAACATTGAAAAAGCGGCGCAGCGCGGCATCAACACAGCCGACTTGGGCTACATTGTCAATGCCCTGGTCGACGGTGCTTACTCAGGCAAGTATTGGCATCACGGCAAGGAAATCGATTTGGTGATCTACGGGCAGGATCGTTTCAGCGAGCGCACTCAAAACGTCGAGCAGCTTCCACTGGTCACTCCTTCTGGCGATCTCGTGCGACTGGCGGACATCGCCGACGTCACCGAGACCGCCGGCCCCGAAGAAATCGTTCGCATCGACCGACAACGGGCCATCACTATTCGAGTGCGCCCCGGTCCGGGCATCGCTTTGGAAGACGCTACCACCCGAATTGATCAAACGATTTTGGATCCGATTCGCGAACGGGGCGATCTCGGCGGTTTGTACCAATTTACCCTAGCTGGCACGGCAGACGACCTGGCTCAAATGCGGGCCGCCATGTCGGGCAGCCTCTTATTGGCCTTGGTGATTACCTACCTGCTGATTGCCGCACTCTACGAGTCGTTTTTTTATCCTCTGGTCATCATGATCAGCGTCCCGCTGGCCTCGGTAGGCGGATTCGTGGGATTGCGGCTTTTGAATCTCGTCGTGCCGCAACGGCTCGATGTACTGACGATGTTGGGTTTCGTCATTCTCATTGGCACCGTCGTCAACAACGCCATCTTGATCGTCGACTTTGCGCTCCACTTGATTCGCGATCAGCAAGTTCGCTTGGACAAAGCCATTGCCGAAAGTGTACGCAGCCGGGTTCGCCCCATCTTCATGACCACTCTCACCACCGTGCTGGGCATGTCGCCGCTGGTGTTTTCTCCAGGAGCCGGCAGCGAGCTTTATCGCGGCTTGGGTATTGTCGTGCTCTCGGGATTGCTGGTCTCGACCGTGTTCACGCTGTTCCTGGTCCCGATGCTGTTCGGCCTAATCTATGAAGCCCGAGAACGCGCAATAGACCGCCTGAAATCAGGGCTCTTCCAACGCCGCCCTGTCGCCAGCGCTGCGCCAAACTCCTGAAAGCACGCCCGGGAGGATTCGAACCTCCGACCTACGGATTAGAAGTCCGTTGCTCTATCCAGCTGAGCTACGGGCGCTTGTCTCTACAGTGTAACGACTTACGGAGCTTTTTCGACCCTCAACAAACAGCGGAGCTTGGCCAACGGTTACCCAATTTGGCACTGGCACTCCATTGCAGCTGAGTTCTATCGGTTTGTAGGCTGCGTGGCCTGCTTGTGACAATGAAAACTTCGTAGCGGATGGAATAGGTTTTCATAGCAGGCCAATGTCAATCGCTCCGCCGCTAGTTTTTCATTGACCATACAAGAGATTACCTGAATTGCCTGCAACCACAAGCTGATACTCCTACGGCTGCCTGCTTGCCCAAGACGCTTGTGCAGGTCAAGATGGAGGCCTCAATTGTTTGGTTGCTTGGCTGAACGGCGGCTTTGCTTTTCAACTCGATTCTTTGGTCCATTTTACAACTCCCGCTAGCTTGGCGGAGGAGACTAATCGCGTGCTCCGAATCCTAGGTGCCGTCCTGTTGCTGCTGTGCTCGTCTGTTTGCGCTGACGCCAAGCCGCGGGTGGTTCCGCCGCCTCAGCGGAGCGATCCGCTAGCCAAACTTGCCCAGCAGATCGAGCCTGATCTGGTCGGCCGAGCCGATCGGCTGACGCAGTATATTGAGCTTTATCGAGTCAATCTGGCCAACGACACGCGTCTGTTTGCCTTTGACGTTTCAGCGGAAGCCAACCAGGCCGGCCAGGTAGAGCTGAGCGGCCACATTGAATTTGAGGAAACGCGCGTAGGGCTCGTGGGGTTGCTCAACGTGTTGGGTTTTGAAGTCCTGGACGAGAAGCTGAAGACATTGCCCGACGAAAGTCTCGGCAGCAAAGCCTATGGGTTTGTGAAAACGACCCACGCGCTGAGCTACAGCCGGCCGAGTGAGCCTCGTAGCGTAGTAACCGACTGCCTGCTTGGCGAGCCGCTTTATCTGCTGCGCGAGGAAGGCGGCCACCTGCTGGTGCACAGTGGCGAAGGTTATCTCGGCTATGTCTCGGCCGATGATGTGCATCGGGTCGATGCGGCAGCGTTTGCACGCTACCCGACCGAGAGCAGCGTCCGTATGGTCGAGAATCACACA
>JAGQOW010000095.1 GCA_020427155.1 Planctomycetales bacterium | reverse complement strand
CACGGCGCAAATGAACCGCAACTTGTTCCTGACAACAAAGCACAAGAACCAACTCCGTGTACTAGAAGACCTGGGAGTATTCGCCAATCAGCTACCCGATAAACTTGGCGAGCTTCCAGAATTGGCAAACCCTTACGATAGCCAGGCCGACGTATCAGCACGAGCGCGCGCGTATCTGCATGCCAATTGTTCGCACTGCCATGTGTCGGCTGGCGGAGGTAATTCGCAGATAGTACTCTCATGGGAAACGGCGTTGGGCGACATGAAACTGGTCGGCGGCCGCCCCTTGCACGCCGACTTTGGCATCCCGGGAGCGATGCTCGTAGCGCCAGGCGATCCGCAACGTTCGGTTCTTTTCCAACGCATCTCTCGCCGCGGCAATGGGCAAATGCCGCCGTTGGCGACGATGCAAGTAGACGAAGTGGCAAGCCGTCTGATGCATCAATGGATCGAGAACATTGTGGTCCCCGCCGAGGCTCAAGCAGATGTTGATCGTGCCCTTGCTGAAGTTCAGGGAGAAAGCGGAGTACTTTCGCGATGGCAAGTCGCAGGGCCGCTCCCCCGTCGCGGCGATCTTGATTCCCTGTCCCGAGCCTCTCTGCCCACGGATGAGTCGATAACCTGGAAACTTGCTATCGGCGAAGGCAACAATAGCGAAGTAACGCTTCCCAATCACGATCAATTTCAAACGGAAACGACTTGGCTAGCGCGGAACGATGTGATCGTGCCTGAACAAAATGAAATACAACTCACCTTGGCCGGCAATGGGCCAATGGCACTCTGGCTCAATGGACAACGTCTCGTTGCTGCCAAGGAGGCCCAGGGTCGTTACGACGCCACGCTACACAAAGGCCGTAATCGACTGCTCATCGAAGTAGGCACCCGTGACTCACGAAATACAGCTTTCAAGGCAAGATTCCGACGTAAGAGTGCGAATGAGACGCACGAACAGTTCACCATGGCTGCGCTCGACCAGACTGGAAACCCCGAAGCAGGTCGCAAACTCTTCTTCGACAGCAAACAAACTCAATGTGCGAAATGTCATCGGGCAGGTAGCGAAGGTGGCCAGATAGGCCCGAATCTTACCGGCGTCGCCCAACGGCTTACAACGCATCGCATAATCGAATCGCTCCTCGAGCCAAGCCGCACGGTTGCTCCAGACTACCGCGTCGTGCATATCGAACTCGTCGGCGGCCGAATCATGAGCGGCATTGTGTTGAATGAGACGGGCGAAGCGCTGACAATCGCCATCGACGACGCCCGAGAGGTTTTGATCTCAAAATCAGAGGTCGAGGTTCTGCAACACCAACCACGAAGCCTCATGCCCGAGGGACTGGAAAAGACAATCTCGAAAGAGCAATTTGTTGATTTGGTCGCCTTTCTGCAGAGTCTCTCGTCATCAGAAGACAACGATCAATAGCCTGAGAAATGCTGCGGAATATCACTCGAACAAGGTGATTTTTCCCGACAATCTCTTGCCTGTGGCGCTCTTCGCCGGTTAAAATCGGTCTCTCTCACGAGCCCCGTTCGCCTGGATACGAATCCCTTCAAAATTGGGTGGTAACAAACATGTCGCATCTATCTCGCCGAAGTTTTCTTCAGACCTCCTCTGCTGTCGCCGGCGCTTCGCTCTTTGCGTCTGGCGTCAGTGTGTTTGGCAATCCCGTGGGGGCCAACGACCGACTCCGTATCGCGGTAGCGGGACTCAATGGCCGAGGCCGCTCTCATATCGCCGGGTGGCTGGAACAACCCAACGTCGAAATCGCGTATGTGATCGACCCTGATGAAGACGTCTTGAACAAGACCGTCAAAGACATCGGGAAACAGACCGAGGGTAAAATGACCCCTAAGGGATTGAGCGATTTACGCAAGGCGCTGGAAGACAAAAATCTCGACGCAGTCTCGATTGCTACGCCCAATCACTGGCATTCACTGATGACCATTTGGGCGGCGCAAGCAGGCAAGCACGTATATGTCGAAAAGCCGATGAGCCACGACGTCGCCGAAGGCCGTATCGCAGTTGCCGCTCAAGAGAAGTATGGCGTGGTGGTGCAACACGGTACCCAGCGTCGGAGCGACGCCAGTATCGCCGGATTGCACGAGGCGATCGACGCCGGCAAGTTTGGCAAGCTGAAGATTTCTTATGGCTATTGTTGCAAGACCCGAGATGGCATCGGCATGAAGAGCCCGAGCGATCCGCCCGCCAATCTCGATTGGAATCTCTGGCGAGGTCCGGCAGATTTCGATCAGTATCATGCGAATCTTGTCCACTATAACTGGCACTGGTTCTGGAAGTCGGGCAACGGCGACCTGAACAATCAAGGCACGCATCAGCTGGACGTAGCTCGCTGGGCGCTCGACAAAGACCTGACTCACCCGGTTCGCGCCATGGCCCTGGGCGGGCGTTTTCAATGGAACGACCAGGGCGAAACGCCGAACACCATGTTTGGAATTGCCGAGTACCCGAACGGACAGTACGTCTTCTTCAACGTGCGGAACGTGAATTACAAGGGTTACCAACATCAGGTTGAGAACGAATACTACTTTGAAGACGGTGGCAAGATCATTCGCGACGTGTACTACCCCAAGGGAAGCGACCAGGGAGAAGAGCTTTCGCTGCCACCGGGGAAAGTCACCCCGGGAGGCAACTGGGGAAGCTTCATCGCCGCCTGTCGCGCCGGCGACCCTAGCATGGCCAACGGCAATGTTTACGATGCCCACTACGGCTGCGTCCTCGGCCACCTGATGAACAACTCGTATCGTCTTGGCCGGGAAGTTCCGTTCAGTGCAAAGGCAGGCAGTTTTGGCGACAATGCTGACGCTCATGAGCACTTCATGAAGCTGCACGAAATCATGAGCGAAGGCGTGGGAGTGCCCAAAGACGGCAACTACTACACCGTCGGCCCCTGGCTCACGTTCGATCCCAGTACCGAAACGATGGTAGGCGACCATGCAGAAGAGGCCACTGTGCTGTTGAAAGACAACAATCGCGATGGCTTCAAAGTGCCTACACTAGCCGACGTTTGATTGGCCCGCATTTGAATCGACAGGTTTGACTGCTCAGATCAATTCACCCAAGGCCCAGGGGTTGCCACCCTTGGGCCTTTTTTCTTTTCCTTGACTCCAGACTACGAATTACAGCTTAAAACCGAGCGGGTCGATGCCTGGCGGTTGGGGAATCCCTTCGTGCAGTATCTTCCACGAATCGCCCATTTCGCGCATGGCGCGGAAGTCTTGCGGCTGATAGGCGAACTGGAGGTGAGGTGTCGCCAGCGGCTTGCCTCCCTGATGACGCGAGTGCATCGAGGCGTCGAGTATCCCCGAGACCAGCAGCGTGCGTTCGACCGGGTACGGCGCTTTACCATGAATGAAATGCTGCTGAATTGCATGCGAAAGCGCCGAGAACAACTTGCGATTGTCCCAAGGGCCAACGTAGAAACTAGTAGCTACGGGACTCGTATTGCTCTTGGTACGGCAAGCGAAGTGCCACTTGGTGCCAGACTCGGCTAACCGTAGGGCAAGCCCCTTCAAACCGTCGGCGTACTCAAGGAGTACCCCGTGGGCTGGACCTCTTTTCTCTTGAAGACTCTGCAAATCATCCACGTGCTGACCATCGGAGCGGAGTGCCGCCTGGGCGAGTTCTACTGACCAGCGCCCGTCATCGGCAGCTTTCCACAGGGCGTCGGTATCGAGAAACTCGACGGTACTGACACCGGTTTCTCCGCCGCGACGCGACTCGACCATCGACTGCAATACTTCCAGCGCGTGGAAGTCGTACGATTCGACGCCCCCGCCGTGAATTGAGATGGCCTCTTTGATTCCTTCGCCTGGAGGAATCTCCAGCGGAGGTTTACGCTCGGCCAGTGGCACCGAACTGCCGGCCATCAACGGGATACCAAGTTCTCGGGCAGTATCCACCATTTCTTTTGCCCAATCCCAGCGGTAGGAAAGATGCTTGTCATTAAAGATAGGCACAAACTGCTCCGATCGTCTCATCACCTCAACGATTTGATCGAAAAACTGCTTGCGCGGATACATATGTTGCCCCAACTCGTTCTGGGGATACTGGCCATGTTCGCCAATCGAGAGCACCGCGTCGACGGCCAGCTTGTTGCCACCCAGGCAAAGGGCTTCGTCGATCGACTCGTAGAGTGGTATGCCGTACTGCTTGGCCACGTCGCGGGCCATTTCATTGTCAGGCAATTGGTCGGCGCAGAACGACACCACGTCGCAGCCGGGATCGGTAAGTTGCCCGTTGAAGAGATACTTCTCGAGAAAGTTCTCTAAAATGACATGCGCATGGGAGCGGTACGTGAATTCGGTGAAGACGGCAGCAACTTTGGGCCGTTTGGCCTCTTGAGCGGCGTCTGCAAATCGACCGAGCGGAAGCAGGGCCAGACCACCTGCTCCGACAGAAACACTGCGCAAGAAACTCCGACGTGAACCCTTGGCCGTGAGGTTGTCACAAGGTATTGAAAGTTGGATCGGCTTCATCGGCATCACCTCTTTGAGAAATCGCTAACATCGGTACGACGGGCTAGGTTGGCGATGATTTACATTCGCGTGGAAACATCGTACCATCATAACTGACTTCGATCGAATCCTCTCTGTCGACAATGGCCATTTCCCCTCTTCGGATGGCAACTCGATTGCCGTGGAGCATACTATGCCCAAGAAAAACGCCGATTATATGGACGGTGATGCTCTTGCCGGCAGTTTCCCAGAGACAGACGACCCAGTTTTCCGCAACACGCTGCGAGAAGCTAAGCTCATTTTTCTGATCTGGGCTGCGGCGTTCGTCTACACGTGCAGCTTTTGTTATCTCTTCGGTTACTTATCCCATCCCTCCGACCCGTCGGCGACTGGACCGGCAGTCAGCTCCTGGCTGGGGCCGTTAGAAAGGTTCGACCGCGATCCTGCCACGCTGTCGACCCCTCTGGGGCTCGGCATTCCCGACTGGGTGTTCTACGGGATCATCTTCCCCTGGATCGCATGTCTCGTCGCCACGTTTGGGTTCTGTTTGTTCGTTTTCAAAGAAGACCCTTTGGGAGACGACCTGGAAGAGATGCCAACGACAGTCGCGGGAGGTTCCCGAGATGACTGAAACAAGCATCACAACGATGGTTGTCTTTCTGCTCTACATTGTCGGCGTGTTTGTGCTGGCCGGATTGTCGCACCAGTTGCTGTCGAAGAAGTCGTTCCTTTCGGAGTACTTTCTCGGCAGCCGCGGTCTGGGAACCTGGTCACTCGCTTTTACGTTTGCAGCTACCAGCGCTTCGGGCGGCAGCTTTGGCGGTTATCCGTCTCTGATTTACAGCTATGGTTGGATTCTCGCCTTGTGGATTGCCAGCTATATGATCGTCCCGCTATGCACGATGGGAATCATGGGCAAACGATTGAATCAGGTAGCTCGTAAGTCGGGTGCGATCACCATCCCTGACGTGTTGCGCGACCGGTTTGAGTCTCCCGCGATCGGCATCATTTCGAGTCTGACCATCGTTTTCTTCACGGTCTGTTTCCTGGTAGCCCAGTTCAAACTCGGCGCTCTGATTATCGAAGACACCTTTAATTTCCACTTTGCGCGGGCCTACGAAATCAGTCTGATCCTCTTTGCCGTCGTGGTGGTCTTTTATACTTCCTACGGCGGATTTCGCGCGGTGGTATGGACCGATGTGATGCAAGGCATCGTAATGGGGGCAGGCGTGTTGGTCCTGATTCCGATCGTGATGGCCAAGACAGGTGGTTTGGAGAACGCGACGAAAGAGCTTAGCCAGCGAGTACCCATAGCCGTCACCTCGGTCCCGGGGCCAGATCATGCGAAGGGTACGTTCAATGATCTAGCTTTCAGCGCGGTCGGGACCCCCATGCCAGCAGGCGTGGTCTATCGGCGAGCGGAGCAACCCAACGCACCCCTCAGCATTGCCTGGCAACCCAATCGGCCGGAGCCTTTCGTGGAAATCACTATGGCCACCGATGGCTATGGCAACTCGATCTCGACCGGCAATGATGTGAAACAGGCAATTGAGTCACACGCCGATTTGAGCGATATCTTAGAAGTGTCCTTTCCGTATAAGAACGACTATACCGAAATCGTGAATGGAGAGAGTATCAGTCGGGGCGCGACCGGAGTCATCTGGTTTCCCGAAGGTACCCAGGAATATCGCTATGTGATGCTCCACGGTCACGAGCTCTTGTTTGGACCCGGTCGAACCAATACAGGAAGGCCCTTTCACACGCTGGGGATGGTGCTCTCGTTTTTTGTCTTTTGGGCCATCACCGGCATGGCGCAGCCGAGCACCATGGTGCGATTGATCGCGTTCAAAGATAGCAAGACGCTGAATCGGGCGATCATGACCGTCACCGTGTACTTCGGCATGATTTACTTGCCGATCATCGCTATTATCATGGCCGCCCGAGCCGTCTTGCCGATCCTGACTCCAGAAGACTCCGACCGTGCCATCGTGCTGGTCGCTACGCGGCTGGTTTCCGACATGGGGATCTCGTATCAGATTCTCGGAGCCATTTTTATCGCTGCACCTTTTGCGGCCGTAATGTCAACCGTCGACAGCATGTTGCTGCTGATCAGTTCGTGCGCCGTGCGCGACATTTATCAACGTTCGATTAATCCTGACGTCAGTCAGCGGCGCGTGAAGATGATCAGCTACTCGACCACCGCCGTGGCAGGCATCCTGATCACCTTTGCTGCGATGCGCCCTCCCGATTTTCTGCAGAAGCTCATCGTTTTCGGAGCAGGGGGCCTGGCCGCCTCATTCTTGTTTCCAACTCTCCTAGGCATCTACTGGAAAGGCATGACGCGACTAGGCGCAATCACTGCGATGGTAGGCGGTTTCCTCACGACCACCGGGCTGTTCGTCCCCACGATGTTCGGCCAAACACCGATTGCAATTTTTGGCCTCGACCCGAATTTTTGGGGACTGGTCGTGTCACTCACCCTGGGCGTCTCAGTGAGCAAGCTAAGCGGTCCGCCGCCTGAACATTTGGTGCGCCGCTACTTCTTGCGCTAGCTGCTCCTGCTACGGCTTTCTCAAAAAACGAATGCAGCTGGGCGCTGGCACTTCGATCGAGTGGTCAGTGCGCTCAAGTCTTCCGGTCTGCTGGTCGATGCGAAAGACATGGACGCTGTCCGACTTTTGATTTGCCGCCAATAGGTATTGGCCGGTCGGATCGACGCAAAAGTTGCGCGGCCAAACGCCGCCCGTGGGCGTTTGCTCAATCATTGTCAGTTTCCCATTCGACACGTCGATCGAGTAGACGGCAATACTATTGTGCCCGCGATTAGAGCCGTACAGAAAACGGCCTCCAGGATGCACAACTACTTCCGCGGTGTAGTTCTCTCCCTCAAAACCTTTCGGAAGCGTTGTCACGGTTTCGATTTCTACAAGGCTTCCCTTCGTGGGGTCGTACCGAAAGGAGGTTATGGTCGAGTCAAGCTCGTTAATCACATAGGCAAGGCGGCCATTGGGATGAAAGGTAAAGTGCCGCGGACCGGCGCCGGGTGCGAGCGTCGCGGCAGGGTGCTCGGCAGGCTCAAGCGTTCCCTGGGCCGCATCGAAGCGATAGATGAGGACCTTGTCGACTCCCAAATCGGCGGCGAACGCAAAGTTGTTATCCGCATCGAGGTTTACTGAATGAGCATGCGGCGCGCTTTGTCGGCTCGCATTCACGCTTGAACCCTCATGTTTTACCAACGCCGATTGCTCGCCCAGTCGCCCGTCTTCAACGATTCGTTGTACGACGACTGTTCCCGCTCCGTAGCCGGCAGCGAGCACATTAGCGCCGGTCTTGTCCACATAGAGATGGCAAAGTCCATGTTTGTCGTAAGCAACAGCGTTGAGAAAGCTGAGTTTTCCACTATGTCCGTCAATGGAAAAAGCACTAATGTCCTTCCCTGCTCCGTAAAGGAACCGGCCGTTGGGATGAATGGCAAGAAACGAAGGCTTGGCGTCTTGAGCGTCGCCCTGTTGTTTCAGTACACCGGTTTTCAGATCGAAATCGTAAACATGTATACCATCGCCAGCGACAAAAACCCACAGACTTCTCTCTGCCGCGCCTTCGGCATGACTTCTGGTATTGTTACCCCATGAGAAACAGAGATAAGCAGCGAAACACAAGGTCAACATCGATCGAACCATGCGGACTCCAAGGGGGCAAGGATAATGCAAAGGGAAACAGTTAATAGGGCACTTGCTGCTTAATCTCTTCGATCCCAAGGGAAGGCAAGGGTCGGATCGTTTGCGTAGCGCTTGGTTTCGAGCACCAGTTCTGCTCCACAGCCGGGCGCCAATTGGACGTGAAATACTGAACCGCCTATTTCAACATGATCGTTATCGAGTGACAAGCGCTCACACCGGTGCTCGCCGTAAGCTCCCATCTGCACAAGGACTTCGCGCGAGTGCGACTGGTTTATATTGACCAAAACGACGGTTGTTTCATTTGCCTCAATCCCTGTCACCAGAGCTGCGACATCCGGGGGAACGCCGGCTCTACGGGCCACAGGGTCAAAGTAGCGCAAACGACAATGCAGAGGACCGCCTTGAGCACTCGGCGGTAATCCTCCCAGCATCAGACGAATCAACGCCACCACCGCAGCCGGATTATAGGGCAAAGGGTCATCGGCCAAACGTGTATCAGGCGTGGTCGGATCGCTTCGCATCCCCTCGCTCTTCTGGCGAATGGATGCCAGGTCGGCTCGCAGCGCCTGCTCGGCAAAGCCAGACGCCTTGCCCTCCAGGTAGCTCCACCAACCGCCATCGCTCAGTCGGGCGCGATCCTCGGGATTCATAGACCAATAGTAGATTTCTTCGCTGCCCGCCGAGTACGGATGAGGCTGATACGCGTACCAGCCATCGTCGCCATACATGGTGGGAATCATCTCGATGCCGTCAATCGTTTTTCTCTGCTGGTTAATGGCGTCGATCATGTCGCGCCAAACGTCGAGATACCGATGATCGCCCGTTAGCAGAAAGGCGTTGCCAAATCCATTGAGGCCGAGGGTGTGGGTATTGCGGTTGTCGAACTTCCCTGTCCGGGGCACTTCGACGGTAAATGCCCAACCGTAGACACCACCGTACCATTTGCCATCGGCCTCGCCGCCAATTTCTCCATTGAGGCCGATATTGGTGGGAATGACGCCACCGTTTCGCACGGTTCGATCCAGCCAGGCATCGACATACTCCAGCAGCCATCGCTTGTATTTCTCTTCGTGGGCGAGCATAAAGGCGTTCAGTGCCAAAGTCGTCGCTGCCAGGTTTTGGGGATGATCGCCGACGATGTCGTTGTAATCTTTGAAATGAAACAGCATCTCCTCGTAGCTATTCTCACCGTGGCGAGGCAGGAAACGATCTGCTACCTCGATGGGATCGCCAGCCCAATCGAGCGCGGTCGCCTTACGCAGCAGAGGCCCACGACTGCCGTTGAACAGGCTGCGGATGATCTTGTGCTCGGGGTCGTAGTTGGGCGCACCAGGGTCTTCATTCATGTAGAAACCGGCGTAGCGGCGAACGCGCTGTTGGAACACCAAATCGGCAGGGTCGGAAAGTCCTTGCCGATTGAAAACACAGAGTCCTTCGCCGTTATGAACCCAATCGAACATGACGGGAAACTCTTTGTAATACATGCCCTCGCGGGCCATCGGCACATCGACGGTCTTCGCTTCGGTAAATTGACGCAAATGCCCTTCCCAGGCCTTCTTGAACATGCGCAGTATGTCGTCCGAGGCGCCCAAAGCGTGAAGTTCTGGCCAGAACGAGCAGTTTTCGATCGCATCGTCGGGCCCATCGTTCCCGCCCCAGCGTTCCACACAGCGCAAGTAACCGCGCTCGTCGAAGTATCGATTGAAGAACTCCCGGCAGGCGATGGCATTGGCGCGCAACAATTCACGTTCGAGCAGAGCCCAACTTGGAGGCTCCATCGGTGTGTTAATCACGACCGCTCGCTCGGTTGCCCACAACCGCGATCCCGTCGATGCCAGACAAACCAGCGAAAGGAGCAGTAAGAGGCGAGTACGTTTTGAACGAATCATAGGTATCTCTTAGGCACTTCGGCGCCAACGACAAAATTGAGTCCGCCAATGTCGCACATTTGGTACACATTGATCCGAAAATGCGGGCATGTACCGACAAAACAGTAGGCGTCGCTTTGCGAAAAACCATAATCGGCAACCAGCCAATCCATCATTTGAATCGTTGCCGCTCGCACCGCAGCCTCCATGGGACGGGCAATCTGCACACAGATAATCGAATCGGGCTTGATGATACGTTGATACGCGCGGCGTTGGCCTGCGATGCGATCGACCGAGAGTCGTACCGTTGCGGAAGTTTCGGCAGCGGTGCCGGTGAACTCGGTGTCACCCTGGCTCGCATGGACATCTCCCAAATAAAGTCTCGCACCCTCGTGATAGACAGGCAAGAGAATTTGGTTGCCCGGCGCCGTGTCGCGAATGTCGAGGTTCCCACCCCAAGGCCCTTGACCGTCAATACTGGTTGGCACGATCCGATCCGGCTGAACGCCAAGCGTGCCAATAAAGGGTGTGATGGGCCACGAAAGACGATTGTTGAATCGCAATGTGCCGTCGCAGGTGGTACCGCTTGGCCCGGGCACGTGCCGCATGATGAGGGTAGTGTAGTCGCCTGAAAGTTCATTCCATTGGACCGAATCGCCGAGCGGCCCGCGCCCTGGGCCAATCGCGGTCCAGGAATAGTCGGCAACTTCGATCTGTTCGATCGTCACGACCAGTGTATCGCCTGGCTGAACACCTTCGACACAGATAGGACCTGCGATAGGGTTGGATAGCGGCGGACTGCGATCAAAGCCAGGCCGCTTGGCAGGGATCGCCTTGTCGGCGGCTGTCTTGAAAAAACCGCTGCCCGCATCCAGCGTTTCTACTTCGAAAGTCTCGCCACATTCGACGTGAAGCAACGGCTGATCCCGCCAGTCAAAGGCGTACTTGCAGGCCTGGTCGCGAGTGATTCTTTTCATAGGAGTTGCTAAGAAATCAACTAAGAGGCTGCGAGGGAACCGTTTGCAGGACTTGATTCCACGAAGAGGTGAGTGATCCTAGATCGCTGCCGCAGTAAGTCAGATCGCAGCCGGCCGCGATTGCTGCTTCGAGTAGCGGCCCTGGCGACACGACGATCCCCGCATGCTTTCCTGACGATCGGGCGGTATGGATTACCGATTGGACGGTGGCAATAAGCTCTGGATCGTTGAATTCACCTGGTCGGCCCATGTCAGCGGAAAGATCGCCAGGACCTACGACAATGCCTGCCAGACCAGCGACCTGGCAAATCGCTTCAACCTGGTCGACGGCTGCCAGCGATTCAATTTGGGCAAACAGACGGATGCGCTGGTTCGCTTCGGTCAGCGCAGAACCAGACTTACTCAATCCGTACTGCAAGCCTCGACTGCGGAAATTGAAGCCGCGACGTCCCAAGGGCGGGAACATGCCGTGGCGAACGATTTGCATTGCCTGCTCGGCATCGTCGATCATCGGGACAACGAGGATCTGTGCTCCCGACTCGAGCGCGCGAAGAATCTGTTCGCGTGAGTTGTTTGGTATACGAACCGTTGCAACGCCACCGGCAGCTTCTGCAGCCATGCAGAGTGTTTCGACTTCAGTGTAGCTGCTCGGACCATGCTCGACATCGATCCAGATCGTTTCGAAACCCAGCATGCAAGCGAGTTCAGCGGCACGAGCAGCATAGGTTTGAATTGCGACACCGCGTACTATACGCGGCTTGCCATTTTCGCCGACGAATGGGTCCGAAGTACGATGCGCCATTCAAACACTCCCACCACGGTTATTCGATTGTCTCGCGAAGCGACTTCTCACAAGAGCAGTCAGGATGATACCACGGAGAGCGTCCATTGACGAGGTTTCGGAAGCCTCTGATCTCGCAAATGGGATGAACCAGATGAATTAATACCAACTGCCGGGCTAATCAGTCGCGTTTCGAATGCACGCTTCGTGCAGAACTTCCGCAGGATGCAGCGCCTGCCTACCGGTGCCGTGTTTAATCTGCTGACGACAACTTACCCCAGCCGCAACGATTGTCGTATCAGCAGCTGCATCACGAACCGCTGGCAACAATCGTCGTTCGCCCATTGCTTTTGATAGTTCGTAGTGCTCCGACTCGTAGCCAAACGAGCCAGCCATTCCGCAACACCCCGAATCAACTTCCTCGACCGCGCAGCCAGCGGCATCGAGCGCCCGCTTGCTGGGCTCCGTGCCGACGAGCGCCTTCTGTTGGCAATGGCCGTGGAGCAGCACTTTCCGAGCCGCGGTTTGGAACTTGAGACCGAGTGTCCCCTCGTCGACAAGCTTGGCGATGAATTCTTCAAACAAAAAAGCGTTGTCGGCGATCGCCTGCGTGCGCGGCTCGTCGGGCAGAAGACACATCAATTCGTCGCGTAGCGTGAGCAGGCAACTGGGCTCGAGCCCCACGATCGGAATTCCCTTCTCGGCGAAGGGGTAAAGCTTCTCAACACAATCAACTGCGGCTGCCCTGGCTTTGTCTACCAAGCCCTTCGAGATCATCGGCCGACCACAGCAATAGTGTCCCGGCAAGACGACTTCGTAGCCAATCGCTTCCAGAACTTCGGTCGCAGCGATGCTTACGTGCGGGTAGTTGAACGTATTGAACGTGTCATTGAAAAGCACCACTTTCCCGCGCGAGCCGGCCTTTTTGCCTCGCTTATTAAACCACGTCGTGAAAGGCTGGCTTGTGAATTTGGGAAGCGAACGGTGGCGACTGAAGCCGAATAGTTTGTCGAGCAGAATACTGACCGGTTTCAACGCCAGGAAACCATTGACAAGCGGGGCGATCAAAGGTCTGGAAACGATGCGGCTCGCCCGCGCAATGTCGGCCATCATGCGCACGCGTAGCGGCACAGGGTTCTTCTCGTAGTACTGAGCCAAGAACTCGAACTTTATTTTTCCCATGTCAACCGACGACGGGCACTCGCTCTTGCATGCCTTGCACCCGATGCATAAGTCCATCGCTTCGTACATTCGCTCGCTAGTAAGCGCTTCATGAGGCAAGCTGCCCGAAAGCGCAGCGCGTAACAGGTTTGCCCGGCCGCGAGTACTGTGCTCTTCTTCCTTTGTAACCATGTAGCTGGGACACATGGTGCCAGTAGTGGCTTTGCGGCAGATACCGGCACCGTTACACATCTCGATAGCCCGATGAAATCCCTGGTCGCTGGAAAAGTCGAGATGTTCTCTAATGGGCATCACCTGGTAATCGGCCCCGTACCGTAGATCCTCAGTGATGGCCGGTCCGTCAACCACGTTGCCCGGATTGAGCACATCGTGCGGATCGAAGGTGCGTTTCACTTGCTTATAAAGACCGTAGAGCTCTGGTCCAAAGAACCGCTCATTCATCCAACTGCGTGCCCGGCCGTCGCCGTGCTCACTCGATAGCACGCCGTCGTAGCCGTGGAGCAAGTCGACCGCAAATCTGGAGATTGTGGGCAGCTTGGCTATCTCCTCGGCAGATTTAGTATTTAGCAGCGGGCGAATATGGATGCATCCCGCGCTGGCGTGGGCGTAATAAGCAACCTTGGAGCCCAACTCGTTGCAAAACGACTCGACCTTGGTCACGTAGTCGGCTAAATGTTCGACAGGAACTGCCGAATCTTCGATAAAGGGGATCGGCTTATGATCGCCGCGAAGACTCATCAGCAGGCCCAAGCCCGCCTTGCGGACCTCCCAGACATCGGCTTTCTGCCGCAGGGTGAGAGCTTCGGTCACTGCACCGGCAGGGACTCCCTGACTGCGAAGGTGATTCTTAAGGCGATCGATTTTGTGTCGCAATTCAGAATCGTTTTCACCGTAAAACTCCGTAATGAGAATACAGTTGGGCGTTCCTTCAACAAAATTGTTCAATAGCGGTGCAAACTGCTTCGACTTCCGGCACAAAGTCATGCCCAGGTCGTCTAGTAGCTCGACTGCAGTCGGATCGACTTCGAGTATGGTGGGTACCGCGGCGAGTGCTTCATAAATGCCGTCGAAGTGAACAATCGCCAGAGCCGTCTGGGTCGGAACGGGAACGAGATTCACCTTGATCTCGCTCATCACCGCCAGTGTGCCCTCAGAGCCACAAACCAGTTTCGCTAGATTGAATCTCGAGTCTTGAGGACTCCTGAACGTAAAGTCACCAGCAACCATCCGATCGAGATTGTAGCCGCCACAGCGGCGCCAATGCCGTGGTGTACCGGCCTGAATCGCAGCCAGATTCTGCTCGGAAGCAACCAGTTTCGAGATTGATTGGTAAATCTGCCCTTCAAGCCCGCCCCGTTGTCGCATCGAATCGAGTTGAGCGTCTTCGACGGGCCGAAAGTCGGCTGCGCTGCCGTCGCTAAGGATGACCTTAGTTTCCAGCAGATGGTCGGCGGCCATCCCGTAAGTGATCGAATGACTACCCGTCGAGTTATTGGCAATAATTCCCCCCATAGCCGCCCGATTACTACTGGCCGGGTCGGGGCCGAACTGCAAACCGTAAGGCTTGAGGTGAATGTTCAGCGCATCGAGCACTACTCCAGGCTGTACACGGACCCAGCATTGTTCGGCGTTTACCTCGACAACTGAATCCATGTAGCGCGTCAGATCGAGCACGACTGCCCGATTGACTGCCTGACCGGCCAGGCTGCTGCCGCCGGTGCGCGGCAGCACGGGTACCTGGTGCTTGGCTGCTAACTCGACCGCAGCCTGGAGTTCCTCTGAGTTGCGAGGCAGAATCACCGCATAGGGTTCGACGCGGTAGATACTGGCATCGGTGCTGTAAAGCACGCGGCTATACCGATCGGTGCGGATATCGCCAGAGGTCTTCCTGGCCAACTCCGCCAGGTACTCGGTAACTTGGGCAGAAAGTGGGTGAGAACCTGCAGTATCGAGCGTCTGTTGCTGGGCTTGCATAAACTGGCCACATGGGAAGCAAAGCGAGGAATTGGCAAACTCGTAGGCACTGCCCACGACGATATTGGACGCTGCCAATGATAGGCCTTTGATAGCAAATCCTCAACCAACCCGGCTGCCCTTGGCCCCCGATTTGTCGGCCATCGGCCGAATCACCGTACGTTCTTGGCCCGCTTGCGTGGCCCCGCCGAACCCCAGCCTGCATCGAGGTGTCCTGGAGCAACGAACTTCCCCCGCAAGGAGCTATGGCGGCTACAATAGCAATTCCAGTTTCCCCCCAATGCCAGGACGGTATCGCGTGACTTCTTCAGATGCAATCGCCGCGCCAGACGATGGTTCATGGTGGAAGCGCCCTGCTGGGGGCCGCGAGGTAATGACGGTGGCCGTGCCGTTGGTGGTCTCCACCATCTCTTGGACGGTCATGACCTTTGCCGATCGCATGTTTCTTAACTGGCTTTCCGAGACGGCGATGTCGGCAGCCTTCTCGTCGTCGGTCATCTGGTTTGCAGTTTTCTGCCTGCCGATGGGTATCTGTGGCTACGTCAACACGTTTGTATCTCAGTATCACGGCAACCAGCAGCCGGAACGCATCGGGCCCAGTGTCTGGCAGGGAATGTGGCTGGCGCTGCTGGTCACGCCCCTGGCCGTGATTGCGATCCCGCTGGCACCCTGGATCTTCTCTTGGACTCGCCACTCTCCTGACGTCTTGAGCCAGGAGATTCTCTACTTTCAAGTTCTCTGTTACAGCGGCCCGGCACTCTTGGTTGCGACGGCTCTCTCTGCCTTTTATAGCGGACGAGGCAAGACCTGGGTGGTCATGCTGGTCGACGCCTCGGTCACTTCCGTAAACCTGGTCTTGGACTTTCTCTGGATCTTCGGCTACGCCGGGTTTCCTGAAATGGGCATCGCCGGGGCTGGCTGGGCTACCGTCGCGGCCCTGTGGCTAAAAGCGATCATCTATTTTGTGCTTGTCATGCGTCGCGAGAACCGCGTGAATTACTTCACGCTGGCAGGCGCTAAGCCCGATCGAGAGTTGTTTGGCCGACTGGTCTATTTTGGCGGACCTAGTGGGCTGCAAGTGCTACTCGACGTGCTGGGATTCACGGTCTTTATCGTTCTGATGGGTCGGACGGGGCAAATGGAATCGGCCGCGACGACGCTGGCCTTTAGCGTCGCCTCGGTGGCTTTCATGCCAATCTGGGGGCTGAGCATGGCTGTTCAAGTCTTGGTCGGCCAACACCTGGGCGAGAACCGCGACGACCTTGCCGCACGAGCCACCTGGACTTCGCTGCACATCGCCTGTGCTTATATCGGTTTCATCTCGGTATTGTACGTATTCACTCCCGATCTGTTTCTCGATCCGTTTCTCAATGGCAACCATGCTGATGTCGAGGAGAAGGCGGCACTACGTACCATGGCTTCCAATTTGCTATGTATCGTGGCAGCCTACAACTTGATGGACGCAACGTTTATGGTCTTTGTTTCAGCCGTCAAAGGCGCAGGCGATACCCGGTTTGTGATGATCGTGAGCGTGCTAATGGGCATTCTGCTAGCCACGCTCAGCTGGCTGACCATCGAGGTCCTGCAATTGAACATCTACGGCTGCTGGATGGCCGTGACTGCCTGGATCTGCGCAATGGGAGTCATCTTCCTTATTCGCTTCCTTGGCGGCAAATGGCGCAGCATGCGAGTCATTGAATCGCACGCCCTTCCGGAGACCGCCGTGGCAATAGAATTGGCCGTATTGCCCGAGCCCGTAAGCGATTAGCAATCGAGGTATCGCGGCAACCCCAG
>JAGQOW010000094.1 GCA_020427155.1 Planctomycetales bacterium | reverse complement strand
AGAATTGCGAAATCTTCAATAACGAGGCAGGCGATGATGGCGGCGGTATTGTCGGTGGAGGGACGAATTATGTCTTTGGTAGTGAAATTCACGACAACATTTCAAAGGGCAGTGGAGGAGGACTCAAGACCAACGGACTCGCCGTAATCAGCGACAGTGTATTTGAAAGAAACCAAGCTGGTGCAGATGGTGGTGGGTTGTATGCGACGACGATTGAAATGACGAATAGCCAACTGCTAGACAATTCGTCTATACGTGATGGTGGCGGACTATTCACTGTTTATGCTTCGATCGAGAACAGCACGATTCAAGGAAATACTGCCAGTAATGGAGGAGGCGTAAACTCCCGAGTAGCAACAATAACTGGGAGTTCGGTTTCCTATAACACCGCAGGAACTGGTGGAGGAATAAGAGCAGTGCAATCTTCTACAGTTGTGGATTGCTCAATCATCGGCAACAAAGCCTTGGAAGAAGATGGGGGAGGCATAGTCTCTCTAAACTTGAATCTTCAGCACAGTGTCATCACAGATAACTACGCAAGTAAAGACGGGGGTGGCGTAGTGATGGCTTCTATATCATTTGTAACTGACTGCGTGATTGAAGATAATCATGCTGGTTTTGAAGGAGGGGGCATATATGTCGTGGTTGGTTATGATACGCCATTTCCCATTTACCCTAGCGTGATTAGCACCGCTATTGTCAATAACACAGCAGGTCATGATGGCGGGGGAGTCTATGTTGGCATTGTCAGGAAGGCGCTTGTGTTTTTCATTAACAACACAATTTCTGGCAATGAAGCTAATAGAGGTGGAGGCATATTTGTAAATTTAGATTTCGACAACAGAAGTACTATGCGATTACACTATAGTACCGTTACCGATAACTCATCAGGCACGCTTGAAGATGCACCTGGTAGTGGTGGAGGGATTTTTTTAGCAACAGGTAAACTTGAAGTTGTTCACAGCATCATTGCGGAGAATGAGGATCCCACTGGCGTTGGCACTGACTTGACCGGTTATCTCGGAAGTGTGCTTGACGTCAGACATAGCCTTATCGGCACTAATCTCGGCACGGGTTTAACTCCAGCCCCTGTCGGCTCGCCCGATGCCAATGGCAATCTTATTGGGGGCTCTACCGCGTCGAAGCGTATCAATCCCCTACTAGGCCCACTGGCCGACAACGGCGGGCCGACTAAGACCCACGCGCTACTGCCCGGTAGCCCGGCGATCGATGCCGGCGATCCAAGTTTGGTTCAGGGGATGCGGGGCGTGCCCGAGTTCGATCAGCGCGGCGCGCCCTATGGTCGCGTAGCAGGTCGGATCGACATCGGGGCGTTCGAAGTGCAGCCGCCCGGCGGGATGTTGCGCGGCGATTTCGATGGCGATGCCGATACCGATGGTTTTGATTTTCTGGCCTGGCAACGCGGGTTCGGAAGAATCGGCGGGGCGCTGCGTCCCGACGGCGATGGGACCGACGACGGCGATGTCGACAACAACGACGAAGCCGTCTGGGAAGCCACGTTTGGCACCCACCCCCTACCCCTGCCGCCGGTGGTCCAGCGATATCGCATAGCGTCGAGCCCGACTTCAGTCGCGCGAGAGCAACTGATCGATGCCGCCATCGCCGTGGCAACGCTGCCCGACCGTCTGCAAACTGTCAGAAGCGCAGCACCGCTGAACATCGCCGAGTTGTCGGCCGAACTGGCTCGCCACGTCGAAGTGTCCAACGAACGCTGGATTCGAGTCGACGCCCGTCGAAACTCGGAAGACCCATGGGGGCGACGCGCCGAGCGAACGCCGCCAGTCGATGCCGCCGACGGGGGCTTCGAACAACTCGCGCCCGAGATGCTCGACGAGGGTTTTTCGCAGTTCTAGGGCCAGTCGCAGAGCCTAATGAGCCGAACGCGCTAGCGTCGGGTAGAGCTGGGGCAGCCTTGAAATCGAGGCAACCGAGGCTAGCGCCTACGGCTCACAATCTTGATACGAAGGCTTTGCTCAGTGCTAGGCATTTTCGTTCTGTGCTTAGCCACAGAGCGTCTGTTTCTTCGCCAAAATTCGATTATTTGCCAATCTCGTAGTCGTTGATTAGTCTGGAATCAGGGCTTTTCTTTTCGGAACAGACGCGCCGTCCAGCGCGCAAGAGGTGAGACCTAATGGCGATTACACAACCTGGTTCTTCTCATCCGCTGCGCGCAGGGCGCACGAGCGCGGGTGCTGCGTCTATTGTTCGGCGAGCGGCGCGACTCGCGTCGGCATTTGCGCTGGCCAGCGTCATCTTAGGCACAGCCAGTTCTTGGGCTGCTTTTGTGTCGCTCAAAGAAGCCGAGCTGGATGCCATCTTCAGCCAGACGTCGTTCGGCGCCAGTCCAATCGACGTTCGCTACCTGCCGACCATCACGCACGTCGACGCCACGCTGTTGAATATCAACAATTCGACCAAGCTCTACTCGCTGTTTGGCCAATACAACTCGTCGTCGATCCACCACGCTTATTTTGTCGATACGCTCGACTGGTGCGGGACGACTAATCCGGCCATCGTTGGTTGCGGTTATCAGCCGGGCAACGACTTTGTCGTCGAATCAATCTCGGCGGCAGGCGTCAACGGCGCCGAGCTGATAGCGCACGAATTGGCCCATAATCTCAATCTGGCGCACGTCACCTCGGGCCCGCCGAACTTGATGAATGGATCGCTCAACGGCTCAACGGCGCTAACCGCGTCGCAGGCGGCAACAATCCTGTCCCGCCCCAGCGTCAAGACCGACGCCTCGGGCCGCTATGTGCAGATTCAGCCGGTGCTGATCGTTGCCAGTTTGCCGACGGTTCCCGAACCATCGACCGCCCTGCTCGCCACGGCCGGTTATTTCTGCTGGGTAACGCGCCGTCGCTCACGGCCGGGCCAGCGGTAACCGGTAGCAGGCGGCTTCTTTGTCGTTGCGAACCAGCAGATACTCGCCGGCAAGCGCGGGCGGATTCCAGGTCTTACCGTCGAGGGCGGCAAAGCGCGTGAGCTCGCGGGCTTCTTCCGGCGAGGGCTCCAACAGCACCGCCTCGCCGCTCTCGGCCATGACGAGCAACAAATCGCTGGCCAAGATCATCTGCCCATGGCCATAGCGGCCGCTTTTCCAAACGCGCTCGCCCGTGGCCAGATCGAGGCATGTAAAGATGCCATCGTCCAACCCGTAGATATAGCCTGCGAGGACGATCATGTTGGCAAATTTCGATTTCAACCGCTTCGACTGCCAGATCTGCGTGGCCGACCAGCTGCCAGGCTCGTCCTGGTCGACTTGCACCAGTTCGCTTCCTGTGCCATAGCCGCTGGAAATCAGCACCCGGCTCTCGTCGGCCACAACCGGCATGGCAATATGCGGATGGCCTCCCGGCCAGTCGTATCCCCACAGCACTTCGCCTGAATTGACGTCGTGCGACTTCACGCCCGGGCCATTGAAAATGAGCGTCTGGGTTACCCCCTCGATCGTAGCAAGCAGCGGCGAGCTGTAACTGGCGCTGTCGTCACCGGCTGCCCAAACCACCTCGCCTGTCTCGGTGTCGTAAGCGACGAGCGATCGGCCATCCTTCCCGCCCGCGCTGACGATCACTTTGCCCTCGGTCACCAGCGGCGAGCAACTGACTCCCCAACCGGGGACAGACGACTGGTTTTCTGCGATGATGTTCTTCGTCCAAACAACGTTGCCAGAGGCCAATTCGAGACAATTGAGTATGCCGCTGGATCCCAGGGCAAACACTCGGCCATTGTCGATCGTGGGGATCGAGCGGGGCCCGTCGCCGGCAATAACCGACTCAAAGTGCGCTTCGTCGGCATGGGTCCAAAGCAAATCGCCCGTCAACAGGTGATAACAGGCAACCACTTCGTTGGCGCCCCGCTGTTCCATTGTGACCGCATGCTGGCCGACGACCGCAAAACCAGACCAGGCGGTGCCGATGGGCTGACGCCAGAGAAGTTCCGGCGGCTGAGACTGCCAATCACGTGCGAGTCGAACGCCGACCACTCTGCCATCGCGATTGGGACCAGCAAACTGGGGATAGTTGGCCGACGATTCGGCCAGCATTGGCAACGTGTCGGGCGCGATCGTAGCTTGCTCGAGCGTCAGCACCTCGGAAGTCGACTTGGTCCAACGCCACTCGACCACAGGCAACAAGTCGCCCGTGACGCCTCGAATCTCGAGTGTCGCCACCAGCAGACCAACTACTCCCAGCACGCCACCGCACCATGCGAACCGCCGCTTCCAGCGCAGTCGCGAAAACAGCAGCACCCACAGCAGCAAAGCGATGAGCGTGCCCTGCACCAGCATCAGGGTTTGCAAGTTTCGCGTCTGTCGATGGGCGTCTTGAATGTGCCAAACGTAAACCCAATAACCGGCCGCCAACGCCAGTACCGTGCCAGCAGGCCACCAGCGGACGCCCTGAGTGGCTGTGGTGCGAGTTTCACCTTGGGGCTGATCCGTGTTCATTCCGATTCTCTTGCTCCCACAGTTCGCAGGGGTTTGCATACATTCACTGGATTCACCAGCATAGATTTCCTTCGTAGCTACTGCAAAAGTTCGCTGACAACCAGCTGATCTTGCGGTAGAGACGGCATTTTAGCGATAAAACCGATCGCTTTCGCATTACCAGCTCCATTTGCGGTTGTCTACTCCACTCGAAACCAGTCAGGTATATTAGGACGAACCTAGTTGCCCCGGCGATTGCCAACCCCAAGCCCCAGTTTCTTCTTCCCCTTCGGTCCAATGCCCAAGTACGTCGTTCGTCACGGTGTCATGCGACTTCTCGGCGTGTTTTCAACGCGCGCTGGCGAGGCGTATGGGCGAGGAGTTCCGGTAATCGCACGAACCAGCCGCGGATTAGAGACCGGCGAAGTGCTTTGCGAGGCAACCGAGCATGTCGTCTCGACCATGGACGATCCCAAGCACGGACAAATCCTGCGCCAGCAGAACGACGAAGATGTGGGTGAACTGCGTCGCATGTTGGAACAACAGCAGCAAGAGCACGAAATCTGCAAACAGCGAATCGCTGAATTGCAGCTCGACATGCAATTGGTCGACGTCGAACACCTCTACGGCGGCGAACGGATCGTCGTCTACTATTTGGCAGAAGATCGGGTCGACTTTCGCCAATTGGTCAAAAACCTGGCAAAAGAATTCCAAACCCGCATTGAGATGTGCCAGATCGGCGTGCGCGACGAAGCCAAGCTGCTAGCCGACTACGGCGATTGCGGAAAGCCGGTTTGCTGCAATACTCACCTGTCGGAGATGCCCCCTGTTTCGATGCGAATGGCGAAACTGCAGAAGGCTACTCTCGATCCTAGCAAAATCTCGGGCCGATGCGGCCGGCTCAAGTGCTGCTTGCGGTACGAGTACAATACGTACCAAGACCTGCAGAAAGAACTGCCCCCCGTGGGCTCCGAGATCCTCACCAAGCAAGGGAAAGGACGGGTGCTAGCTCAGGAAATCTTGGCCTCACAAGTGCTGGTGGTCGGCGAAGATTCGCAGCGATTCGTGGTCTCGGGAGCCGATGTACTTACCATTCTGAAGCGGGGTTCCGGCTCGCGAAGCAAGTCGAGAAAGCGGGCGGCGGGCACGGCCAAGAATGAAGAATCGTCGCAAGATGCCCAAAGCCCCTCAAACCCAGAAAATAATCAGTCCGACAAAGACGAATTGACAGCTGACGAGTAGAATAGGCATAGCAGGTCGCAACGGCCTGCTTATCCGTTCGACGTCTTCCCCTGAGATCTACAACCATGCTCGATCCTAACCATCCAATAGCTGAGTTGTTGCGTCGCGACGAGCGATATCATTTCAATGCCTATCTCTTTGTCTTCGAAGCGCTGCGCCACGCCCAAGACCGCCTGGGCATGGGAACCGACTACTACTCCGAAGCTGACGACTCTGGAGCTGAGGAACCCGAGCGCCATGTGACCGGGCAAGAGCTCTGCGAAGCAATGCGCCAATACGCCCATCAGGAGTACGGCTATCTCGCCAAATGTGTCCTGAACGAATGGGGCATCGGCTCAACCGGCGACTTTGGCGAGATCGTTTTCAACCTGATCGAGATCGAACAGATGCGCAAGACTCCACATGATCGTCGCGAAGATTTCGAGAACGTTTTTGACTTCGACGAGGGTTTTCAAAACAGTTTTGAATTCTCGCTGCCCGACAAGAGCGAGGAGCGACGGTCGTAGCGCGAATGGCCCCGATGGCAACAGAGAGGATCGAGGCGAAACAATCGGGCGTGTACCGCCCTCCTCGTAAGAGCCGCTGGCAGCTGGCTGTCTCGAGTCTTCTTCTGGCCCTGTGGGTTTTGTTTCTCGCCTGGATTGCGCTGTGCGGCTGATTTCACTTCGCCGCTCAGGGGCGGTTAGTTCGTAAGGAGGTTAGAGCATGAACCGTATTCGGAAGTATGTCTGCTGCTTCTCGCTAGTCCTGATGATCTTTCGCGGCCAAGTGCCGTCGCCCGCAGCCGAGCAGGGCTCTGATTCACACCAGCTGTTGGCGCCTGTAGTCGAACGAGCCGTCGGTTTCTTAAGAACGACGCAAGCGGAAGATGGTTCGTACAGCAGTCATGCAGGCACCGGCGTAACTTCGCTCGTCGCTACCAGCTTGATGCGCCACGGCCGCTCGCCGGGCGATCCGCTCGTTGCCAGCTCCTTGGCCTACCTTGAGCAGCACGTGCAAGCGGATGGCGGCATTTACCAGTCGGGAAGCCTTTACCGCAATTACGAGACTTGCCTGGCAATCCTCTGCTTTCAAGCGGCCAATCGCGACGGCAAATACGACCAGTTGCTGGCTCATGCCGAGGCCTTCGTAAAAGGCATTCAGTGGGATGACGAAGAAGGGCACGACTCCTCGAGCACGAGTTACGGTGGCGCAGGCTATGGCAGTCACAAACGTCCCGACCTGTCCAATACCAACTTCTTGATCGATGCGCTCAATTCCCTCGGGCGAGGACCCGACGACCCGGCGATCCAGCGGGCACTGGTTTTTGTTTCGCGCTGTCAGAATCTGGAAACAGCACACAACGACACCAAGTTTGCCGCCACCAACCCTGACGGAGGCTTTTACTACACGGTAGCAGCAGGAGGCTCCAGCCAGGCAGGCGAAACTGCCACTGGGGGACTTCGTAGCTATGGGTCGATGACTTACGCAGGACTTAAGAGCATGATCTACGCGGGGGTCGGCCCGGACGATCCGCGAGTGAAAGCCGCCTACCATTGGGTCCAGCAGCACTACACGGTGCAAGAGAATCCCGGCATGGGCGACAGCGGTCTCTACTACTACTTACACACCTTCGCCAAAGCGCTCGCAGCAATCGGCGACGACCAGATCGTAGACGACCAAGGCGTAGCGCACGATTGGCGACAAGAATTGGTCGACGAACTTGCGGCCCAACAGCAGAAGAATGGCAGCTGGCTCAACCGTAACGAACGCTGGCTCGAAGGCGACCCCAACTTGGTAACAGGTTACGCGCTGTTGACGCTCTCGTACTGCCGAGAGAATCCGTAGACTAAGCGGCGCGCTTTTCATTCGAAGAGGTAGTACTGCGGCGCACCAGCTCGTACGAACTCCGATCTCCCAACTCGCGACGGCTTCTTCTACCGAATAGTAGCAGCGTGCCGATGCCAATGGCTGCCAGCGTCAGCGATGACGGATTGGTCGGTGCAGTTGCAGAAACCTGTTGCCAAACGGGCTCCATCAGCAACGCGTCTTGCCATGGCATGGCGAACCTCCTTGCGATCAGTTCCTTTCGCCCCCGCTCCTTCGTCCTGTTATTGGGCGCAACCCTAGCTCGAAACCTGCGCTGAGAACAGGGCGATTGCCTGAGCGCCTCCAACTGCCAGCATTGGTAGCAATGTTCGCAGCTCATCCAAGCAATGCAGGTCCGGCGGAGTGCTCTAGGCCGAGATTCCGCGTTTTGATACATATCGCCCCTCGATACCTGTCGCTGGGTAACCGCATCGGTCTTTGAAGCCGGAACACACATCGGTTAAACCGGGGTTTTTCCATGGAAAACACAATGCCTGTCCGTCAACCACGCTCGCTAGTGCGCCGCCTCGCTCTCCCTGTTTGCTTCTCGATAGCAACTCTTGCCGGAGCAGGTTGGGGCGTCTATCACTACACGGTTAGTCCTGGCTCCGAAGTAGCAGACCCGCCGAGCGAAGTCGCGCATAGCGCACCTACTTCGAACGACCGGCTTAGAGATTTGTTCACGACACAATCTCCTCAGTCGGCTGCCCCTGGAGCGACGAACCAAGCATATGAAGAAACTACTGAGCGAGACCGCTATTCGTTGCGAGCGTCTGAGCCCCCCGTAACGCTTGCCGCCGAACCAGAACTCCCCTCCACAGTCCCTGCAGCGCCTGCACCCGAGTCCCAGCCGAACGTGGTTGGCGACCGTTACGCGACGGCTGTTGCCGATGCAGCGATCACTTTGCCTCCAGAGCCTGCTCCTGCAATTGTCGATCCCGCCACTAAGGCGTCCGAAGAAGTAGCGCCATACGATCAGGACGTGGCCCGAGGCCAAGAACCCGACATCAACCCCCTGCGCGCGGCTAGCAACCGTTTCAGCGAAACCTCTGAACTCGACGCTCAAACCGCTTTCGAATCAGACGAACAACATGCCAAGCCGCTTCCCCCGTCGCCCCCAGCCGCAGTGGCAAGCAGCGCTCCCGACGCTCCAGTGGGCAACGATTCGTCGGCGATGTTCGACGCCCGCCCCCTGCCGAGAGAAAACGCAGTCAGCCACTCAGGCAATCGTTATCAAGCCGCCACCCCCGAGTTGGCTGAGCCTCCGATCGACGCTTTGGGCAATCCTCAGCCAGACCTTGCCGTTCAACGTCCCGCGCCGGCGTTTGAAATGGATCAGCCGCTAGCGATTCGACAAAATCCTGCGCAAAGCCATCCTGCACAAAGCCCAAGTGATCCTCTGGCAACTCAACTAGGCGCTGCCAGCGGATCGATCACGCCGACGCCAGGCTTGATCAGTCGTTCGGGCACAGGCCGTCCAGGCGAGCAACTGCTCGAAGGCGCGCAGAGTCCTTCGATTACCATCCAAAAACTTGCCCCCGAGGAAATCCAGGTTGGCAAGCGCTGCACAATCGCAATCCGCGTACAAAACACTGGCCAACGAACCGCCCAGAATGTCCAAATCCGCGACGAAATACCGCTGGGAACTGAGCTGGTAGGAACCGCACCCCGCGCAGCAGTATCGGGCTCGCAAGTGGTATGGGACTTGTCCACACTTTCGGTCGGCGAAGAACGCACCGTCGAGATGGAATTGATTCCCATTGAGGAAGGCGAAATCGGCAGCGTAGCTACCGTGAGCATGGCCGCTCAGGCCTCGGCTAAGTCTCGCTGTACGCGTCCTGAACTAGCACTGCGGCTTACCTGCAAGCCGCAGGTACACGTCGGCGAGCAGCACGTCGTGCAAATCGAAGTCGCCAATCCCGGCAGCGGCGAAGCGACCGGGGTCATGTTACTCGAGAACCTGCCTCAGGGAGTAAGCCATGAGGCAGGCCCTGCGCTGGAATACGAGATCGGCGCCCTGCGGCCAGGAGAAACTCGTCGCATGGAGCTCATCCTCACTGCCGAGCAGGCGGGCCTCATCAGCAACGTGATGACTGCCCGGGCCGATGCCAATCTCCGGGTCGAGGCCAGTTGCGAATTTGAAATCATCGCCCCCGAGTTACGACTCTCGATCGATGGACCTCAGCGACGATATCTTGAGCGTCCTGCCACTTACAAAATCAGTATCGACAATCCTGGCACCGCTACCGCCCAAGAAGTCCAACTCGTCACCCAGCTGCCCAAGGGGTTGCAGTTTGTCAGCGCTAATAACTTGGGTGAATACGATTCATCGTCCCATACCGTCCGCTGGAGTCTGGCCGAGTTGCCCGCCAACGAACGGGGCACGGTCGAGTTGGTCGCCTTGCCCGTCGAAGCGGGCGAGCAGGTCTTACAGGCTGCTACCAACGCCGGGCAAGGCTTGGAAGATCGCATCGAAAAGCCGGTTCTCGTCGAAGGACTCGCCGCGCTCACCTTCGAGGTGACCGACCTGCAAGGCCTCATCGAAGTTGGCAAAGAAACCACTTACGAGATCGTCATCGCCAACCAAGGATCGAAAGCGGCTGCGAACGTGCAAGTCGTGGCCATGATGCCGCCAGGAATGCGGGCCATCTCGGGCCAAGGCGAAACGCGGCACACCATCCAGGGCGAACGAGTGACCTTTGCCCCACTGCCTCAGTTGGCGCCCAAGGCAGAGACTACCCTACGAATCCAGGCCCAGGGCATTAGTCCTGGCGACCAGCGGGTACGTGTCTTGGTGAAGACCGACGAGCTGCAGCAGCCCGTCACCAAGGAAGTCAACACCAGAGTCTACGCCGACGAGTAACATTTCCGTCGCCCTTGTCGGGCGGAAGCCTCCCTCTGCGAACAGGCAAGAAAGACCCCGGCCACTTGAGCGGCCACCCTGCGCGCTCGTGCCCGAGAGGGGCGTAGGCCGTCTTTTTTAGCGGTTTCAGCTCCACGTATGGGCCCTGTCGCTTGACATCCTGCTCGGTTCCTGAGTAGTGTGAAGTGAGAGACGCGAGGCGCCCAAAGCCTTTGCGAGTAAAGGGTTTGGGGCTTTTTAGAGGCAACCGAGGCTCTCATCCGTTTTACGCCCTTCCGCCGGATTGCGTACAATGCCATGCGCAGGGGGCCATGCGCAGGCGGGTGCTAATGTGCACCGCCAAGCTCCTTCGTCTCGGCAACCTAGTCACTTCGCCAAGAGGAACAGAGGTCATGATTGCATCGCTCGATCGAAATGCGAGGTCGGGGGTAAAACGGTTCGCGCGGATTGTGCCAATGCTGGCGATGGTTTTCCTCGTCGCATCATCCAATGCTGCAATCGCCCAATCGTTCAAAAAGCTTGACCCAAAGATCGACGACAGAGAAGCCAAGCAGATGCGCGGCCAGGTAGCCCTGGCATTTCGCAATCCTGCGGGTTTCCAAGAAAACAAGCAGGTTCTCGACGATTATTTCAACAAGTATTATTTCCCCAAGATGACGTTGCCGTCTCAGTTGGCACAGCTTGGCAAAGCCCGCGAGAATCTTCTCAAGTACATTCGGCTTTCTAAAGTCCCCGCTGCCCAGCAGCATCTGACCAACCTGTCGCTTGCCGCCATGCGCGTGATGGCACAGGGCAATTTCCATCCGGCCGTTCGCTACAACGCGGTCTTGGTCCTGGGGTCGCTCGATGAAAAAGTTGCCGGTACAGGCCCTGCCGCCACGGCGCCGGTGCCCTTGCCGGCAAGCACGAAAGAACTTCTCGATCTGCTGGAGAACGACGAGTTCAATGACGTCAAAGTCCCGCCGTCGGTAAAACTTGGCGCACTGGTGGGGCTCGAACGCCATGCACGGTTCGGCGTCGATGCCCAATACTCGGATCGATTGACTAAGGCAACGTTGGCGATCGCGACTCAGGAAGAGCCACCGGCGGATTTAGACTCGGAGGTTCACCACTGGATCAAGTGCCAGGCGGCTCGGATCCTGGTACGTCAGTTTGCAGAAGGCCCCAATGCCGAAGTGCAAGCTGCACTTATGGGCATGATTGCCGACGCGAACATGGGCCTCGAAGATCGCTGTTGCGTCGCAGAATTACTGCAAAACATCAAGTACGACCAAGCCGCGGGCATTGAAATGGCCGCAACTGTCACCGCGCTTGGCAATCTGACCAAGTCGGTCACGAGCGACGAAGCCGAGAAGGCAAACGAGTTTCAGCAGGAAATGCTGCGAGGCAGCGGCAGAGGTGTCTTCGGCGGGCCGCCACTCACTTATCAGCGCCGTCGACTGATCTCACGATTGGGTTCGATCGTCAACGGGGCAAATTCGGTCAGCAAAGGACTTCCCGATGCCGATCGGCAACAGCTTACAACCTTGCTCTCGGCCCTGCAGCCAATACTCGATTTTGCTGACGACAAAGACGCAGAAGACCTGGAGATCACTCCCAAGGTGATCGATCTCAACGACCAGGTCCGCAACCTTGTCGATAGTTGGAAACCAGCTGCCAGCGAAGAGCCCGCCGAGTTGCCTCCTGCCGAGCAACCACCTGCCGAACAGCCAGCAGCCGACCTTTCCTAAGGTTGCCAGCCCAGGCGAAACGAAGCTGCTGCGCACTCAGGCTGCTACTTGCTGCTCCGACTTTTCTCCCAACCGAGCTAATCGCCTATTCAGCGCTGCTCGGCCAGATCGCGGCTCGCCATCGGCGACGCAGCATGTGCAATCGCCAGACACGCTAACAGCACGCCCAGATAAAAGATGTCGCCCGCAAGCATCCAACGATAGAACGGCATCGCGGCTGCATAGCACGTGAGCAGTCCTTCGAGCGTTGCGTCGTAAGTGCTCTTGAACATCCACACGGCGAAGTTGGTCACCAGGTAAAACGCCGTGGCCGGCAATACGCCAGAGATGCCCAGCAACAACCCACGTCGCAATCCCTGTGCATTGCGGGCCGAGCGACCAAGCAATAACGGCACGAACATCATGAGATAGACGCTCGCCATGACTGGCCAGCTATCATGGATCGGAAGCAGCAGATCGGAAACTGCCAACACGCCCACGGGAAGCAGTAACGCAGGCATCGTCTGACGAAAATAAAAGCCGCCAATCACCGTGACCGCGGCCAGAGGAGTAAAATTCCAGGTCGGCTGAGTCCAGCGACCTGCCACGCCTATCGCCAGCAATAATGCAAAAACGGCCGCTTCTTTCAAAGTATTGCGATTCATCAGGCAAAGTCCTCGCTGCACTGCTTCGGAAAACCATTTCCAGAGCAAGAAATCCCAAAGTAAGAAATCATAATCTGCTAAGCCGCCATTCTACTCCTGTCCGGCAAACCTCCACAAGACGCGGTCGCCAGGTTCGAGTTTTCGCAGACAGAAGCTGGTCTTGGCCATGACTCCGTTCACCTGGTATTGCCAATTCTGACCATCGACGCCCTGGTTCTCGAGTCCGTCGATCGACCGGAGCAATCCGGTCTCCCCCGTCCCCTGCTGGGAGAAGTTCAGACCGGGCCGATAGCGAGCAGCCTCCTGCATCTGCGTTTCTGCCGTCATTCCCTCCTGCCAGGGCAAGGCTTCATACTGTTTGAGGGCCCCGTTGCCAAAATCGACAATCAGGCCCACCGTCTTGCCCTCGGGCATGGGAGAGGGCGTCCATCCGGACTGAGCCGCGTCAGTTCCGTCGATCTGTGTATCCACTCGCGAAACCTTGGCAATCCCTGCCGCCACAACCAGCACGACCGCCAGCAGTGCAGGAAACAGCCATCCCCCGCCAGCTTGTTTCTCGGTCTCCGTCATCTCGCCCCCCCTGTGCCCGATCACCAAAGTGCCATAGAATGCAGCCTACAAAATGGCCGCGCAGCGGGTCTAGCCCCGATTGTTCTAGTCGGGCGCTGTAGCAGTTGCTGGCGGCTTTTTGGCCGGCGACCAACGTCGCCATTTCGAATGACTCTTTACCCACCCGAGCGGTTCCCGATGCCCGATTCTATCTTGTCTCTAGCTTTTCCTGTGGAAGACATTGCGGTTCTGACGATCAGCGATCCCAACAAGAGCGTCAATGTTCTGTCGAAACATGTGTTGGATGACTTCGAACGAGTCTTCGATCAGTTGGCCGATCGCAAGGATCTGGCAGGGTTGATTCTCTATTCTGATAAGCCTGGCAACTTCATTGCCGGCGCCGACATTCGCGAGTTTGTCGTCAACATCGACCAGACTCCCGAAGAAGTGATCCAAGTTTGCCGACATGGTCAGGAGCTATTCGCCCGCTTGTCGAAGTTTCCCTTCGTCACGGTGGCGGCCATTGCCGGCATCTGTGTCGGCGGCGGCATGGAAGTGGCCGTCTGGTGCGATCGCCGAGTCATGGCTCGAGATCGAAAAACCAGTTTCGCCTTTCCCGAAGTGAAACTCGGCATTTACCCAGGCTGGGGGGGAACGGCCCGCACGCCTCGTATCGTCGGGCTTAGCAATGCCATCGAACTTGCAACCGGCGGCGAACCGATCGATGCCGAGGCGGCGCTCGCCATGGGATTGGCTCAAGTCGCGCCGCCAGATCGTTTGATGGATGCTGCGATGGAAATGGTGCGCTCCGAACAGAAGTCGCAGCAGTACTTGCAAGATCGCAAACGCTGGTCAGCTCCGCTTGACATCAGCGACACCGAGCTACAGTTCCTCGCAGCCACGGCAAGCGCCTACATTCAAGGCGAAACCAAAGGCCATTATCCCGCCCCGCTGGCGGCGCTGGAAGTGATGGTCGGTGCAGCTCGGGTCGATGTCGAAACCGCCTGCAAGATGGAAGCGGAAGGTTTTCCCGGAGTATTTGGCACTCCCGTCAATCGGGCGCTGATGAATGTCTTTTTCTTGCGAGATAACAACAAAAAGCAAAAAGGCGTTGAAGGAGTAACGCCGCGAGAGATCAAATCGGCCACCGTCTTAGGCGCCGGTACGATGGGGCAAGGAATCGCTGCCGCAAACGTAAAGCGGGGCATACCTGTGGCCCTGGGCGACCTTTCGCCCGCAGCAGTTGGCCGCGGCGTTCAGGGAATTCTCAGCGAAGTGAGTTTCGACAAAAAAACCCGCGGCCCAAACGCCGAAAAGGCATTCAACTACATCCCCCTGGTCAATGGTACGGTGAGCGACCAGGAGCTGGCTGGTTCGGATATCGTCATCGAGGCAATCTACGAAAACGCCGACGCCAAACGCGAGCTCTTTGCCCGCTTCGAATCGCAACTCGCCGATCACGCCATCCTATGCTCGAACACGTCGACCATACCAATTACCGATCTGGCCCAGGGACTCAAGCGACCCGAACAGTTCTGCGGCCTGCATTTCTTCAATCCCGTGCGACGCATGCCGTTGGTCGAGGTCATTCGGGGTGAGAAAACCAGCGACGAGACGATTTCTACCGCGGTTGCCTACACCATGGCCATTGGCAAGTCGCCCATTGTGGTGAACGACGGCCCCGGGTTTCTGGTCAACCGGGTTTTGCTCCCCTACATGAACGAAGCGCTGTTGCTGCTGGAAGAGGGCGTTTCGATGAAGGCCGTCGATCGGGCCGCGACCGCGTTTGGCATGCCGATGGGGCCAATCACACTCTACGACACGGTCGGGTTGGACGTGGCCCTGCACGCTGGCGGAGTCATGCAACGGGCGTTTCCCGATCGGGCGCTGGGCTCTAAAGTGCTGACCGAAATGGTCGAAGCCAATCGGCTCGGCAAAAAAAATGGTCGCGGTTTCTGCGACTACGGAGAGGGCAAGCATAAGGACCGAGGCCAGCCGAGCCCCGAAGTCGCAGCGCTACTCAAAAAGCTGTCCCGCGGGTCTGGCGAACACTCGCCCGAGCAACTGACCGATCGGTTGTTCTTGCCGACGCTGCTCGAAGCGACCCGATTGATCGAAGACGGCATCGTGAGTGATGTTCGCGATGTCGATCTGGGCTTGATTTACGGTATCGGGTTTCCTCCCTTCAAAGGCGGCCTGTTTTTCTGGGCCGACACTCTTGGCGCCAAGGCGATTGTCGAGCGTCTCAAGCCTTACGAAGAACTGGGAAAACGCTACGAGCCAACTTCGATGTTGCTGGAGTTTGCCAAATCGGGCCGAAAGTTTTACGACACGAACCAATAACACACCTGCCATTTTGCTGACTTTTGCGGAGACCCGCTCTCAGGATCGTAATCAGTAGAGAACTCTTCGAAACTCATTTGCGACCCACTGCGTCTCCTTCATCTTAAAACCGAGCTCACGCCATGAATTCTGCTGTTGTCGTCGATTGCTGTCGTACTCCTATCGGCCATGCCCATCCCGAGCGGGGCGTCTACCGCGATGTTCGCTCCGATGATTTGGCCGTCGCCGTCGTCAAAGCGCTGCTTCAGCGCACCGGAATCGACCCGACTGAGGTCGAAGACGTCGTCATGGGCAATACCCAGCAGCAACGGGAACAAGGCTTCAACGTAGCTCGCATCGTTTCGCTGATCGCTGGCCTCCCGGCTTCGACTGGCGGCGCGACGGTCAACCGCCTCTGCGGCAGCAGTTTGCAGTCGCTCAATCAAGCTACCCATTCGATCCTAGCCGGGGCCGAAGATGTGCAAATCGTCGGCGGACTCGAGCACATGGGCCACATCGCCATGACCTCTGGCGTCGACTTCAATCCCAAGCTGTTTCAAGTCACCAGCAAGGGAGCCATGCACATGGGCTACACGGCCGAGTTCCTGGCGCAAAGCCACGGCTTGACCCGCGAGATGCAAGACCAGTTTGCACTGGCAAGCCATCAAAAAGCCGCTGCGGCTACCAAGGCGGGGAGCTTCGAACGCGAGATTGTTCCCGTCGCAGGTCGCGGCGCTGATGGACTGAGTCAGCAGGTGACGGTTGACCAGTGCATCCGTCCCGATACTTCAGCCGAGGCCCTGGCGGCGCTCAGGCCCGCCTTTATGCCCGGCATCGGCACCGTAACTGCCGGCAACAGTTCTCCGCTCAACGACGGAGCCGCGGCACTATTGGTGATGAGCGAAGATAAAGCACGTGAATTGGGACTCAAACCGCTGGTCCGAATCCGCGCAACTGCCGTCGCCGGCGTCGACCCGGCAGTCATGGGAACCGGGCCAGTGCCGGCCACTCAAAAGGCCCTCCAACGCGCCGGCCTCTCACTGGGCGACATCGACCTGATCGAGCTAAACGAAGCTGTCGCGGCCCAGTCGCTGGCATGTATTCGTTTGCTCAAGGCGGACGAGTCCAAAATAAATGTCCGCGGGGGTGCGATCGCAATTGGCCATCCCCTGGGAGCCAGTGGCGCGCGGATCGCGACTACTCTTATCCATGCCATGCTCGACTCCGACGCTACCCTGGGGTTGGCTACCATG
>JAGQOW010000093.1 GCA_020427155.1 Planctomycetales bacterium | reverse complement strand
TAGCAACCAACTCGGGTTCGAGTTGCACTACGTACTCGTAACGAGGGCTGCCGTCGGGCATCGGTTGCCAACCAAACATGACGTCCATGCTCGAGGCCAATAAGAGAAGAATGGCTGATTGCATAACTGAGTCCTTTCCTGGCGTGCGTTGGCCAGCCAAGCCATTGCACGGCACAATGATTCCCTAGCTACCGGAAGATTGCTTCCAGACATGGCATTCTATCCCAACCAGCCAGAATGGCCTAGACAAGACAGCAGTCCGAATCTCCAGGCCTGGAGTTGCAACATCCTAGCTAGCATCGGCACAAGGCTGCGCGCCTGTGCTGCTCAGTTGCGGTGAGCATCGATCGGCTACTTCCCCCGCTTTCCTTTGCGTCGATTCTTGGCAGGCGCTGGAGAGGAAGGCGCAGGAGGCGACGGACTGGGAGATTTCTCGGGGGCTGAGGTGGCAAAGACGACCGGCGTGCCCATTTCGTCAGCTTCTTTCCCCAGCAGATGCAGCTCTTTATTGAGCATGTTTAGCAGTGCCTGCAGAAAGGCCACGAGCATCGGACCGACCAGGATGCCAATGGGTCCCAGAGTTTGGATGCCGCCGATGACGCTCAGCAGTGCTAGCAACGGGTGGAGGTTTGATTGCCCATGAAGCACCAGGGGCTTGACGATGTTGTCGCTCATCGAAACCACGGTGCCGCAATAGACGGCAAGTACAATAGCCGCGACAGGCCGACCGTCTGGGAATGCAGCGACTCCATTGACGATGTCGCCCGTATGAAAGTACAGCACGATGCAGACGGGGACCCAAACGGCAGCTGCACCAACGAAAGGCACCATCGCCAGAAAGGCGGTCGCAGCGGTGAGGAAGAAGACTGCCTTGACGCCGGCAAAGTAGTATCCGATGCCTGCCAGGAGTCCCTGGACGATTGCCGAGAGCAACACCGCAACGACTACCGCGCGGCTGACGTCGCCAAACTTATCGAGCAGTTCTTGTTCGTAGGCGTCTTCAAGCGGCGACATCTTCATCAGGGCGGCGATCATGTTTGGCCCGTCGGCAAAGAAGTAGTAGAGCGTGAGCACCATAATTGCCAGGCCGAAGAGCGTGCCTACCAGTACTTTGATACCGCCAACGGCCAAGGGGGCGGCCAGCTTGTGCACGTTTTCGTTGATGGTCGTATGGATGTTGGCTGCCTCGACCGTTGGCAGTCGGAGCTTGGTGAGCAGCTCGTTGCCGGCGGTGACCATCTTGTCGATCATCTGGTGCATGGTGCTGTCGGTCGGAACTTGCTCGGCCAATTCGTCTGGAGATGGGGCGGCATAGTTGCCGCCTTGGCCATACTTCTGGTAGAGGTCCACGCCATCGCCAACAGCGCGATATAGCATGCCGGTAATGGGCAGCAGCACGATCAGCAGAATCGCCAGCGTAGTCAGCGCAGCCGAGATCCGTGGGCGGTGGCCACACTTCTCCAGCACCCAGTGGTGGAGCGGCTTGAAGATGACGACCAGCACGGCAGCCAGGAACAGGGGCACGATAAACTGCACCATGACCTGAAAGAACATCGAACCAATCAGCAGAATAATTGCCAGGAGGACGATGAAGGAAACGACGCGCGGCACGGGGGGACCCTGGGTTTGGGAGATGCTTGATCTGGGATGTTTGATTGTCGATGTGCAGTTCGGAGCGAAGGCTCCAGAAGCGAAGGCTCCAGAGACAAAGCACCAGGTCGCGGGGGCGTGCGCATTGTAGATGGCTGACGGTTGGCTAAGAAGATGGGTTTTGTGTCACACACTGGTTTTGGCGTTGAGGGAGGTTTCTGGTATTCTGGGGGTACTGCGAGCGCAGATTGCTCAGCCCGTCCCCCGCCTGCCGCCTACGGAACCCCCCATGATTAGCGTGATTGTCCCGGCGCTGAACGAATCGCCTACCTTGGAGGAGTTGCACCGGGAGCTGGCTGCGATTGCGAGCGAACAGGGATACGAACTACAGGTCATCGTGATTGACGATGGTTCGACCGATGATACTTGGGAGGTGGTTGAGCGGTTGTCTCGTCGAGACGAGCGGGTACAGGGAATTCGGTTTCGTCGGAATTTTGGCAAGGCTGCGTCGTTGAGCGCAGGATTCGATGCCGCTCTGGGCGAAGTGATCGTCACGATGGATGCGGATCTGCAGGACGATCCGGCAGAAATCCCCCGGTTGCTTGCCAGGCTTGACGAAGGTTTGGATGTGGTGAGCGGTTGGAAACGCGAGCGACATGATCCCTGGCACAAGGTCTGGCCGTCTCGTGTGTTCAATCGCCTGGTAAGTTGGATGACGGGAGTGAAGCTCCACGATCACAATTGCGGATTGAAGTGCTTTCGACGCGAAGTGATCCACGAGGTGCGAATGTACGGCGAGCTGCATCGGTTTGTGCCGGTGTTGGCTGCCGCGCGCGGTTTTCGGGTCGGGGAGGTAGTTGTCAAGCATCGAGCGCGCAAGCATGGCGAGTCGAAATATGGCCTGACCAGGATTCCCAAAGGGCTACTCGATTTGCTGACAGTACGGTTCATCACGCGCTTTGGACAGCGTCCGCAGCATTGGCTGGGGATGGGGGCTCTGTGTTCGCTGGCGTTGGGGGTTTTTGGGTTGGGATACCTGGCGATTGTGTGGTGTGTATCGCGACTGCCAGGAGGAGTGCCTGTGCATTTACACCAGACCGCGGCGCTCTATTACTCGCTGGTGTTTCTGCTGGTCGGTACCCAACTCCTGGCGTTGGGCTTTGTCGCGGAATTGATTTCTGGCCTGTTGACGCGCGACTGCGACGCCTACTCGATCGCCGAGCATACGAGTCCTCGCGAAAGGACGAACGGTCGGGCAGCAGCGAGCCCTGGAGTCGAAGCATTGCAGCCTGCGAAAGGTGACTCAGCATGACGCAGGCGGACAGTGGGTCACAGTCGCAGCTGCGATGGGGAATCTATGGGCTGCTGATTGCGCTGGCCGTGGGCAACATGGCTGGGCGACTGTTGGCGGTCAACTCGGTCAACAAGACCGACCTGCAGAAGCATGTCATCGGTCAAGACCTGAAGCGGGCGACAGCCAAGCTCAAGGAACGCGGGCTTTCGGAGGAAGAGTTTGAGCGCAAGCTGGCTGAGGTGAAGGAACGCATCGAGAACGAGCGGCAGTTGCAACTGCCGTTTCTTAGCGCGAACGATCGAAGCCGCTGGTTAGCTATACGAGCCCTGGTCGAGCAGGGAACCTATGAGATCGACGGCGTGATTGATCGTACGCTATGGAATACGATCGACATGGTGCAGCACCGGGGTCGCGATGGAGAGTTGCATCTTTATTCGAGCAAGCCGCCGTTATTGATCACACTGCTGGCAGGCGAGTATTGGTTGATATCGAAGCTGACTGGCATGACGTTGGCGTCGGATCCGTACTTCATCGGGCGATTGATGCTGGTGACCATCAACATCCTGCCTTTGATGTTGATGTATGTACTGATCGCCCGACTGGCTGAGCGATTGGGGACAACCGATTGGGGAAAGCTCTTTGTCATGGCCTCGGCGACAATGGGGACGTTGCTCGTGCCCTTTGCAGTCGTGTTGAACAACCATATTGTGGCAGCCGTGAGCGTGACCGTCGCGTTGTATGCCTTTGTGCGGATTTGGTTCGATGGGGATCATCGGCCTCGCTACTATGCTCTGGTAGGAGTGGGGGCGTCGTTTGCTGCCGCCAATGAGCTGCCTGCGCTGGCGCTTTTGGGGCTTTTGGCAGTTGCCTTGTTCTTGTGTGATCGGCGCTCCTGGTTCGTCGGTTTTTTGCCAGCCACAGTGGTGGTAGCAGCAGCGTTCTTCGCGACGAACTATGCGGCCCACGGTTGTTTGACGCCGCCGTACATGCATAAGAGTTCGGATGATCCAGAAGAGAACTGGTATGTGTATACCTATACGGTCGAGGGGGTCGAGCGGGTGAGTTACTGGCAAAATCGCGCCGGCATTGATTTGGGAGAACCCACAAAACTGGCCTATGCCTGGCACGTCCTGGTGGGGCATCACGGGATATTCTCGCTGACGCCCGTTTGGCTGCTCAGTATGGCGGGGCTGGTGATGTGGCTGCGGGGAGAGAATCGCCAACTTCGGCAATTGGCACTTGGCATCGCGGTGCTGTCGCTAGTTTGTCTTGTGTTTTACATCGGCCTACGGCCGCAGGAAGACCGTAACTATGGCGGCATGACCAGCGGTTTCCGCTGGATGTTCTGGTTTGCCCCGCTGTGGCTGGTTGCGCTAATACCTGCCGCCGATTGGCTAGCGAATTCGCGGTTGCGAAAGGCGTTTGCTTTGACGTTGCTTGCTTTTTCGGTTGTTTCGGCCAGCTATCCGACTTGGAATCCTTGGACCCATCCCTGGTTGTATCGGTGGTTCGAGTATTGCGGGTGGGTAGGTTTCTGACGGTGCGGACTAGCCGCAAATAAGTTGCGTGTTTTGCGTTCCCCGATTAGCCTGAAGAAGGTTTGGGGGATGGCGGGATTCTGCCGTCCTTGTACTTCACGTAGGTTCGAAGAGGCAGGTAACCAACTGTGAATCGTCTATCTTGCGCCAGTGTTCTACTGGTTGTTGGCGCTATCGTAGCGCCTGTGTGTGCTAGTCCGGCGTCCAATGTGCGATCGATCGATGGGGTAGGGAACAATCTTGCCCAACCGGATTGGGGCGCCGCCGACATGCCGATGCAGCGGGTGGCTGAGACTCCTTTCTCGACGGGAGCGCATTATCCGGGCGATGGTTCTGGGGCAACGTTCTACGGCGGCCCAGGAAGCGGCACCACAGCAGCAAATCCACGAGTCATCAGCAACCGACTGTACGACGATCAAGGCCATTCGCCTGTCAATGATCGACGAATGAGCCACATGGTATGGCAGTGGGGACAATTCCTTGACCATGATATCACGTTGGCGGAGACCAGTTCGTTGCCTTCGGAGTATGCCCCGATCCATATTTACCCGGGCGACCCGATGACGCCGTCGATTCCGCTCCAGCGGACTCAGTACGCCAGTGGCACGGGCACGAGCGGATCGAATCCTCGGCAGCAGGTCAACTCGATCACGAGCTATATTGACGCTTCGAACGTTTACGGCTCGGACGCCGTACGTGCCGCGGCGTTACGCGATATTGGTAATGGGGGCCGGCTGAAGACCAGTGCGGGGGATCTGTTACCATTCAATACGATGGGGCTGCCCAATGCGGGGAGCACGAGCCCTACTATGTTTTTGGGCGGTGATGTTCGCGCCAACGAACAGGTCGGCCTGACGGCCATGCACACGCTGTTTGTACGAGAGCACAATCGGTTGGCTGACTTGCTGGCAACCAATAACCCGACCTGGAGCGACGAAGAACTTTATCAAACGAGTCGCAAGATTGTCGGTGCGGAAATGCAGGCGATCACTTACCGCGAGTTCTTGCCTGCGCTACTAGGTAAGGGTTATGCGCGTTCGCTTTCGCCGTACGCCTACGCCTACGACGACTCGATCGATGCGACGATTGGCAACGAGTTTGCCACGTCGATTTATCGATTCGGACATAGCATGTTGCCTGAAGTTTTGCCGCTAGCTCGCGTTGGATCTTCGCCAGCTGAAGGTTTGCCCTTGGCGAATGCCTATTTTGATCCGACCTTTTTGGGCAGCGATACAACGAGCGGAACCAACCACCTGGAGCAAATCTTGCTCGGTTTAAGCGTAAACAAGGCACAAGAGATAGACACGAAGATGACCGATGCGGTGCGGGACTTTCTGTTCGGATCACCCGGGGCGGGAGGGATGGATCTAGCGGCACTGAATATCCAGCGCGGCCGCGACCACGGCTTGCCGCTCTACAACGAGATGCGAATTGCTTATGGCCTGGCCCCGGCGACTTCGTTTCGAGACATCACCAGCGATCGAGATGTGCGTCGGAAGTTGCGGGACCTTTATGGCTCGGTCGACAAGATCGATTCCTGGGTGGGAGTACTGGCTGAAGACCATGTCTATGGCAGCAGCGTAGGGGAATTGTCGCTTACGGCGATCGTGGAAGAGTTTACCAAGCTTCGTGACGGCGATCGGTTTTTCTACACGGGCGATTCCGAATTGATGGACAACCCGGCGATCGATGCAGTGATTGATTTGGAAACGATCTCCTTGTCGGACATCATGCAGTGGAATACCGACCTGGTGCATGTGCCGCGCAACGTGTTTCGAGTTGACCGATGGGGATTTGATTTCTTGTTTGAAAGATGGGATGACTTCTGGCCAGACTGGGACGATCACTTTCACCGGGACGATTTTTTTGGCGGTTTCGGCAACGGAAGTTTCTTTCCAAACGATTTGCTGACCTGTATGGGGCCGCATTTCCACTCTATTCCTGAGCCTTCGACGTGGCTGATTGGGCTTAGCGCGGGGCTCGGCCTGTGCTTGCGTCGCAGGACTCGATCAGCTTGAACGTAACCAAGGATTGATTGATCCTTTCGGCGCTGCGAAGCTTGGCTATTGCAGCTCAGGAGGAAGTTCGAGTGGCGTCCAATCCTCAGACAACGGCGCGGTGATATCAACGATTTCTCCGGTCATTGGATGTCGGAAAGCCAGTTGGCGTGCGTGCAGCGCGATGGCGCGTTCACGTAGATCTTCGTGCTGAGGGCCAAAAGGCAGTGTGCTGCCGTACTGCGAATCTCCCAATACTGCGTGCCCTCGGGAAGCCGATTGGATGCGGATCTGATGAGTCCGTCCTGTGAGCAGTTCGATCTCTAGCCAGCTTGCGGCAGGGCCATGCCAGCGAACCTGGTAGCGCAGGATGGCTTCCTTTGCGGCTGGATGGTCTCGGTCGACTACTTCGGCTTGGGCCATGCCATGCCGCTTGTGGAGGTAATCGGTCCAGATGCCTTCTGAGGGAGAAACCTTTCCTTCGACCATCGCCCAGTAGGTCTTCGAGACCGTACGATCGGCGAATTGGGAGCAGAGTTTTCTGGTCGCTCGCACATGGCGAGCGAAGACAATTGCGCCGGTAACCGGCCGGTCGATGCGATGGGCCAGACCCAAGTAGATATTGGCATCGCTCGGTTTGCCTTCGCGTAAGCGGTAGAACTGTTTGACTCGAACCTCCAGGCTGTCGATGCCTCGAGGCGCCTGGGTAAGCAGCCCAGCCGGTTTATTGACGACCAGGCAGGGACCGTCGTCGTACAGAATCTCTAGTTCGTGGTTGTTCACTCGTGGCTCCCGTGATCAACCATAGCGTCGCAGAACGCGATCGACTAGCCGGGGACAGAGCCGATTGAGCAAGACGAGGGCTCGCCCGCGCCAGTTCGGAAAGATTTCGCGACGTCGAGAGCGGATGGCGTGAACGGTCTGTTGCGCCACTTGCTGCGCGGAGATTTTCTTGGATTGATCCCAGGGGATTTTTCCAGTCTGGGAAATCAGATGGTCGAAGAACTCCGTGTCGGTAGATCCAGGGCTGACCAGCAGTAGCTCGATGCCTTCGCGAAGCAATTCGGGCCGGATCGACTCGGTCCATCCGCGTAGGGCAAACTTGCTGGCGCAGTACTCGCAGTTGCGTGGCAAGCCTCGATGACCGAGTATCGATCCGCAATTGACAACGATTGGGTCGTTGCCGCTTCGCAACAGTGGCAGTGCCAGCCGCGTGAGTTCGGTGGCGGCAAAGAAATTGACTTCCATGATCCTGCGCAGAGTCGCCTCGGTATTTTCGGCAAACCGTCCATGGGCGCTGATGCCAGCGTTGTTGATGAGAACGTCGAGCCCTTCCCAGTTCTGAGAGCATAGCTGGAGGATCTCGCATCTGAATTGAGGATCGGTGACGTCACCAGCAAGGAGCTGGGCGCTGGATGCCCCGAGCGACAGGGCTTCGCTGGCCAGTTGCTCCAGCGGCTCGGCACGACGTGCAACAAGCAAGAGATGCGTGCGATGGGCGGCCAGTTCCAGCGCCAGCGCGCGTCCGATGCCGCTGGAGGCTCCAGTGATAAGGAGGCGGCGATCGGCGAGAGAGCGACGGCCCATGATGCGATGCCTAAGCGACTTCCTCGATCGAGGTGTTGCCAGGCCCATGGCTCTGCCCATTGGAACCGGGTTGAGCGGGTAACTCGAAGGTGTCGCCCCGGGTGCGAATTTTCGTGTCGGCAGAGTCCTTGATTCTTCCCAGATGTTTTTCGGATATTCGGCAATGGATCAATACCCTGTTGTCTGCGAAAGTACGGCTAAGTACTTCGCCATGGTGAGCCAGGAAAGCCAGAAGTTTGCCATTGGCCACGTCGAGTTCGATTTCCAGATCGAGAAAACCGCGGCTGAGTGCGCTGCTCACTCTGCTTGCCAAATTGGAGATTCCTTCGCCGGTCTGAGCGCTGATTTCTACTGCATGAGGATAGCGTTTGCGAAGTGATTCGACCCGCGCGGGATCGTCGACGAGATCGAGTTTGTTGAGGGTAAGGATGGTGTCTTTTTCTTCGATACCCAATTCTCGCAGTACTTCGTAGACGGCCACGATTTGATCGAGTGCGGCGGGATTGCTGGCGTCGGCTACGTGGATCAACAAATCGGCCTGACGCGATTCTTCCAGAGTGGCCTTAAAACTGGCGATTAGTTTGTGGGGCAGATCCCGAATGAAGCCGACAGTGTCGCTCAGCAGCACGGGGCCCCAACCGGGCAATTGCCATCGGCGAGTGCGGGTGTCGAGCGTGGCGAACAGTTTGTCTTCGGCCAGTACCTGGGCGTTGGTGAGCTTGTTCATCAGGGTGCTCTTCCCCGCGTTGGTATAACCGACCAAGGAGACGGTCATGCGGTCGCTACGGCCGGCGACTTCGCGTTCTTTACGCTTTTCGATACGCCGCAAATCTGCGCGCAAATCGGAGATGCGTTTCTCGACCAAGCGGCGGTCGGTTTCCAGTTGTTTTTCACCCGGGCCGCGCATGCCGACGCCCATTTTCATGCGAGAGAGGTGAGTCCACATCCGCTTCAGACGCGGGAGCGAGTACTCAAGTTGGGCAAGTTCGACGGCGAGTCGTGCTTCGTGGGTTTGGGCTCGACTGGAAAAGATATCGAGAATCACCTCGGTGCGATCGAGCACCTTGGTGTTGAGCGTCTGCTCGAGGTTGCGAGTTTGGGCAGGAGAGAGGTCGTTGTCGAAGACCACCACATCGGCATCGGTGGCCTCGACGAGCAATTGCAGCTGTTCGACTTTTCCTTTGCCAAGGTAAGTGGTCTTATCTGGCGTCTGGCGGCTTTGGGTCAGGCGTCCCACAATCGTCGCGCCAGCAGTCTCTACCAAACCGGCGAGTTCGTCTAATGGTTCGCTGTGAGAGTTCCCTAAGGGAGTCTGGGAACCGGGCAAGACAACTCCTACCAAAACGGCGGTCTCACTCTCGACGCCCGGCTTGCGGTCAATTGAACTCACCTTTTGTGCATTTCTCCAGGGAGCATGAATTTGGCCTGGCGCATATCGCCAGACCTGTGTCTCCATTATAACGTTCCAACTTGCCTATGCTAGTTGGCCCATCGCGGATGCCAGCGAGTTGCAGGAGCCTTACACGTTCTGTTTTCCCAAGAAATCGAAAACCAGATCCTCTGGGTACGTCTCCTCGCTCGAATCGTCGCACGCCTGATGTCGCAGACGCGAAACGACAAGGTCGTCGAGATGGAAACCTTCGGACACCGCAGCATGCTGGTCTGCAAATGCAGCAAACCTGGCGAGCAACGCGTCATGGGCAGCGAGTCGGAACTCGTCTAGAACTGCGCTGGATGGTACAGCTGGCAGTTGCTCAGAGAACGTTGCGACGTTGCGCGCGATGCCCGCTCTCGATCGAGCTACTTGGAGCGCGGCGTCTCGAAGCTGCTTGACACTTTGCTCAGCCGGACTAGTGCGAGCAGGCACTGCCACATAATTACCGGTAATGACTGGCTGGGGCGCGGCGCTAGCGGCCAGCGGAGTGTCTGCTTTGCTTGCAGAGGGCTCTATCGATGCCGCACGCAGAGCCACGGGCTCGTCAGCAACGTCGTCCAGAGGCGCGTCAGGAATAGCCGGGACGTAAGAGGCGGCAGCGACCAGCTCTTCCAGGGCGTCGGGAACCTCAAAAGCGCCGATGTCGATGCGTCCTTGGGCGACCCGATCGAAACCTACTCCGCGTTGATCGTATAAGAGAGCCGGAGTCACGCTGGTAGCGATAAAGCCAGGATCACCGGCATTGATTGCCGGGCTGCCTTCAAGCAGAGCATGGTTTCCTAAGAAAGTGCCGCCATTGAGGGTGAGTGGGCCCAGCATGGGATCGACCCCAGTGATATCGCCAGCCTGATTGAAAGCAGCGAGCGAAAGTCCTGAACCGACCAGGTTGTATCCAAGCGATTGGAACGTTTCGTTGAATGCACCGCCCACGCGATCAGCATCGCTCGGGGTAACGCCGGTCCCGTATCCCAATTCCCAAAGATGCATGTCGGCGGCATCGACTTTCATATCGCCGTTGGCATCGCCATCGCTGAGCGCAGCGCCGCTGTTCTTCCCGAATCCCGATTGCCAGATGAGGAAGTCAAATCCGTCGACGTGGCTGTCGGAGTCGAAGTCACCAATCACAGGTGTAGGAGGTGTCGCGGTATTGCCGGCGATGATCGTGGAGTAGACCTGAGTCAACGTCGTAGAAGAGTTTCCATAGCTCCCCACGCCGCCGGCAGAACCGACGTACAGCACGTTGTTGTTCGTGATCGTACTGTGTCGGATGACCGTCTTGCCGTCAGCATTGAAAAGTCCACCGCCGAGGCCATTAGTTGAATTGCCTGAGAGAGTGGAGTTGATGATCGAAGTGGTCTTCGTGCCGGAGAGGTCGGTATCGCTGTAGATGCCGCCGCCATTGGAGCCGGCGCCCGATGCGACGTTATTGATGACGGCGCTGTCTCGGAGAATGAGATTTCCTCCGACGGCATTGATACCGCCACCATGGCTGGTGCTGCCGCTGGTTTCATTCAGATTCATCGAAGTGCCAGTGATCAGCACACTGGCATTCACACTGGAGATGCCGCCGCCAGGAGACGACTGGCCGTAAGTGCGGTTGCCAAAGAAGTTGCCACCCTGAATCATGAGGCTGCCGCCATTAACAAAGATGCCACCTCCCTGGGATTGGGAGGCAAAAGTCTTGTTAAAAGCAACTGCCGGGTTGACCAGAACGACGCTACTGTCCTTGGCAGCCAAACCGCCGCCTTCGGAATTTGAGCCAGTGGTACGGTTGCCGCTGATCGTGGCGTTAGACAGCAGCAAGGCGCTTTCGCGAGCGTAGATGCCGCCGCCCCGCCCGGTAGCAGCCGTCGCCGTATTGCCGGTGACGTACATATAATTCGAGGAGAAAGTGCCTCCGCGGTGATAGATCGCGCCGCCTTTGCCGCCCGTGCCCGCGGCAGTATTGCCAGACAGGAGGGTATTGTTGATTTCCAAATTGCCGTTAAGCACATGGATAGCTCCGCCCGACTTGCCTGCCGTGGTCACCGAATTTCCAACGAATAGACCATTGTCAATCTTCAATTTGCCGACCTGACTGGAGATGACGCCGCCGTTTTCTGTGGAGGAGTTATTGGTGAAATCAATGTTGGAGAGCGAAAGATTCTCTTTGTTGACAATTCTCGTATTGTTCACCATGTCGGTATCGTCAAACGACACGTCGATCAGGGCAGCCGTGCCGTTGTCAACCAGGATGCTGGCCCCAGAAAACCGTATTCCGTTCATATCGCCGTAGACTTCGACCGAGTCGGTGATTCCAAAGCTGCCCGAAGTTGTTTTGGGGGCACTCGGCAAAAAGACGATCTTCTCTTTGAGCGGACTCAGATTGGCATCGGCCAGCGCAGCGGCAAAGGAAGAGTAGCTTCCTTCTTCCGGACTGCCGTCGCCGACGAAGATCACGCCTGTCTGGACTTCGAATGCGCCAATGTCGAGGCGTTCGGATCCGCCTGGAGGCTCAGTGATACGATCGAACGGAAAGCCTCGTTGGTCGTAAGCGGGCACGTTGCCGAGACCCACGGGATCGGCGTCGCCCGCATCGATTGCATCGCTGCCGGTCAAGAGTCGGTGAACCGAGGTCGGTCCGCCAAGTCGAACCAGCGGGCCGAGCATCGGATTGGCCGAGGGGAGCAGGTCGCCAGGCTGCGAGAACACGCCGCCGTAAACTGTGTTGCCAGTGTTCACCAGATTGTAGCCCAGCGAGGTGACGTTGTCGGTTCCCGGTTTAACATGCGAGACGTCGGTCAACGTATTGCCCGAGATGATGCTGGAACGAATCGAGGTAGTGGCCGACTGATCTCTGAAACTGGCGATACCGCTGCCCTGGGTCGAGCCTGCCGTGTTGAGAGTGATCGTGCTGTAGCGCACGGCCAGGTTGCCGTTGGAGTTGGTGATACCACCACCATGGAGGACTCCCGTGTTTCCGGTAATCGTCGAATTGCTGATGGTGACGTCTCCGGAGGCAATGAATATGCCACCGCCGCTACTGGCCGAGACGTTGTCGTAGATGGTCGAGGCCTCGACGAGCAGGTTGCCCGAGGCGACATGGATTGCTCCGCCGGTGCCGCTGGTTTCGTTGTCGAGCAGCGTGCTATTTCTGACCGTCAAGTCGCCTGAGGACAGCAGGATCGCGCCGCCGAAAAGCGAGCCCTCGCCGCCGCGGAGCACGAGGTTGGAGATTTCAACCTCGTCGAAGACTTGGAAAATCCGCTGTCCGCCAATGCCCGAGCCGTCGATTTCGAGCTCAAACGAGGGACCCTGAATCAGCACGGGGAAGTCGATCGCCAATTGTCCCTGATCGAGCAGAATGGTGGGAGCGGCCGTGTTTAGCTTCGGGTCGGGGTTGAGAAACGCGTCCTGAAGCACAGGATCGAATCCGATGACGCTCCGGCCCGTCAGCCCCGGGGTATCGACCACGCCCTGAGTCGAGGCTTGCTGATTCTTCTGGGTAGCTTCTAGTGCTTCGCGAATCGAGAAGTCTGGAAACTCGATGGTGAAGTACCCTGGATAGGAACCTTGGACCACGGGGACTGGTGAAAAACGCCCATCCAGGTCATCTGCCAAGGTGTCGACCAAGAAGTTCCCTAGTTGTACTTCCGCTGCGCCGATATCCATCCTTCCAGGAAACCCACTTGTATTCACTCCGTGATCTTGAACCGAGATATGTAGGGTGTACGTATCGTCTACCTCGGGCGGAGTGCCCGTGATCCCCCCTGGGTCGCCAGACGAATTGAACTTGCCAACGCCGATGATATAGATACCTGCTGTCGTAAACTGATGACCGAGGAAAGCGTCGTGGTCATCGGTGCTGCCACGGGCGCCGGCGGTGGCGGCAAAGTCGTCATTTTCGGCGAGCAAGGTGCCGTCTTCTGCGTACAGGAAGAGCTCGGAGTCAAAGGAGCCGGTGTCGCCGGTGTCGCCAAAATCGATGTCAAAGAAGGCAAAGTCGCCATCGTTGACGATTTCGAATTTGTAGTAATCAAAGGACCCATCGCCAGTTCCTTCGATGGTGATGTGCGGAATATCGGTGGAGTTGAGGATGTTCGGATCCGACTCGAGGCTCCAGCCGGCGGTTTCCAGATCCTGGGCCGTCGCTAGGGTATCGTTGGGCTCCGACTCCTGCAGCGGGCCATTGGGCGTCGTCGCGTCGAACGTCCGAGTAAACTGGTAGCCACGTTGGTCATACGGGCCTTCGACGATGTCGGGATCGCCCTGGTCGATGGCAAGTAGGCCCCCTGCTTTGGTGTTGTCTGGCATGAAGACCGGCAGCACGCCGCCAAAGTCTTGCAGCCCGCCGTCGACAAACACGTCGGTCGGGTCGACATTTGCCACGTCGCCGGGACCACTGGGCGGCAGCGCGACAAAGTCGTTGGCAGTCGAGCTGGGATGGGTGAGTTTACCAAACAGGTTGTAGCCCAGGCTGTCGATCTGCGGGTCGAAGGGCTGCGCCGCCATTTCGTCGTCGCCCGTGGTCATGCCGATACTGCCGACGTCGCTGGCGCCCATGTTGTCGAAGTTGCCGACAATGATCGACGAGCGGAGGACCAACGTCGCCAGGCCCGAAAAGACGGTGGGAACCACATCGCCGTCCTGATCTTCGTACATGGCATCGAAACCTTGGCTGGCCACGCCGCCACCGCCATCGGTGGAAGTGTTGCCGTAGACCGTGCTTTGTTCGACGGTGACCGTACCTGCCAGGTTGAGCACACCGCCGCCGTAGCCGGTAAGAGTATCACCATCGGGTATGCCAAAAGCCGAGTTTCCAGTGATGGTGGAATTGGTAATCGTTGTGCTAGCGAAGTTCTCCATTTGGTCAGCCAGACCGTTCTGGATGCCGCCACCGCCAAAACCAGAGCTATTCCCCTGAATCAGGCTGCTCTCGATTGTTAGCCTGCCAAATTCGCTGAAGACTGCGCCGCCGCCCTTAGGGGCAAAGCTGTTCTCGATGGCGACTTCAGTGAGTGTAAGGCGCTCACGGTTGAGAATTGCGCCGCCGCGTCCATCTTCGTCGTCGCCTAGTGGGTTGCCGCCAGTTAGGGTAACACCACTGATTGTTACATTCGAGAAGTTATCTTCATTTGTGTCGTCGACGAGGAAGATGCGATTGTTCCCGGGCGCCGAAATAGTAAGTTTGCCGGGTCCTGGCCCGATGATTTCGATTCCCGATTCGTCGGTCAGCAGCAGCGGTCCGCCCCCCTCGGCGGCTGAAAGGGCAATAAAAGCTCCGCCGGGGCCGTCGAACAGATAGTCCTGGAAGACGATCGTGTCAAAACCGGGATTGGCATTGGCTAGCTGGACGACCTGCCGAAGCGATCCCTCGACAGGAGTACCGTCAGTATATAGATCGAAAAAGTTATTGACTGGGTAGACGGTCAGTAGTTGGCGTTCCTCGAGTTGCTCGAGGCGGAGGATCCGCGAGAGGGGAGTGCTACTGAGACTGCGACCAGCGGCCGATCTTGAGGACTTGCGATTCGCTTGCCTCTGGGAGCGCGCATGACGGTTCCGGCGCCGTTTGCCTAGTGCCATTTTGGATGTTCCTATGATTAATTCAGACCAAAGGCGAAAGCGCCTATGATGAACGCCGGCTGAATTCCAAAACGCCCCTGATGGCAGGCCGGACCCTCCGGTGGGAGGTCAGCGCGCCGGTTTTGAAGCAGCCTCTCGATTCCTGGCCATATTGTACTTGGCCGACGAGAAAGAAGCAAAAGTTCGGTAGAACAATTGCCGCCGGCCGGGGCTGCGGGGCCAGCAGTCCTAGGGCAGGATGCCCTGCGGGACGAGCGCCGGATGCTGTAGGGAAGGCCTGTGGCTCAGCAGTATTAAGGACAGCGTGAGAGTCGACAGCCTGCGAGGCGGAATGGAGCAGACTGAACAAGCCGGCCTGCCTGCCTCGCTAGACAGCCGCGACCCGCGTAGAGTTGTTGACTCTACTTGTCGTCCTGCTCGCGCGGCGAATCCCGGGAGTCTCCCCCTCAATCACCTTGGCAACTGCAACGCAGCGCAGTTCCGCCTGAACCGGCGCCTGCCTGACGCAATTGCAAGTTTGCTGCTACCAGATGTACTCGAGACCGCCATGGAAACCATGGTACAAGGCATCGCCTTGAGTGCTGATGGCGGTGGAGCCGATGTTCGTCGGATCGATGCTGCTGGCGACCGTGGCCAGGCTGTTGAGGTAAAGCACCTGATAGCCGCCGCGGATAGACCAGCTAGGCAGAATGTCGGCGACCATGGTCACTCCGCTCTCGGCGGCAAAGGCGACCTGGTTGCCTTCGGTGACCACGGCAAAATCGTCCGGGGCATTGCCCACTTCGGCGAAATTGGCAGTTTTGCCAAGCTTGTAGCGATTGTTGTAGACCCCCGCTTTGGCTTCGGCGCCGATACGCAAACCTTGACGCAAGCAAAGCCAGCCGTCGCCGCCAAACTGAAAACCTACCAGATCGTTTTCGCTAGTAGTCAGCAGCGACGAGTCGCCCGCGAAAGCAACCGCGTTGAAAGTAAAGTCTTCGGTCATCCGCAGATAGCGAGCACCTAAGAGCAATGTGCCCGTGACGCGAGTATTAAATCCGGTCCAGTATCGACGGTAACTTAGCTCGGTGCTTTGTATGTCGGACTGGTAGCCCAACGTGTAGACCGAGCCGTCGTCAAGCCCGTCGATGGGGGTCGGGATACCAAAGTTTGAAAAGACAGTGAAAAGCTGGAAGTCCTGGCTTGGCAGGCCTGCCGCGACGGTGGCGTCGACCGACCGAATCTGGTTTGTAAAGCCGATGTCGTAGAGGCCCATGTAGGTTCCTTCGAATACCGACAGCGGTCCGAGGTCATAGCGGGCGGCAATTCGCCAGCCCGGTTCGTACTCGGCTGTGCCCGAAGCAGGATCGATAAAGTTCTGGCCAGCACCGACCGAGATGAGCGGCCCGACGCCGTCGAGGGCTTCGTTCGGCTTGAGGAAAATCGAGTCGACGGCGATGTCGAAGTAGTGCGGACCGCATTGGTCATTGCCATAGCCGCCGAAGTCTACGGCCATGGGGTCGCCATAGCCGCCAGCAGCGCCGAAGTCGCCAGGGCAGCTAGGGCAGTAACCGCCCGCGGGGCCGGGGCAGCTCTGGCAATAGCTGGCAGGCATGATAATTGGGTTGCCCTGGGCGTCCATAAACTGATCGCCATAGGCGGCCGCTGGCCCTCCCGCCAGTGGCGAGGCCTGACGCTGCATGCCAGGCGACCCGGCGTTGCCGGCAGACATAAATCGGGGCGGAACGTAGCCGGCGTCTTCGGCTTGGGCCGTGGCGGCGAACGACAAACAGACCACCGAGGCGATGGCAAGCAGGTAGTTTGTGCAATGCGATTTCATCAAGAATCCCCCTCGATTCCTCACTTACCACCGGTCACTCGAGTGCGCGGTTCGGCTGAGTCTTATGCAATTGATTCGATTTCTGCCAAGTCGGTCGCCAAGGGCGCGCGGCCCTGGCAGCGAGTCTGGCTAGGAA
>JAGQOW010000092.1 GCA_020427155.1 Planctomycetales bacterium | reverse complement strand
TCCAGCGGCCATTTCATCGTTCGCCGCGAAAACCGAGGCATCGCTTTTCGACCACTGAAGAACGTGCTTGCTTGCCAACTCGTAAGCCGTGGCGTATCCATAATCGAGATGAAACACATCTTGGCGTCCGATAGGAATGGAAGCTTCGGAGAGCACACTACGATAAGCGGCCAAACGCTCGAGTGTATCAAAGTTGGTATTGGGTCCGCCCACAAAGATGGTTCTTTTGGCGCCACAGTTAGATATCAAGTGACGGAACATGGCTTCAGCGCCCTGTCGCTGATCGATGACAACACTGTCGTGTTTGACTCCTTCGACGTCGCCATCCAAAACAACAAATGGAATAGAGACCTTCGAAAGCGTTTTTCTAGTGCGGGCATCGATATCCGAGACCATGACCGCCAAGCCGTCGACCAGACCCGACTGAGATACGGCAGAAAGTACGGTGCTGCCATCGTCGCTCTTCACGACAGAGGAAATCATCAATTGGTATCCAAGTTGTCGAGCTCGCAAGTTGGCGCCGCGAATGATTTCAGAATAGAACTCGCCATGCAAATCGGGCAGCACGAGCCCTAAGATATTGCTTCGCTGCAGCATCAGGCCGCGCGCAAAGACGTTGGGTCGGTAATCCAACTCCTGGATGGCTGATTCGACCCGTTTTCGAGTATTGACGTTGACAATGTTTCTACGATTCAGCACGCGTGAGACCGTGCTGATGGAAACATTAGCTTTTTTGGCAACATCCTCAATCGAAACAGTCACCGACGTACTCCTGGCGTGAGGCAGAAAATGGAGCGTATTGGAGAGAAAGCGATTGACAGCGCTTTCAATACAGAATAGCCTGCTATACAGCTGTTTGTCAACTTGCTACCGGGATTTTTGATAATACGTTTGCAGTCTTTTTCAGTCGAAATGTTGATTAACTCCGCGGCGGTTTGGGCCATATGCGCAGCAGTTTCTCCCGCGGCTACCCAAAGTTCTCGAAGCAGAAAACCTTGTGAATTCGCACGTGCGCAGCATTCTGATTGTCCAATCCTTTGCTACTTCGCTACTAGCAGGGACGGCGAGTGCTGCCGAGCAGACGTCTGCCATCTCGCGTTCGGCCGAGACAGAAGCGGTGCTCGGCTACGAATTCAGCCCTGCAGACCAGGTGCTCTTAGATGAGATCCAGCGAGGCTGTTTCGAGTTTCTGTGGAGGGAGGTCGGGAGCCCCGTTCCTTTGGTGAAGGATCGACTGACGGACAACCAGGTATCGAGTGTCGCTGGAGTGGGCTTTCAATTGTCCTCATTGCCAATTGGCATCGAACGGGGTTGGATTAGTCGCGAGCAGGGGCGCGCGCGGGCCGAAGCGATTCTTGGTGCATTGATGTCGCAAGAAGACAACAAGAAGCATGGCATCTACCTGCACTATGTTGATCTGAACACCGGAGGAATGCATTTTGCCGAAGGACCGCAAGTTCAGGCCAGCACCATTGACCACGCGCTGCTACAGGCGGGGGCGATGACTGCAGCGGTCTATTTTGGCGGTAAAGTGGCTGGACTTGCTACCCAACTGGTCGAAGATGCAAACTGGAAAGCCTATCAGGTTCAGCCTGACGGTTTTATATCTTTCGGCTGGCGTCCGGCGGGCGAGGCTCACGACTTGAATGCGCCGGGCGACTTTCGCCCCTGGACCTGGCACTTCGCCAGCAGCGAAGAGCAACTGGTTTACTTTCTGGCAGTCGGTTCCCCCAGGGAAGCACATGCTGTCGAACCAAAGATGTACTACCGGCTAGAGCGAGTTCTCAAACAGCACCAAGAGATGAAACCGTTTGTGGTATCTTGGGGCAGCCCGGCGTTTACGTTTTTTTTCAGCCAATGCTGGATCGATTATCGCAGCTTAGGTGCAGACAACCCTCAGGTATTCGGCGTCGATCAGCCTGCCGTCGATTGGTTCGAGAATTCCAGACGGGCCATGTTGACACACCGGCAACGTTGCCTGGAAGTATCCGGGCAGTTCAATACCCTTGCTCCCAACCGTTGGGGAATGAGTCCTGCAGCTGACATCAACGACAAGGGCGAGATCGGTTACATCGTGCAATCGTTACGGCCCAACGTGGAAGACAAGGACAACTTCTGCAAAGGCACCGTCACGCCTTATGCAGCGGGCTCGGCAATCATGTTTTTGCCAGATCTGGCGGTTGCAGCTCTTCACGAGTTTCGCCATCTGAAGAATTCGCAGGGCGAGCTGGTTGTCTGGCGAGACCTGAAAGAAGGCGGCTATGGTTTACTCGATAGCTTCAATCTTGATCGGCAAACTCAGCAGGGAACGCCCGACTACCTCAGCATCGATGAGGGGCCCATGTTGTTGGCGATCGAAAATGCTCGCTCGGGACTGATTTGGAAACTGTTCATGCAGCATCCTTCCGCCAAACTGGCAGTCGAGCGTTTGAAGCTCTTAGATAATGCTGTCGAGTGAAATCAGTCGTCAGGTTCTAGTTCACAGCGGATTGTTGCTGTGCACTTCGAGTTCCAAGCGAAGGCGTTGGAGTTCGCTTTCCATATGTTCTTGTTGGGCAGAGTATTCCTGCTCGCCGTAAACGCTGTGCATTTCGTCGGGATCGGTTGCAAGATCAAAGAGTTCCCATTCATCGATCTTGTAGTAGTGAATTAACTTGAGCCGGCCGTTGGTCACGCCGTAGTGCTCGCATACTTTGTGCCCGCCGTTGGCACCTTCGTAGTAGTGATAATAGAAAGATCTCCGCCAATCGCTAGGTTTCTTTCCTTCAAGCAGAGGTTTGAGACTGTGCCCTTGCATGTCGGTAGGCAGTTCGGTTTGCGCGATATCGAGGAAGGTTTCAGCGAAATCTACGTTGGAAACGATGCTGCTTTCAACACTTCCCGGTGCTGCTACACCCGGCCAGCGAACTAGCAGCGGAGTACGTAGCGATTGTTCGTACATGAACCGCTTGTCAAACCAGCCATGCTCGCCCAGAAAGAAGCCCTGGTCCGAGCTGTAGATGACGATCGTGTTGTCCGCCAAACCTGACTCTTCCAGATAGTCAAGCACGGCTCCCACACTGTCGTCCAGCGAAGCAACGCAGCTCAAGTAGTCTTGAAGAAAGCGCTGGTATTTCCAGCGGACGAGTTCCTTGCCGGCCAGTTTTTCCGTGTAAAACTGCTTGTTTAATTCATCCAGAGCCGGTTTCCAGGCTGCGTACTGATGCTTCGTCAACTTGTTGAGAAACCACTCTCGCGTGGCGGTATCGCCTGGGTCGTTGTCGATGTCGTTATTCCAGGCTTTGAGATCCGCACCACGGGAACGCATATGTCTCTCATCGGCGATTCGCATTTCTGCTTGTTTGGCCGCTGATGAGCGGTGGGCATAGTCGTCGAACAGGTTGGAAGGTTCCGGAAAGATGGTGTCGGCGTAGTCTTCCAAGCGGTCTGGGGCAGGGTCCCATGGTCGGTGAGGGGCCTTGTGGTGCATCATGAGCATGAATGGCCGTGTCGAATCGCGCCCTGCTTTCAGCCATTGCAGAGTGTAGCGAGTCAGTAGTTCAGTCGTGTAGCCGACATGCTGCTGCATTCCTAACGGTCCGACGAACTTTGGTTGATAGTAGTAACCCTGATGCTCCAGAATATGCCAATAATCGAAACCGGTGGGCATGCTGGTGCGCCCCAAGTGCCACTTGCCGATGAGTGCCGTCTGGTAGCCTGCCGCTTGGAGAAGTTTGGGAAACGTCTGTTGGGCGCCGTCGAACTCCTGGTCGTTGATGTAATAGCCGTTCTTATGGCTATACTTGCCCGTCAAGATGCAGGCCCGACTGGGACCGCAAATCGAGTTGGTTACATAGCATCGGTCGAACCGCATGCCTTGCTTGGCAATGCGATCGAGATTTGGCGTCGAGTTCAGCCGTGAACCATAGGCTCCGATTGCTTGGCAAGCGTGATCATCTGAGAAGATAAAGATGATGTTAGGGCGTGACTGCTCGGCAAAAGCATGTGAACAGAGACAGAGCAGTGCAAGCGCTTTCAAGGCGAGGCGATGATCTGGCATGAAAAAACTCATGGATTCTCCTAGCTCGGCTGAGAAGCGTCTAAGCAGTCAGTCCAATTCGTGGGCAGTTGAGCAAACGCCCGCAGGAATTACTCGATCAGTTTCCGCCTGCTGCATTCTCGCATGGCCCAGGTGAGGAAACTATCCCTTGAAGTAGAAAAAACGAAGAAACGCTTATCATGAATCCAAGTGTCCTCTTCAATGGAAGAGCATCTGGCTCATGCGCACCAAGCGAGCGATTCAAGGTTGCCAGCAAGGCGATTGCCGTGCGAGACTTGCAGGTATTAATCATGCCGAGGAACTCACGTTCAGGAACACATTCGATGAGTGAAGTGCCAACCGGTTGCTGTCTTAGGAATGCTGCCAGTCTACTGATTCTAGGATTGTTCCCGAGCGTTGTCGTTTTCTGCAGTGGAACTTCGGCAGCGACCTATCGCGTGGCCGAAACGTACGAGGTGGGGGAGTCGTTATCGTGGTTTCAGGTCAATTACTGCCTGCTAAGCCACGGCCAGCAGCAATATGTAGCCTATTACAATGAAAAGAGTGAAATGGTCGTGGCCCAACGGCATGTCAGAGACAGTCACTGGGTTCATCAAGTACTCCCCAGCCGGATTGGTTGGGACTCGCACAATTACATTACAATGGCCGTAGATGCGACGGACCGACTGCATGTGGCAGGTAACATGCATGTCGATCCATTGACTTACTTCCGCACTCGTGAACCTGGAGACATCGCAACCTTGGAGCCTCAGTCCATGGTTGGACGAGATGAGCAGCAGTGCACTTACCCGGTGTTTTTCAGCCATCCTGAGGGTCGTCTGCTGTTTCTATATCGCAGTGGTCGTAGCGGCAATGGCCGACGTTTTCTGAACGTGTATGAACCTGACTCCCAGGACTGGAGTCGGTTAGTTGAGCCGCCGTTGTTTGATGGCGAAGGACAACGAAATGCCTATCCATTAGGACCAAGCAAGGGCCCCGACGGTACCTATCATATGGTTTGGGTTTGGCGAGATACGTCGGATTGTGCAACAAATCACCATCTTTCATATTGTCGTAGTCGCAACCTGATCGACTGGGAAACCGCCGCTGGTGAATCGCTAGTATTGCCGATCACGTATGAACAACATCAGGCGTGGGTCGACCCCATTCCCCCGGGGGGAGGGATTATCAATGGGTGTGCCAGGCTTGCATTTGACTCGCAGCAGCGGCCACTCGTCGCCTATCACAAGTTGGATGCGAAGAATCACATGCAAGTGTTTATCGCACGGTTCGAGGAGGGCGGCTGGCAGATCCGACCGGTAACTGGTTGGCAACAGCACATTGCCTTTGGCGGACGTGGTTCGATGCCCTTCATTGGCATCAGCATCTCGGATTTGCGGCAGGTTGGTGAGGACCGTTTCATCCTAGGCTACCGTCATCGCGATTACGGCTCGGGGCAGATTTTACTTGACCGAGAGACGCTACGCCCTGTGGATGAAGAGCTTGCGGCGCCTGCGTCGCATCCCCGCGAACTAATGAAACCATTGCTGCAATTTGAAGGTATCGGCGTACGAATTGCGGGCGACTTAGGTACTTCCGCAGACTCTGGCGCCAAATACGTCTTGCGTTGGGAGTCGCTGGGCAAGAATCAAGATAAGCCGAGAACTTCGCCGTTGCCGCCCCCCAGCAAACTGGTCGTGGTGAAACTCGTGACGGATTCGCTGTGAATCGATCGCGATTCCCATGGAGAGCGTGCCAGAGCGAAGTGGAACAGAGCTTGACGCCACTTCCAGTTACGCGACCAGGTCGTGTATCACTTTGCCGTGGACATCGGTAAGACGGAAGTCGCGGCCAGCGTAGCGGTAGGTGAATGATTCGTGATCGAAGCCGGCCAGGTGAAGAATCGTTGCGTGCAGATCGTGGACATGCATAGGTTTTTCGACGGCTTTGAATCCAAACTCATCGGTGGCCCCGTAAACGGTTCCTCCTCGAACTCCGCCGCCTGCAAGCCACATGGTAAAACCATAGTGGTTATGGTCGCGGCCGTTGATCTTACCTGCGTTGGCGCCTTGCTTGGGGAGTTCTACAGTGGGGGTGCGGCCAAATTCGCCTCCCCAGATGACCAGAGTTTCGTCGAGCAGGCCACGCTGTTTCAAATCAGTCAGCAGAGCGCCAATTGCTTGATCGCATTGCTGGGCGAGTCGGCGGTGGTTTACTTCGATATCGTCATGATTGTCCCAAGGTTGGCCGGCTCCATGCCAAACCTGGACATAGCGGACTCCCCGTTCGACAAGTCGGCGTGCTATCAGGATCTGGCGTGCCTGAGTGCCACTGCCGTACATTTCCAAAATGTGTTTTGGTTCGCGGGTCACATCAAAGGCATCCGTGGCGTCGGTTTGCATGCGGAACGCGAGTTCAAAGGATTGGATACGGGCCTCAAGCTGAGCATCTTGTTGTCTGGCATCGAGGTGCTTCTGATTGAGGGCGTTGAGCAAGTCGAGTTGGCGACGTTGCTGAGCATTGCTCACGCGGTGGTTCTTAATGTTTTCGATCAGTTTCTCGACTTCGGTATGCCTGGTGTCAACGTGAGTGCCTTGAAAGATGCCCGGCAAAAACCCGCTTTGCCAGTTTTGCGATTCTTGAATGGGGTAGCCGCCGGGGCACATCGACACGAATGCCGGTAAGTTTTGATTCTCGGTGCCCAACCCATAGGTGAGCCATGAGCCGACGCTGGGACGGATAAGCCTTGCCTCGCCACAATTCATCAGCAACAGCGAGGGCTCGTGATTCGGCACGTCGGCATGCATCGATCGAATGACGGCCATGTCGTCGACGCACTGGGCGGTATGTGGAAAGATCTCGCTCACTTCCGTGCCGCATTCGCCGTACTTGCTGAATTTGTAGGGCGAAGGCAGGGCAGCGCCGGTCGGTCGTTCGGTGCGGAGATTCTCCATCGGGAGGTTTTTGCCGGCATAGCGGTCGAGCGCTGGCTTGGGATCGAAAGTGTCGACGTGCGACGGACCACCGTTCATGAATAGATGAATGACATGCTTTGTCTTACCCGCGAGCGGCGAGGTTTTGGGAGCGAGCGGATTAGTCGAATTCGTCGCCGAGGCCAACTCGGGCGCCAGCTGGCCCAGGGCGAGCGCACCGATGCCCATCCCCGAGCGCCAGAGCAACTCGCGGCGAGAGAGCATGGCATGTTCCAAATTGCCGAACATTCGGCGTCTCCTAATCCAAGAAGTGAAACTCGTTGGTAAGCAGCAGGGTCTGGGCATAACGCGCCAGCCCGCTGAGCGGTTTTGGCAAGGGGCCGTGGAAACCCGAGGAGATTGGAATCTCCTCCGAGGTATCGTGACTGTTGGAGCGAAACTCGATCGTGGCAGGCCAGAGAAACGAATCGTGACCCTCGTTGGTCCGGCAATCGACAAGGAAGTCGACAGTGTCGCCGGCTTGGACGTCGACGGACTCAACGGTGGTGGCAATCTCGGAATGTTGAGCAATCCATTCGCCGATTGGTCCCGCGCGGCTGGAGACGATTTGCGAGCGCACGCCGTCGCCCTCTTCCGCAGGATGTTTCAGTGTTCCGCGGACTACGATATGCCCCTCGCTTGGTGCGATCCAGCGGCGAATTGCGGCATGTTTTTGATCATTGCCAGGATGACCGCCTTCGGGTTCCAGGATGACCCAACCGATTTCCGGATCAGGGCGATCAGGGCCGCCTTGCCATGCCTGGCCCGTAAAGTAGGGCAAGGGAGAGAATGTTACTCGGCCGTGGTCGTCCACACCGCCGTAGCCAAATTGCCAGGGATTGCCATGCTCAGGCGAAACCGATTCTTCGTCGGCTTGAGTAGCAAAGGTCGCCCCCAGGTGAAGTTCCTCGACGCTTGGCTGACGGGCAAAGACCAGCCGATAGAGTTCGCGAACTTGCGTGCCGATTTCAGCGGTAGGATCAATGCGGTCAGCCAGTTGCTCTGCTGCTTCTTGGGCAAAAGGGCTATTGAGCAGAAAGAGCGCTTGTTGCGGAACGACGGTATTCGGCCGTTGAGGCGAGTGCGTGTCGGGACTCGCAAAGTCGAACGTGCGAAAGATGGCGGGCAAGTTCTGCCTATCGATGAAAGCGTAAAGCGTACGGCGATTGGTCGAAGGAGCTGTTTCGATGCGAACAGAAGGGCCGCCCACAGTCGCGTCGAGATGACCGCTGCAGGCCAGCAGAGAGTCTCGCATTGCTTCAAAGTCAAGTCGTTTGCGATTGGCCCGCCAATAGAACTGGTTCTCGGGATCAGCTGCCCAGGCATCGTCCCGATGCTCGCTCGACTGCTGATAAACGTTTGACATGACAATGCGCCGAATCAACCGTTTAAGCGACCAGGCATCTTCGTTTACGAAGGTAGCGGCCAAGTGGTCGAGGACGTCGCGCTGGACGGGAGGGTCGGTGCGCATGCCAAAATCGCTGGGAGTCGAGACGATCGGCGCTCCCATGAGGTGGGACCAGACTCGGTTGACGAACACGCGCGCCGTGAGTGGATTGTCGTCACTAGCGATTGCTTCGGCGAGTTCTTTGCGTCCGCTGCCTTGTTCGAAAAAAGAGTCCTCGTCATTGAAAAAAGGCAGGAATCGTCGTCGTGCAATTTCCCCTTGGTTGGCGGGGTTGCCACGATTGAAAACATGAGCGTCTTGCGGCTGATCTGCTTCTTTGAGTCGCAACGGCAAGTGTTCGTCTTGATGTTCGGGGGAACTTGCGAAAACTCCGTAGAGTGCGTAGTAGTCCTCGGTAGCAATGGGATCGTACATGTGGTCGTGGCATCGAGCACAGGCGACCGTAAGCCCCATCATGCCGCGAAAAACTACATCGATCCGATCGTCAATGATATCGTGCTGGTTATTGATGAACCGGCGACCAAGCGTTAGATACCCCATCGCCGCCAAGTTTGGATCGTCATCGCCCTCGACCATTTGATCAGCTACAAGTTGATACTTGAGAAACTGATCAACCGGCAGATCCCGGTTGAAGGCATCGATCACCCAGTTGCGGTACTTGTACGCATTCGGGTAGTCACGACTTTCGGTAAAGACATAGCCCTTCGTATCGCCAAAGCGGGCGATATCGAGCCAGTGGCGGGCCCAACGTTCGCCAAAGTGTTCTGACGCTAATAGGTGATCAATGAGTTTTTCGTAAGCATCGGGCGAAGCGTCATCTAGGAAGAGTTGCACCTGATCGTAGGTGGGAGGTAAGCCGAGAAGATCGTAGTAGAGTCGTCGCACCAGGATGCGGCGATCAGCCTTTGGCGATGCTGTTATGCCTTGGCCTTCGAGCCGTCGAAGGATAAGGGTATCTATCGCGGTCTCAGTCGTTGCTGGCTCAGAACTTAATTGTATCGAGGACGTCTGTGGGGCTTGAAACGCCCAGTGCGATCGCGAAGCCGCATTATCTCCGTAACCAGACTGAGTGGACAAGGCTTGGTCGTCGCATTGCGCGGGTTGCGGAATCGCGAGAAGGCTAACGAAGACGCTCAATAAGACCAATCGCTGCATGACGCGAATCACCGTGAAGGGGGGAGCACGGGCACCAATACTTCTCGAGGTGGGATGCCCCAATGTTACCTGGCGCAACGGGCGATGGCAACTTCGAGGCCCACAGAAAGGCGTGCTTAGACAAACAGGTTGGAATCGAGAGACGGCTTGTTTAATCGCTCAAGACGCTTTTTGCGTAGCTTTGCGAGTTGGGCAACTCAAAAGGCGAGGTTTCAGCAGAGGCGACCTGAACGCCCTCCTGCGAGCAGAAACGATTTTGTGACTCGTTGCGAGTCGTTATAATGGTGCAGCTGCGCGTCTTGTATTATCCTCTTTTGCCATCCAGCTCCGTGACGATTTATGCTCGCAGGATCACTTTCGCAGACTCGTTCGTTCAGAATGGCATTGGTGCTAATGGTCGTTTGGGCGACGCGAGTTGCTGCCACGGAAAGTGCGAGTGGTTTCTCGCCGCAAGATATTGAGTTCTTTGAAAGAGAGGTCCGACCGCTGTTGGTCGAGCAGTGCTACGAGTGCCATAGCAACTCGTCTAAGAGGCTGGAAGGCGGTTTGCGGCTCGACTCGCGCGCTGCGGTGCTCGTGGGCGGTGATACAACTGTGGCCGTTGTACCAGGTCATCCCGAGCAGAGCTTACTCATCGATGCCATCAACTACGGCGATCTTTTCGAGATGCCACCTCAGTCGAAGTTGCCCCCCGAGGCGATTGAGACATTGGTCGAGTGGGTCCGTCGCGGCGTGCCTTGGTCTGAAGAAGAGCCAAATGGCTCCTCGGCAATTAAAGCGAAATTTGATGTGCAGCAGCGAAAGGCTTCGCACTGGGCATGGAGCCAGGTCGAAAACCCTTCTGTGCCTGAGGTAAGCGATCCTTCTTGGCCGCTCGATCCGTTGGATCAGTTTATTCTCGCCAAACTCGATGCGAATGGTTTGCGGCCTGCGAAGCCAGCTGATCCATATACGCTCATTCGTCGAATCTACTTCGACCTGGTCGGGTTGCCTCCCTCGCCAGAACAAGTCGAAGATTTTGCAATCGATCCTTCGCCCGCAGCGTTAGCCAGATTGGTCGACGACTTGTTGGCGTCGCCTCATTTCGGCGAACGATGGGGACGTCATTGGCTCGACCTGATGCGCTATGCTGAATCACGAGGCCACGAGCATGACCATGCTTCTCCCAATGCCTGGCAGTATCGCGACTACGTAATTCGAGCATTCAACATCGACTTGCCTTACGACAGATTTGTGACCGAGCATATCGCCGGAGATCTTCTGGAAGAACCGCGCCGCCATCCAACACGCGGCTTCAACGAATCGGTGCTTGCCACCGGATTCTGGTATTTGGGTGAGTGGGTACACTCGCCAGTAGACATACGACAGGACGAGCTCGATCGTTTTGACAACGCGATTGACGTATTTAGCAAGTCCTTTCTGGGGCTGACCGTTTCTTGTGCTCGTTGTCACGACCACAAATTCGATGCTGTTTCGCAACGTGATTACTATGCGTTAATAGGGTTCTTGCAAAGTTCTGCGTACCGCCAAGTTCGATTTGAAACCAGCGAGTGCAACCGCGAGGTTGCGAGACAATTAGACGCGCTGCGCAGCACAGCTGGTCGCCAATTAGGAAGGCTCATTGCCACAGCTTGTAGAGAGAATCTCGCTGACATAGACGAGTTGCTGATGGCAGCTTGCGAAGCAATTGTCGCAGGCGCTACACCTGCACCCGTAATCGGCGCTAATCGGCAGCAAGAGCAGGCTTCGATAGATGTTGTCCGTGGCAAGTCGGAGGAAAGCAATGGCCAACGCAATCGATTAAATGAATTCGGCGCCAGGCATGACCTTGCTGTCGACAGACTTCTTCCCTGGGCAAGCGAACTCGCTCTCGCCAGTGTCGATCAGGAACATCCGCTCTATGGGTTTGCGCTGACGGCGGCGGCTGGTGAGAAGGCTGCCGGTGAATGGATTGTGGATCATAGTAGAGAGATGCTTGTTTTGCCGGATTCAGCCCAAATCGTAGTTGACTATCGGACGGAAAGTGCATTTTGGCAGACCGATGGTCCCGCTTATGGCTCACGAGCCTTACGACGCGGCGAAATCCTTCCAAATAGCGAAGCGAGTGAGGCGATAGCCGAAATCGTTCAGCAGGGTAGGGCAGAACTGCAACCGGAACTTGCAAATCTGGGCCTTACCGATGGAACGGAAGACGATCCTAGTGCGAAAGCCAACTGGATGGGGCGTCCCGGCAAGATTATCCGCACTCCTACCGTGGAACTGCGGGGAGGCAAGTTGTACTACTTGCTTAAGGGCGGCGCATGTGCCCACGCCGTTGTCGATTCTCATCGATTGGTTCTAGGGCCGCTACACGGCAGGACAAGAAAGGAAATCAATTCGAGTGACGAGCTGCGCTGGGTCGAGCATGACCTTACCGAGTATCGAGGCCATCGAGTACACGCCGAGTTTGGGCCCAACGGAGATGCTCCGCTGCAGATACTGATGGTGGTTGAGAGCGACGCGCCTCCTCCGCTGCCAAATTGTTCGCCGGCGATACTTGTGGCTGAGAAACTGGAGGCAAGTGCATCGGTTGCGAAGAAATCTCAACGAATAAGTCAATTGATCCACGAAACACTTGAGTGTTTAGAGAATAATGAATTTGCAGGCGACGATGCACTTCTTGTATTGGCGCAATGGCTGGTCGAGCGTCCACAGCTTTGGGATGCCCATTACCAGCAGGCAATTGAGCAGGTCTTGGCCAGCTATCGTCAGCAGCGCGAGCAATTGCTGGCATCGCTCTGCCGAGAGTCGATGACAGCCCCAGCCATATGGGATGGGGACGATGAAGACGAGTTCTTGCTCGTTCGCGGCAACTCTCGGACTCCGACGGAGTTAGTAGCTAAGCGATTCTTGTCGGCTATTGCTGGAGAAGAACAAGTACCGATCAACCATGGCAGTGGTCGACTCGAACTGGCTAGGCGATTGCTCGAGCCTTCGAATCCGTTTCCTTCTCGAGTGATGGTCAATCGGATCTGGCAGCATCTTGTGGGCCGAGGAATTGTGCCGACAGTTGATAATTTTGGCGTGCTAGGACAAATGCCAAGCCATCCTGCCCTGCTGGATCATTTGGCAGTACGGTTCGTCGAGAACGGATGGTCGATGAAGCAACTCATCCGCTCGATTGTGCTGAGTCGCACCTATCAGATGGCAAGTCACCACGATGCGCTTGCCGCCGAGTCTGATCCTGAGAATCTGCTCATCCATCGCATGATGCCTCGTCGCTTGGAATCGGAAGTGATCCGAGATTCGATGCTTGCTCTCTCAGGCCGACTCAATTCGGAGTTGTTTGGTCCGAGTGTTCCGGTGTACTTGACCGAGTTCATGCAAGGTCGAGGCCGTCCGGCCGAGAGTGGACCACTCGACGGCAACGGCCGCCGCAGTATCTATGTTTCGGTGCGGCGCAATTTCCTCTCACCAATGATGTTGGCCTTCGACACACCACAGCCAGCCAGGCCAGTTGGCCTGCGGTCGGTCTCCAACGTGCCCGCTCAGGCACTGATTCTCATGAACGATCCCTTTGTTCAAGAACAAGCAAGTCACTTTGCACGCAGATTGCTCAAGTGGGAAGGAACTACCCAGCAGCGTATCGAGCGACTTTACGAAGAGATGTTTGCCCGCAAGCCGCGGACAGCAGAAGTTGACGCCACGATGCAGTTTCTTGCGGTGCAGGGGCACTGCCATGGGTTGGACGAGACAGAAGGGCTGGCTGACCTGTCGACTTGGACTGACTTGTGCCATGCCATGTTTAATGTCAAGGAATTCATTTTTATTCAATAGGGAATAGCAGAGCAGCTAACCCATGGCCTCTTACCACTGCAGTCGAGTAGAAACTTTGCGATTATCGCGCCGCGAAGTGCTCCGCCGGTCGGCTTGTGGATTCGGCGGTGTGGCATTGGCAGCAATGCTTGGAGAAGATGCATGGGCGGCGAAAGCTGCCAGCCCGTTTGCTATTCAACCGACCCATTTCCCGGCCCGGGCGCGGTCGGTAATTTTTCTTTACATGGACGGCGGCCCCTCGCAGGTAGATACATTCGATCCCAAGCCGCTGCTCGATCGTGAAAACGGGCAGCCGTTTAAGATGGAAATCGAGCCGACTCAATTCAACAATAACGGTGCGACCTTGGCGAGCCCTTGGAAGTTTCGCAAGTATGGCGAATGTGGCACGCCTGTGAGCGATCTGTTCCCGCATGTAGCTCAGCATGTGGACGACATGGCGGTGATCCGCTCGATGACGTCACAGTTTTCGGAGCACACCAACGCTAATTACTTTCTGCATAGTGGCAGCGGCTTGCAGGGTCGGCCCAGTATGGGAGCCTGGTTAAGTTACGGATTGGGGACCGAGTGTCGAGATCTTCCGGCTTTTGTCGTGCTCAACGGCGGCTTGATTCCGCCAGGCGGGCTCGACAATTTTAATAGCGGTTTTCTGCCCGCAAGCAACCAGGCCAGCGTGTTTCAGGTGGGCGATACTCCTGTTGCGAACATTCGTCCACGGGAGAGCAATCGGCGACTGCAGCAGAATAAGTTGGAATTGGTGATGCAGCTGGATCAGCAGCGGTTATTGCACGACGGGGCAGATGACGCAGTCGAGTCGGCCATCGCCAACTACGAACTCGCTTTCCGGATGCAGGCGGCCGTGCCCCGGCTAACCGACCTGACTTCAGAAACCGAGCAAACCCGAGAGCTGTACGGTCTGAACGACAAGTCAGTCAAAACGGCCCTTTTTGCGCGCGAGTGCCTGCTCGCTCGGAGGCTTGTCGAACGGGGAGTTCGATTTGTCGAGTTGACCTGTCCTAAGGTTGGCGCGCACGACCGCTGGGATCAGCACAGCAATCTGAAGCAAGGACATGCCGACAATGCGCATACAGTCGATAAGCCCATTGGTGCATTGCTCACCGATCTGAAGAACCGCGGCATGTTGGACGAAACCCTGGTCGTGTGGAGCGGTGAGTTTGGGCGGACTCCATTCGCTCAAGGCACCGACGGTCGTGATCACAATCCTTTTGGATTCAGTCTCTGGATGGCAGGGGGCGGAGTGCGCGGCGGCGCCGTCGTAGGCGCGACCGACGAATACGGCTACAAAGCGATTGAGAACAAACGACCCATGCACGATTTGCATGCCACAATGCTACATCTGTTGGGAGTGGACCACCGTCGGCTGACTTACCGCTTTGGCGGTCGCGACATGCGTCTGACCGACGTCCATGGAGACTTGATTACTGAAGTACTGGCTTAATTACTAGCCGAGTTCCGGGCTCGTGCACCATCGGCGGAAAGAAGTTATTCAACAACTTCAAACTTGGCTTTGGCCGTTAATCCCGCTGTGAGATCGGTTACCGAGACAGCCCATTGCCCTGGTGCATCGTTCTTTGCGGCGATGAACTGGAGATCGAGTAAACCGTTCTTGGCGCAATAGTAGCCTTGAAACTCATTGGCTCTGCCTTGCGAATCGGTGATCGCAACTTCGAGAGGTTGCAGTCCGGAGGGAGGGGCGCTCGTGTCGTCTTGAAGGGTAATTCTGAGACTCGAGGTAGTCCCTCTCGTGATCTCAGATGGCATCTGGATTTGGACGTTCTCAAGGCTGTTTGGGTACAGTGCGACCATCTTGCCGCCTAGATCGGTCAAGGCAAGATCAAACTGCCAGGAATTGCCGTGCCGGGTTACTTCGAGCAGTTTTTGTTCGAGCATGTCATAGGCGAACAGCTTTTGGTGTTCCCAGCGATGGATGCTGACGGTGGTTTGCTGCGGGAGCAGCTTGCCCAGGACTGCCTTGTATTGCCCCACGCGATCGTCATAAGTTCGGTTGTCGTTGATGGCCACCAGGTAGTTTGCGTTCCCATACTCCAGCATGTTGAAGAGCACTTTGGGGGTGTCGCAATCAACTTCAGGGTCCACTATGCCAGCCAATTTCGCAGCCAATTTTTTGGCGTAGGTTTCCATGAACCGCTGATCGTCGAGCGCGGTGATGCCGACGACTTTTTCCATCTCGGCGCTTTCAGGCTGGAGTTGGTCGTTCCATTTGGCATAGGTTTCGTTCTTGACGATCGCGTCGGCTGAGACTTTTGAGCGATAGGTGAAATCGAAGTCGAATGTGATCGCCCCAGGAATCTCGGCGCGAAGGAATTGATCGGAAATGACTACTCCTCCACGTTCACGAAACCGTAGTATCTTGTGGTAGACCGACTCGGGCAAAGTGTCACATTGGGGCAACACGAGCACGTCGTAATCGTCTAGACCGAAGCGATCGATTGTCTCGTCAAAGACTACATCGGCTTGCAAGTGAGCCATTGCCAGTACCGTGTAGAAAGGATAGATCTGCATGTTCGCATATCCATACAGCGAGCGATTAGCACGGTGGACGATGGCAGCGGCCGAGCTTAGCAGCGCGATTCGTCGCGGCGTTACGGCAAGGTTGGTGATCATGGGGCCGTACGGCTTGTAGACTCTTTCTGCGAGTTCTTTGATCTTGAGGCTCGTAGCGTAGGGAACTTGGAATTCGCTCAGTTTCCCGTCGGGAGGACATGCGCTGGAGTAGTAATAGCCGATCATCTTCGAGGCGCGCGAGAGGTTGATCCAGCTAGTAACAGCCACACGGCCAGGCCCCATTAACATCCATTGGTCAGTCGGCGCGATGGCGCCGGGATAGTTTAGCATCGTGATGGTGTGCAAAGGCGTTTGCCCGCTCGGTTTGCAGACCGCCCGCAGCGTCTCAATAGCCAGCATGAGCTTGGGGTCGGGCTTAGTGTAGGTCCAAGTGCTTACCACATCCATTCCAGGAAACATATCTAGCAGCGAAGTATACCGATACGGATCGTTGATTGTGAGAATGTCGGGACGGTAGCGATGGACCATGTCGGCCGTGCGCTGGTTGGCCTGAGCCAAACCATTTCCCTGCTTGAACTTGTATTTGTGAAACAAGTAATGGCGGTCATCATCAGCAATCACACCAGGTGCGACGAACTTTGGCTCACCGAGTTCATCCTCTGAGAAACCGAGGGTCTCTTTCGTCAGCGCCAATCCTGCCTGATTACGGTTGTTGCCCAGTTGATCAACGACTTCGGTGTTGAAGAAGGCCGTTTTGACTTGAGGGTAGTCTTTGGCAAATTCCATCATCCGGCGGTTTGCTTCGTTCTGAAGTCGTACGATTTCAGGATGAAACGGGTTAGCAATTTTTCCCTGTCGATGCTCACGAACCGCCAGGTTGGTTGCGTCGGGGTCCTCGATCGCGCTGGGGTCGATATCAGTCAATCCGCCGTTAGGGCTCAAACTGGCAGCGGCTCCTGTCGGCAGTGCCTGATCGAGCGCGCGGCGGACGTTGTCGTTATATTGACGGCCGATGACAGCACTTGGTACGCCGCTCCAACTAGTAAAGCCATGGTCGAAATACCACTGGTTGCCCGACCCACCCCACAGCCAAATCAACATTTGGTCTGGTTTAGGTTGGGGGCCAATGATAATTGGCTCGGTCAATTCGGCGGCAGCTGCGAGGTTCTTGCTCATGAGCGTGCAATTCAGTTTG
>JAGQOW010000091.1 GCA_020427155.1 Planctomycetales bacterium | reverse complement strand
TATTGCGTCGGATCAATCCCCGTGCCGAGTTGGCACCTGACACCGGAAGAGCGCTTCTCAAGGGGATCGTCGTCGACACCGAAACAACCGATCTGGACTCAAGTCGCGGGAAGATCATCGAGATCGGTATTGTGGCTTTCGAGTACGACCCTGCCACGGGACAACCTATACGTGTCATCGATTCCTACGGCGAACTTGAAGACCCGGGGCAGCCATTGAGTCCAGAAATCACGGCGATCACGGGAATTACTGATGAGATGGTCTCCGGTAAGCACATCGATGAAGACCGGGTTGCCTCTTTGGTCAAGGGCGCCAGCATCGTCGTGGCACACAACGCCGAATTCGATCGTCCGTTTCTGGAGAACCGACTTTCTGCATTCGATGGACTGCCCTGGGGATGCTCGATGATGGATATCGACTGGACCACAGAGAACGTCGGATCACGAAAGCTCGACTACATCGCATACCAGATGGGCTTCTTCTTCGATGCTCACCGTGCAGAAGAAGACTGCAAGGCATTGCTGGAAATTCTTGCTCACCCTCTCCCCGTCAGCGGGACACCCGTGCTCAAACCCCTGCTCGACCAACTGCCCAAGGTCAGCTACACGTTGTTCGCCCTGAATTCCCCTTACGCCACGAAAGATCTACTGAAGGCAAGAAAGTATCGTTGGGATGGCGACCAGAAAGTCTGGCACCGCACCGTTGTTGGCAACCAATCCCTCGAAGAAGAAGTTCTCTGGTTGAAAAATGAGATCTACGGCGGTCGCCCCGCCAGGATCGATGTGGAGGAACGGGATTCACGCACACGTTTTTCCCGGAAACCAGTGGCCAAGTCCACTCGTACGATTTAAGCCGAACAATCATGAAACTGCGCTTTGGCTTACATCTTGACGGGCAGCACGGCCGGTACGCGAGCAATCAACTCGGGGGTTCCGATGTCGGCCCCCTGGGGCTTCTGACCATTATGGAAACCCAGCTTGGATTGGTATCCCCGCAGGAATCAGCCTCCGAGCGCATTGTTCAGTACCGTGACTGTCTTCTCAAGCTCAACTCCGAAGAGCGATTCTTTCACGCCAGTCTGGAGAGGGACGATTTTGGCGTCGCCGCAGAGTTGCTCGAGTGGCGGGATACCTGGCGGCTGCATGGATGGACCGGCACCATCCCGAGCGACAACACCTCGGTCCGACTCAATGACATGGCTGAGGTCGAAGCATTGGCGATCTCGCAGGTAGCCCCCGGTCTGGCGCAAAGACTGAATGCGGTTTTACAGGCACTCAAGCACCGCAAACACCTGATCGAGTCGATTGAACTGCTCACCCCCGTCGGAGTACTTCCCCTTCTGTGGCAACGTGTCCTGGAGCAAATGCCCTGCATCGCCGAAAAGCAAGAGGCAACATGCGGCACAAGTACGCTGTGGCATATCCAGGAAAGACTGTCATCCGGCAAGGCCGGACCACCCATTCCATGGAACGACGACGGCAGCGTGATCGTTGCACGCAGCGAAACGCTCTCGACCGGTGCCCGCTGGCTGGCCGAAACATTACGGAAGAATGCAAATAGCACCCTGTATGTGGCCAGCACGGCGGCTCAGACAACCGAAGCCTATCTGGCGGCTGCCGATCACCCCCGCCAGGGCTTGAGCGACACCAATGCCTTCCGTCCTGCGCTGCAGGTACTGCCGCTGACAATAGAACTGCTCTGGGCACCAGTGAACTTTCATGCCCTGATCCAGTTTCTGACCCACCCGATTTCTCCTGTTGCTGTCCGGGCAAGACGCAAACTGGCGGGCATCCAATCGGACTACCCAGGGGTCGGTGGACCACGCTGGCAGGCAGTCCTGAACGAACTTGACGAAGATTACGGTGAGCATGCCACAAAAGTACGCAGTAGCATTACGTACTGGATCGAGCATGATCGCTACGATCCCGCAACCGGCGTTCCCGTCGCTGTCCTGTTGGAAAGGGCACAGCGGCTCACGGAGTTTTTCCGAAATAGCCCTGGCGATGCCTCCCCTGCCCTGCGCCATGCCTATGCTTCAGGATTCAGTCAGTGCCAGGCCTTCGCTACGAACCTGTCCCGACTGTCTGCTCAAGGCGTCGAACTGCTCCGCCCACGGCAAGTTAACCAACTCGCGCGTCAATCAACGGCGCGTGGCAATGACAATCCGTTGCGGGTAGCTGAAGTCGGCTCCGTTCCCTGCATCAGCCATCCGGATGCGGCAATCTCGCAGTACAACACGGTAATCTGGGGCCCCCTGGATGCACCCGCCCTGCCCAGCCCGTGGCCTTGGTCGAAGTCCGAGATGGCGACCCTGGCGAAGACCGGCTGTCGCTTACCCGATCCCGGCGATCTGCTGCAGCAAGAAGCTGAAGCCTGGCTCAAACCGGTGTTGGCCGCTAGACAACAACTGATTCTGCTGCTTCCCCCGCCGGATCATGAAATCCATCCGGTATGGCAAGCGATCGAATCTTTATTCAAATCGGTTCCCGTCACCTCGGTCGAAGACTTGCTCTCGGGTACCGATGCGACACTCGACGTCGTGCCGACAAAACCGCTGCCGGCCATCAAACGCTGGTGGCAGCTTCCTGAGGGGACGAAGCTTGCCCCGACTGTTGAACATTCGTATTCCCAACTCGAAAAGCAGATCTTCAATCCCTATCACTGGCTGCTGTCCTATGCGGCACGACTGCGTTCGGGTTCGCTACTCTCCATTGCCGATGACTTTAGACTGAAGGGACTCCTCGCCCACAGCCTGGTCGAGCGCTTTTATGAAGCAACAGACGGCGGTGAAATGCCGGATGCTGATTTCACGACCTGGTTCAATCCGGCATTCGATCAACTGATTGTCGAGGAAGGCGCCGTGTATTTGATGCCTGGCCGGCGTACCGACCTCGAAAACCTGCGCCTGACCCTGCACCGTGCCATGATCGAACTGCGACGACTGCTGCGCAATGCCGGCGTCAGCCTGGTTGAAGCAGAACGCCAGCTGGCAGGACATTTCCCCGGTGGTAATTTGACCGGCAAAAGCGATCTGGTGCTGTCCAAACCCAATGGCGACCTGGCAATCGTCGATCTCAAATGGTCGGGCAGTACGCACCGGGATCGCCTGGCAAACAACCGTCACCTCCAGTTGGCCATCTACGCAGAACTGCTACGACAGAGCACCGGTCGTTGGCCATCGGTTGCCTATTTCCTGTTGAGCCAGGCGACCTTGCTCAGCCGTGACGATGGCTGCTTCCCCGGCGTGACGCCGGTTGCCGACAAGACCGGGGAAAACACCGCCCAACTCTGGCTACGTTTTCTGGAAACCTGGAAATGGCGTCAGCAACAATTTGCCGAGGGTCGTTTCGAGCTTGTATTGGAAGAAAGCGACGAGCCTGATTCGATGCCGCCGGACAATGGCCTGACCATTGAAGTGCTCAACACGAATTACAACGAGTGCTTGCACCTGGCGGGTTGGGGAGAACAGGCATGACGGCCAAGCTCACCTTTATCAGTGCCGGCGCCGGCAGTGGCAAAACGCACCGTCTTACCAGCCTGCTCCACGAAGAACTTTCCAGTAAACGAGTGCATCCATCTGGCGTCATTGCGACTACCTTCACTCGCAAGGCGGCGACAGAACTTCGCGAACGCGTGCGTGGTTACCTGCTAAAACAGGGCGAACACACCCTGGCGAATGCTATGGGCCAGGCCCGCATTGGCACGGTCAATGCCGTCTGTGGCGATCTTCTGCGTCGGTTCAGTTTCGAAGCCGGCATGCCTGCCGAACAGACGGTACTGGAGGAAGAACAGACCACCCTGCTTCTCAAGCAGGCGATCGACATGGTCCAGGATGGCGCCGAAGCCGCCGCTTTGGTGGCGTTGAGGAGCCGGCTAGGGATCGACGACAAGGATTGGGCGGAGGATTTTGAAGACCTCGTTGCAGCAGTTCGAGCCAATGCCATCGATCCGTCCGCCCTGGCCACCATGGCACAAGAGAATGCGGATGACGTGCTGCGCCATTTCCCGAAGCCGACGACTGATGACCTGACGCGCGACCTGATGAACGCCATCGATGGCGCGATCCCCGGGTTGCGTGCTGGAGCCGCCGCCGTCAAGAAAACTGCGACGTACCTAGAGGTCGCCGAGAAACTCCACCGCGGCCTTCGGCATGGCGACGCCGCCTGGAGTGAATGGGTCAAGCTGTCCAAGGAAGAGCCTGCAAAGGGTTTGCTACCACTGGTGCAGCCGATTCAGGCGATTGCCGCCCGAGTCCCAGAGCACCCGCAACTGCATGCCGATATGCGTGACTATCTTCATCGACAGTTTGCACTGTGCGCCAAGGTCCTCGATGTCTATGCCGAGATGAAAAGCGACCGCGCTGTCATCGACTTCACCGATCAGGAGCGTCTGCTGCTGCAACTGCTTGACCATCCCTTCGTGGCCGCCACCTTGCAGGAAGAACTCGATCTGCTGATGGTTGATGAATTCCAGGACACGAGCCCCATCCAGTTGGCCTTGTTCCTGAAACTCACGCAATTTGCCAAGCAAGTTGTCTGGGTGGGTGATGTCAAGCAGGCGATCTACGGCTTTCGCGGCAGTGACACGGAGTTGATGGGGGCCATCCTGAAGGAATTGACGGCGATGGGCGGCACCAAGGAGCGTCTCGATCACTCGTGGCGTTCAAGAAAGCCACTTGTTCACCTCGTCAATACGGCTTTCGTACCGGCGTTTGAGGATACCCTCCCCCCTGAAGACATCGAATTGCATCCGCAACGAACTGAAGCACTGGATGACCCTCCCTATGGTGTCTGGCGTCTGCCCGGCAACGTCGACCAGCAAGTCCATGCGCTCGGCGCTGCACTGCGTGAACTGGTCCGTTCTGGTTATCGGATTTTCGACAAGCCGACCAAGTCGATCCGTCCGCTGCGGTTGGGCGACATCGTCATCCTGCGCAAGGCCAATGACAACGTAACCAAAACGGCACTCGCGCTGCGCAGTGTGGGTATTCCGGCCATGACCGCCCAGCCGGGCCTGCTGGCAACCCCCGAAGCGGTGCTTGCCCTGGCGTGCTTGAGACGGCTCAACGATCCGGGAGACACGATCGCCAGCGCCGAGATCATTTCGCTGGCTGACTGCAGCGAACCCGAAGAATGGGTTATCGACCGACTGGCCTGGCTTGAGTTCGGCGGTGATCCGACGCGGTGGCGTGAATCGGGAGACAACCCGCATCCCCTGCTCCAGCGTCTAGCCGGGCTTAGAGATGAATTGCCCGTGATGTCGCCCGCAGAGGCACTGGAAACCGTCATTGCAGACTGCCAGCTTCCAGGCATCGTCCTGCGCTGGAAACCGTCAGCGGACGTCGGTCGCGTCCGTCTTGCCAATCTCGACACCTTGGTCGAGATGGCACGCCAGTACGAGACGATCTGCGAAGGTGCCCGGCACGCTGCTTCCGTATCCGGCCTGTTGCTTTGGTTCAACGCGCAGGCTGCCGCCAAAGGGGACAACCTTGCCCTGCCCGCCATCGATGCGGTACAGGTAATGACCCATCACAAGGTCAAAGGCCTCGAATGGCCGGTTGTCATCCTCATGGATACGCATGGCGATGTGAAGGATGCCCTGTGGAACTCGCTTCGCGCGGGATCGCGTCAGGCCATTACCGCGTCAGATCCCTTGCGTGACAGGACACTCCGCTTGTGGCCATGGCCTTTCGGTAAGCAGAAGAATCTGCCGCTGGCCGACGAGATCTCCCGAACCACCGTCGGACAGGCTTTCCGAAAAGTCGCGATCGAGGAATCGAAACGCGTTCTCTACGTCAGCATGACGCGAGCCCGTGACTTGATGATCATCGCCGTCCCTGACAAGAAGCCCTCCGGACCATGGATCGAAACCCTCGACGCCTCCTGGCTATTGGCGGGGGGGGCAGAGAATGTCATCACCCTGCCAAGCGGAGAAACCTTTCCGCTACTGGAGATGCCGGTCGCTGAAGACGCAGCCACCACGCATGATCAGGAAACCCTACACTGGTATCACGATCCATCAAGTCGGCAAACCCGACTGCCGAGGATATTCAATCCATCCAAGGCAGAGTCTCCCGATATGCTGGTCTTGGAGACCGTACCCATCGGACAGCGTCTCGTCGTCAGTGGAACCGATGAATGGACCACGGTTGGCCATGCTATCCATGCTGCGATGGCCCTGGCTTTCACGGACATGTCCAAGGCAGTCGCAGTCGAGGATGTCGGGTCGATTCTTCAGGGCTACCAACTCTCGACCAAAGTTTCGGGATCGGCACTCGCCGACCAGGTGCGTGCGGTGGTTCAGTGGGTGCGCTCTCGTTGGCCGTCGGCCTTGGCAATGCCCGAGTGGCCAATCGAGGCGATCCTGGGGAATGGACAGGTCCTCAATGGCCGAATCGACCTCCTCCTTGATCTGGGGGATCAATGGATTCTGCTCGACCACAAGAGCAATCCAGGCGCCAAATCTGATTGGCCTGAACTTGCCAATACTTATGGTGGCCAAATGCTGGCCTATCAGGCCGCCATCGAAGCCGCCACCGGAAAACCTGTCAGCGAATCCTGGCTCGTACTGCCCGTTTCGGCGGGGGCTATCCGCATCGAGAAAGCACTTCCGTCATGAGCAACGTCCAGATAACCAAGCCCTCACCCCGACTTATCGTAGCGGTCTCCTCGCGCGCCCTATTCGACCTCGAGGAAAGCAACAGTATCTTTGAGACGGAGGGTGAAGCTGGCTACGCCCGTTATCAGATCGAGCATGAGGATGTACAGCTTCACCCCGGGGTGGCATTTTCGATGGTGAAGAAACTGCTTGCTCTAAACACCCCGGAGTATCCGCAACAGGTCGAGGTGGTGCTCGCCTCCCGTAATAGCGCCGATACCGGTTTGCGGGTGTTTCGCTCCATCGAGGCGCACGGCTTGCCGATCCAGCGGGCTGCCTTTACCCGGGGACGTGCTCCCTGGCGCTACCTGAAGGACTTTGGCGCCCACCTGTTTCTGTCTGCCCATCCGGAAGATGTTCGGGAGGCCTTGGCAACGGGTATTGCAGCTGCAACCATCCTGCCGGATTCAGCTGCAACTCCACGACATCCCGAGTTGAGGATCGCCTTCGACGGTGATGCGGTTATCTTTTCTGATGAGGCTGAACGGATCTATCAGGAAAAGGGCTTGGCCGAATTCAACCGTATCGAAACAGAGCGAAAGGAAGATCCTCTGCCCGGAGGACCGTTCAAGCCATTCCTGGCGGCGCTGCATGACATACAGGGTCAGTTCGAGACAGATGAATCTCCGATCCGGACCGCACTAGTAACGGCACGCGGCGCCCCGGCTCACGAGCGCGTCATTCGCACATTGAGGAGTTGGGGTGTTCGTATTGATGAAGCCCTTTTCCTTGCTGGAAAGGACAAGGGTGCGTTTCTCGAAAGTTTTGGTGCCGACATCTTCTTCGATGATCAGTGGCGCCATTGTGATTCGGCGAGGGGATATGTGGCGACAGGGCATGTACCTTCAGGAGTGAGAAATCCGTGTGCGATATAGGTGGCTGCCCCTTTTGCACTCTCCCGAAGGAACGCATCGTCCTTCAAAACGATCTCGCCATTGTGATTCGGGACGGCTTTCCGATTTCACCGGGCCATACCCTCATCATTCCCAGGCGGCATGTAGGCTCTTTTTTTGAGGTGACTTCGCCAGAACGCGACTGTCTGCTGCGACTGCTCGACGAAGCAAAGATGGCGCTTGATACCGAATTTCATCCTGCCGGATACAACATCGGGATCAACGACGGAGCAACAGCTGGCCAGACCGTGCCACACCTCCATATCCATCTCATTCCGAGATACCTGGGGGACACCCCTGACCCACGCGGTGGAGTGCGCTGGATATTTCCCGACAAGGCAAAATACTGGGCATGAACCGCGAAGAGGTACTTCAAGCTTTTGACCGCATGCGCGTCTGGCAGCGCGGCGATCAGCGTGCCGTTCATAAGCCGCTGCTCGTCCTGCTTGCACTCGCAAAAGTCGGCGCTGGCGGGACGGCGATTATGGACTGGAACGATGCTGAACCGGTACTGAAAGAACTCCTGGAAGAGTTCGGACCGGATGGATCAGGCAACTCACGGCATTACCCGTTCTGGCACCTCAAGACCGACGGTCTTTGGCAACTGGATGGTCCGGCGGACATTCTGAGTCGCCCGCCTGGTGCAACTCCGACCCTGACAGAACTGCGCAAGAACCATGTGCGCGGCGGTTTCCCGCCGGCACTGCTTGAGACACTCCAACGCGACCCGCTACTCGTCTCCGCAATCGCCCAGCGTATCGTCGACGCCCACTTCCCAGAATCGATCCGGAATGAAGTGCTTGCCGCCGTCGGGTTGCCCACCGAACCTGTCGGGTTAATGTCAGTGCAGGAACAAACACGTCGCAGAGATCCGGCTTTCCGCGAAAAGGTGCTTCTCGCTTACCAGTACCGATGCGGCGTCTGCGGTCACGACCTGCGCCTCGGTCGCCGAACCATCGGTCTCGAAGCGGCCCACATCAAATGGTTCCAAGCTAAAGGACCGGATGTGGTCCCCAACGGCATTGCCTTGTGCTCGATGCACCACAAGGTGTTCGACCTTGGCGCATTCACTATCCTGCCTGACACTTACCAGATCGTCTTCAGCCAGCATCTCAACGGCAGCGATGAGGCGGCGGCGCGGATGCTTGCTTATCAGGGTGCTGGCCTGATTCTGCCTCAGAGCAACGAATACCTGCCGAAACCAGAGTTTCTGGCGTGGCATGAGAGGGAAGTTTTCAAACGACCAGCAAATTTGAAAGGGCACTTGCGGTGAACGTGAATGATATGGATCAAGCTTATCCACCCACCGACTCGGCAACCTGCATGTCACTGGCAGGCAGGCAATCGAGCCAACCGATCAGTAACGGAACATCGGTTTTCCGATTGCTGAGACACAGCGTGTTGCGGGCCGACTCACATTCCATCAACTCGCAGAATCGGCAATAGTCCTTGTAGCTACTGTCATCCTTCTCCCCGCCGAAGCTTTGGATCAGCAAGACGGCGGCCGATGCATGGAATCGTGTTGCTTCCAGCAGAGGTGATGCTGTGCGGTGCATCAACTGATAGCGAATCCCCTCCAAATTCGCTTCACCGATGCCGAGTACCTTCTTGAGGGATGCCAGACGCTTGGGTTTTCCACTCTGACTGGAAGCATCGCGAATCCACTCGGCAACGTACTTGTCGAACGGTTCTCCCGACTTGGCTTCAACAGCCATCGAGATCGTGGCTTTTGGAGTTCGCAATAGCGCCCAGAGGTCATTCTGTGAAGGGTGGCCACCACCTTCAATTACAACCTGATGCTCCGGAATGCCAAGGAGCAAGGCACCCCCGTTGGTCAGTTCGCAGGCATCAAGCATTGCAGCCACCTGGTCAGGCAGGCCGCGCGGATTCTGCTTTGCTGACTCCCATGAAACGGCGCATTCGAAGGCTGATTTGCCGCGCTTCCAGTGTTTGCCAGGGTCGCCGAGCAGACTACGCCAATCGGTCGACCCAAGAGTAGGTATCAATATCGACGCCATGGCATCTCAACTCGCAAATTCATTCAGCCTGGTGAAGATGATCTTTCCATATTCCAGCAATCTCAGGCGGGAGAGTGCGGCGTCCGGCATTAGGAATGGGGACAATTCGGTCAAGCACTCATAGCCAAGTACCAAGGTCTTGTCCCACCTCGCAACAACGTCCGGGTAGCATTTTCCGACAACCCGGACTCCCTGGATAACTTCATCGATCACCCGGTGCGATAAGTGATCGATGCGCTGCCGCTCGGAATTTTTCAGCCACAAGCGGATTGACAGATATGGCCCTCCTTCCAGCCCATACGCGGAATCGGCCGAACGCTCGACGCAGAAGTACAGCAGATGCATCCAATCATTCGGGTAGCGAACCTGGAAGCCGAGAAAGCCAGGATCCTTCTGGACTCGCGCCTGCTTGCCCTTGAAGTATCCCCTCAGTTCATTGGTCAGGTCATAAAAGGCAGACGCCGTGTCGCCATCGACGAACAGATGTTCCCAGGTCTTTGGCAAAAGGGGTGGAGCCATGTCGAGTTTCCGCATATATGCGGCAAATTCTTGTGCGAGTCGCGTCTCATGTGCCGCAACGATGGGATACAGGGCATCCCATGTGAAGTACGGAATCGTTGAGTCATTGGGACGCAAATAGTGCTTGTGCGACTGTGCCTCCTTCGGCACCGACAGGCTGTTGTTGGTAATCAGCGCGACATACGTTTTCCGCGGATAGGCTTGCGACAAGGCCAGATAGCGCTCCAGTTGGCGTTCGCCCAACGGGGCGTCGAGCTTGTGCTCGCACAGGATGTCGTAGTCCTTGCCCACCAACAAAAAGTCAGGTCGGCTCTCCTCGTCGCCGGGTGGGTGATCAACGGTAGACTCGAAGGCGGTACGCGGCAGGCCGGCCTTAATGGAGATCATGTCGAACATACCCTGACCAATATCCGGGTGTGTATCGATCAAGTAGCCAAGCGATGCAGTGAACAGGTCTTCTGCGTTGAGCCCTGACGCGCCAATTTCAAAAATATTGAATGACGAACTCATGCCTTACCTTGGCCAGATCTTGAGTGCGCGCTCAAAGAGCTTCTTGCCTCGTTCCACAATCTGATCTTCTCCCCATCCCTCCGACCAGTGTTTGCAGAGGTCAAGGTTGAGGTTGAGCTTCGAGCGGTCTCCGATCTCCTTTATCTTTCTTTCCCATTTGCCGTTGGAAATCTTTGGGTTCAGCTTCCCGGTCAGTAATGTCAGGTTCCCCATGGTGTGAAGAAGACCATCCCGTGCCGCAACCATTTCTGCGGTGGCATCATCAGGTAGCTTCCAGTGAGCGGTCTTCCACTCCTGCGGCAACAAGTGTTCGATGGTCAGCTTTTCCTTGAGAATGTATTTCTCGCCGAAGCCATCTTCCATATCGAGATCGAGCGCCTCCAGCAACATACGCAATCGAGATCGCAGAATGGTTCGATAGATTCGGGCCGTTAGCCACGATGACCTGAATTCTTCATCGTCCGGCCAGCGCGCTCCCTCTCCAGTAAATTTGAGCAATTCAGTCCGAACTCGCTCCGCTAGTGTTTCAATAGGTCCATCGAGGGTCGGGATCAGGTCGATAAAGAAGCGCCCGTAGCTACGGGTCGTCAGCTGGCATACAAGGCGACGAACGAGATAGGACTCAACGATCTCAAGAACCCGCTCAACTTCCGGCGACTTCGCGCCATGTATCGCAAACAGTTCCATGAGGAACGGGTACGTTGTACCAAGTTCCATCGCTTCCAGCCGCGTGAAGAACAGCGCTTGTCGCGTCCCCTCCTCAAACTTGTCGAAGCCCTGAAACAGATCTGCATAGCGCCTGAGACGTTGCAAATGCTCCTTGGCGTTGCCAGACTCGGGATTTGCTGTTGTTTCCCTAAATGTCGCGTAAAGATGGCCTACCGGGACTTCATCACGAATACGCAGACAGAGATAGTTCTGAAGGAAAAGATCAATGCGGGCACGCTTGGCATGACCGCGACCGATCTCCTCACGCCAATAGTTCTTTCCCTCCTCAAATGGCTGCCAGTATTGCTTGTAAAGCAGGTCAAGATTTTCGTTTTCGATTTCGGCGTGATGAAACAGGTGGTTCTTGACCAGATCAGAGGGCAGCAGTGGCGTGCCGCGGGCGTTCAGCGTCTCGAAAATCACCTGAGCATCGTCTTCCTTGCCGACATCTATGACAACCAGACCGACCCGGTCTTTAATCGACTGGATCAGTGCGGTCAGCCTTGGCTCACGCTGATCAGGGACTTCATCAACCCAAGCAGAGACCGATTCGTAAAAGAACAGATAGCCATCCAGAATTGGCTGATTAAGTCGAGTAACACTTGCTGGCTGGTCGTAAAGCTGCTTCAGTTCATCCGGACTGCGCGCTTCCATGACCCGCTCGAAATGATCCCTGTCGACGTTCGTCGGCCAGACCTTATATTGGTCGATAGGATTCGTGCTCATGGGTTCGTCATTGCGAACCAGACGCTTGACTGACTGATGCAATGCCTTGGCACCAATGGTGTCGCAGTAGTCATAGATCGCCTCCAGCAGTAACTGGACGGTGGTCAGTCTCTGCTGACCGTCAATTACCAGGCGAACTTCGAGCGCACCGGCATGTTGCGGCACATATTCAAGGACAATCGCTCCGATGAAATGGGAGCGCGCCTCCGGGTTGGCCATCAATCGCTCGGCAACGGCCCGAATATCCTCCCATAGTGGCTCCCATTGAGTCTCCTGCTGCCAGACGTAGGGTCGTTGATACAAAGGCACGACGTGCCGACGATCTTGCTGAAATAACTGTCGAATGGTGATGTTGCCAACTTGCATATTGTTCAGTCCGATTCTGCCTGGTTGGTATTAGGGGCGCTTGAATACATCAATGCTGCAACTCCGTACCTTTCTTAGTTCTTGATTGTTAAGTGCCAACCCGCCAGCTGGCTGAAAAATATCGAGCCCCCGCCCCATCTTGAACAAGACGCCGTTGTCAAATGCGACGTAACGATCATGCAACCCCTCCTCGCGCCGCCAATTTAGTGAAATGCCCGCCTGCTGAAAAAGGTCCTTTGCAAGTTCATTCAAACGCGCATCAGTACCAGAAACCTTTTCTCCGGTGACGGGTCCGGTTACTAGCCAGAACATTTTCAGTTGGGTGGCCGCCTGAATGGCAGAAAGAAAATCAATCAGATTCTTCATCTGGTGAGACTTCAAGAGGTAGGGCTCGACGAGCAATCCGCTCCTCGCTCCGTTCAACAACTGCGGCAAGAAAAGCTTGCTGTAAGACCAACCTGTCTTGCCAGTGATTAGTTCGAATCGACAAACCAATGCAGTGGCAGAGGCAATCGTTTCCTCAAGATGCGAAAGCGTCGGCTCCTCTGAGGCGATATCGGTCTCAATTCTTTCCGGTTCAGTCTGAGTAACCGAAGGCTCTGGAGTGGGCGTCGGCAATTTCGATTCAAAATGATCGCCCCCAAATGTTTCGACGATGTCCTGGTGGGCAGAGGCAATGACATCGTTAATTTCGCCAGAAGCCTGATCGAACAACTCTCGTTGTCCGTGGATTGCCGCCTCCATAGCGGCCCGAATATTCCCCTGGATACGCGACAGCTCCGCTTCGGCCTCGGCGATAGCGCGTTCGGGCATTTGAACCGCTTCAGAGTCCAGGTAATTGGCGTACTCCAGATATTGCTTTCTCACATGGGCCGTTAGTGCCTCGCGAAGAATCGTCTTCACATTTGCGTAGAACTCTCGAACCTCCTTGGACTGCCGCCATGTTGTGCCCGTGCCCCAGACATCCGCGACAGACTTACGTGCTTCACTGATCCGTTCTTGAACCTCCTCGCTCACGAAGTCCTCAAGCAGGCCGACAATGTCGCTTTCCGCCTTTTCAACCATCGCTTGTGCGGCTTCCAGTGACGCCGTAAGGAATGTCTCAAGTCTGCCCTTTAGGTCGAAATGAATGTCGTCACCGAGTTCAAGGGTTGCGGCCAGCGTATTACCACCGGTTGTCAGGCTATCGAGATGGTTGCGGAAACGCTCAAGGAAAGCCGAGAATTCCTGGTTATAGACTTGGAGGTGCTCCGCGACCGTCGGAAATATCTGGTTGGCCACCTTCTGTTGAAGCTGGTGCATGTAGCCCCAGTAACCGCTGCGACGGGTTCTCCAATGACGGCCGACATCGTCGCGCTCAAACATTGAAAGCACTGCCTCAGCTTTTAGAGCAATGATTTGTTCGCTCGCTTCGGCCAGCAGCTTTTTCGAAGCCAGGGCCGAGCGATGCATCGTTGCATCCGCTTCAGTCAGCTTCGAAAACTCTTCGCAAGCCGTTCTAAATTGCTCACGAAACGTGCCGAGCTTCTGCTCGGCCACCTCCCTATCCTTAATGTTTCTTACGGCCTGCCGCCGGCTTTCTATCAGCCTCAGCATTTGCATCAGCAAGGTGCGAGCACCCGATTCAATCGTACGAGCGGTATTGGCCAGGCGCGATTCGGTGGACAGCTTGTCCATCAGGATGGACTTCACCGTGTTGATTCCACCCGGATCGTTGGGGTAGATGGGATACTCAACTGGCTTTTTCTTTACCCAGTCACGATGATGGAAAGCCGACGTGAATAGGATTTCGATGTCGCCGAGCTGTTCCCTGTAGCGTTGCATTGCAGGAGACTGGTCATTTTCGGAGAGCTGATCGAGCGTTTCGGCAATCTCACGCTGGATTCTGACCTTTTCGTATTCGATGCGCTCTGCGATGGACTGCGGTTCATCGTCGTTGTCGTTCGCATTGGCGACATGTTGCTGATAGGTCTGATCGACCTGGGTCGCGATGTAAATGAACTGCTTCACACTGCCTTTGCGCAAGAGTGAAAGCAGAAAGTCCTTGTCTGACTGGCCATAGCCCGTTTCGCTCTTCGCCAGGAAAAGGATTGCGTCGACGTCCTGCACCGCTTGCTCAGTCAACTCAACCCGGAAGCGCTCAGTATCGTCGAGCCCAGGGGTATCAATCAGCATCACGCCATCTTCAAGGATCGGCGACGGTGCAGTAATTTCAATCTTCTCAACAAGGCAATGGTGCGGCCTGGTGCTGCTGGTGAATGTCTCAAGGTTCTTGCGGAACACCTTCGGGCCGTCCGGGTCTGCGCTGTGAAGAGCAAACTCATGAACGAGCGACTCTTCTGCAACAAACTGCTTTTCAATAGCGTCCAGGTCAAAGCTGATATTCGTGCCAGCCGTCGTGGCATGACCGCTACCGACCTTATGCCAGCTAGCAACCCGGTGTGCATCGGGGTCGCGCTGATCAACCTTGTAGAGATCCTTCAGGGCATCCCACTTGGCCTTGGGGACAAAGATAACTCGTGCCCTGACCTCATCGCCGTGCTTGAAAGTTGTAACTGCAGCGGTTTCCCGACTGGTTTTTTCCCCGGCCAACTTTTGACCGAGCATTTCATTCACGAAAGATGACTTACCCGCTTTGAAGCGGCCGGCAACCGCAACCCGATATTCAGGCGGAACAATATTGTCCTTAAGCAGCTTCTTTAGCTCGGTCGCTGTTCTGTTGCACTCGTCACCGAGTCCCCACATTCGTTCTTCGGTATTGCGGCTCAATACGTCAATGACGATCTGCACCTTGCCGCGAATGCGCTCGATGTCGGCGCGAAGCTGTTTAGGGCTCTTTGTCTTCATGTCTGTTGATCCGATGAAAGTTGATTACTGAAAATTCTGATCCCACGACCCCTGCACCCGACGGCGGGTGCAGCATTTGTTGAACTGGCGGATTTCGTTGCTCTCGACTATACGGCGAGTTGCAAGCGGCATCATCGGGTCTCCTTTTCGGCGCGTTTAACCCACTGCCTGACTGCATCAACACATTCCGGCAACCTGTCTCGGATTTCGTAGACCCAGAAGCGCTTGACTTCCCAACCCAGCTCGATGAGCCGCTGGTTGCGCAACTGGTCACGCAGGCACAACTCTCCAGTCCAGCTACGGTGATAGCGCTCGCCGTCCACTTCGACGTTCAGCCTCCGGCTGCCTGCAATGATGGCGAAGTCCAGGTCATACTGCTCAACTGAAAACTGCGGGATGGGTCGAACGCCCACCGCATAGAGCGCGCGATAGAACTCCCTTTCCCAATCCGAAACACGCTCCGGTCGGGAGACGCTCGGGTAGGCGGGACCGGTAGGTGCTGCGGGAGCGTCATCCTCACTTTGCCTCGCATCGCCCAGCCTGCTCACATAAGCCGCAAATTGCTCCAGGTAGTCGACGCCGCATGCGCTTGCCGCATTCCGGTCGCCAACCACATGCAACAAGCCTCTCGCCCGGGTGATGGCCACGTTGAACAGGTTTCCGTTGCTGCGCAAGAAGCTCAGAGCCCCTGGTGCTACCCCGTTGGACACGACTGGCGAGAAGAACATTACGTCGCGTTCATCGCCCTGAAACCGGTGCACGGTATCGACGAGCAACTCCGCGTTTTCACCCAACCGGGAAAGCTGCGGGTGCTCGGCGACATGCGCTTGAATCAGTTGAGCCTGTGCTCGAAACGGAGTCACCACCCCCACGCTCCCACGGTAAGCGCGCCGGACCAGTAGATCTTCCAATGCGTTGACGATGGCCAACGCCTCCGGCGGATTCTGCGCGCCACCGCCGCTGGGACGGACGGCTTCACCCCTGACATCCTGCCAAACCACCCCGGGCTGGTCATTCAGTGGTCGTTTGAGTGCGGTGTATCGGGTTGCGACCCGCAGCTTGCCGGCGTAGAAGGCCGTATTGGAGAACTCGATGATGTCGCCGTGGCTGCGGTGATGGTCGCGGAGATTGATCACCTGGCTCGCCTCGGCCACGCCAACACCAAGGTCATACAGCGAGTTCACTGAATACATCCAGGCTGATCGGTTCGCCACCAATCCATATTTGTATTGAAGGTCCGAATCCTTGCCGCCGGTGACGGCGCTGATATGCCGCAACTGCATCGGGTCGCCGATGATCACTGCGCGCTTGGCTCTGAACAACAAGGGCAAGGCCGAGGCGATGTCGCATTGACTTGCCTCGTCGATGACGACCAGGTCGAAATGCCCTGGCTCGAACGGCAGCTTTCCGCGCGCAGAAAGTGACGTGACCGCCCAACAGGAGAACATGGCGCTGACGCTCGCCTGTAGCGCGCGTGCCTTGGCCCGGACCTCACGATTGACAGCCTGGGCATCCTGACCTGTCATGAGTTGAAGCAAGGCCGCGTAGTCGGCAATATCCTTGCGCTGGGCTGCCGTCAGGCGGCTTGGCGTGAGGTTCACCCAGTCCTTCCATAGGCGGGAGGAGTTTTCCGCGATCTGGGCATTGAGTTCCCGCCGCTGCCTTGCGATGTCTTCAAAGGCTGGGCTTTTTCGAAGTGTTTCCAGCGCATCCTGGTAGGCAAGAACGCTCCCGGCAGCGACTTGGCGTTCGCGCAGGAGTCGAAATTGGCTCCGAAGCGCTCCAAGGTCGAGTGCCTCGCCCGTCGATGGGGCCGGTAGCATGAGGTGGGCGGCGATGTCCGATAGGTTCGCCAGCGCGGACTGAAGGGCCGCCAGTCGCTTCGCCCGCGTCGCCGCCAAGGCAATCCTTCCGAAGAAGCCCATCTTGGCCGGATCCAGTGC
>JAGQOW010000090.1 GCA_020427155.1 Planctomycetales bacterium | reverse complement strand
TTTGCGAGCACTTTGCCTATTCCCGACGGGAATTGTTTACTATCGTCAAGGTTCGTGGCATTCGCACCTTTGACCATCTTCTCGAAAGCTACGGTAACGGTAACGGTTGCGAGATATGCAAGCCGACCGTGGCGTCAATCCTGGCTTCGCTTTGGAACGAAACGATCGTTGAGCCAGAACACCAAACACTGCAGGACACGAACGACAGGTTCCTGGCGAACATGCAACGTGGTGGACTATACTCTGTCGTCCCCCGTGTTCCCGGAGGTGAGATCACCCCCGAGAAGCTCATTGTCTTGGGGAAGGTCGCCAAGAAATACGGGCTCTATACAAAAATCACCGGCGGCCAACGAATCGACCTATTCGGGGCACAGCTCCACCAATTACCCGACATTTGGGAAGAATTGATCGAAGCAGGTTTCGAGAGTGGCCACGCCTATGGCAAAGCAGTGCGGACCGTGAAGAGCTGTGTGGGCACGAGTTGGTGCCGCTATGGCGTGCAGGACAGCGTCCGCTTTGCTATCCAAGTGGAAGAACGCTATCGCGGCATCCGCGCTCCGCACAAAATCAAGTTCGCCGTTTCGGGGTGCGTCCGCGAATGTGCCGAAGCTCAGTCGAAAGACGTCGGACTGATCGCCACTGAGAACGGTTACAACCTCTACGTATGCGGCAACGGTGGCGCCAAGCCCCGGCACGCCGATTTGTTGGCCACGGACATCGACGAGGCGACCGCCATTAAATACATCGACCGCTTCCTGATGTACTACATATTTACTGCCGACAAACTTACCCGCACCGCGACGTGGCTGGAACAGCTCGAAGGCGGGTTAGAGCATATCAAGAATATCGTTATTCGTGACAAACTGGGATTATCTTCCGAGTTGGAATCCCGAATGCAGCGACTAGTTGACACCTATCAGTGCGAGTGGAAGGCCGTAGTCGACGATCCGGAGAAGCGCAAGCTCTTCAAGCAGTTCGTGAATACCGAAGAAAACGAACTAGACATCGAGTTTGTGGACGACCGGGGCCAACAGCGCCCGTCCTATTGGCCAAAGGACGGTCAACTGGTGCAGATTCAGATGCCTAAGGGCACGCCGCACCTCAACGGCCCTTCAAAGCGCAAAGACGTTCCAAAGCCCAAGCCTCAATGGGTCGACGTTGGCAGCGTGGAAGACTTCCCGCATGATGGCGGTGCGGCGATCAAATATGGAGATGTGCAAATCGCTGTGTTCAACTTCGAAAGTCGCGGCCAATGGTATGCTTGCCAGAACATGTGTCCCCACAAAAACGCCTTTGTGATCTCGCGCGGAATCCTGGGAAGCGCAGGCGAAACTCCCAAGGTCGCCTGCCCGCTGCACAAGAAGCCTTTTTCGTTGGAAAGCGGCGAATCCCTTTCCGGTGAAGATTTCTCGGTGAAGGTGTTTCCCGTGCGAGTCGAGGAAGAACGGGTCTATGTCGAGTTGCCACCCAAACCGCAACTTGACGCATTGCTAGCCACCCGACTCCACATTATCGGGGAGGAGGAGAGAGGCAGCGCCTGTTCCGCATGCGAATCGCGAGAGCCTGTAGGCATTTCGGAATCCTCGTAGCTTCGCTCTCAGAGCAATAAGGGAGGATTGAGTTGGTAGGTCACCAACAGCATTGCGTCACATCGAAATCTACGCAGTAAACCTCGTGGTCACCCGACCGCTTGCAATTGTATCCGTCTCTTCCTCCAGTCGGTTGCATCGGCCGCTGTCTGGAAGAGTCTGGCCTTCGGCGCAGCGGGAGAAACGACCTCTGTAGTTACGGACTGGCCCTAAGACCAGGCGAAGGGACACACCTCAGGCTCCAACCGCAACTTAGCTTACAGTGTTGAAACTACCCACAGTCGAAGAGGCTGTTAGCAAACCCGTGCACATACTCCGAAGACGCTGTCTAGGCAGACGGAGACTAATCACCCGGTACCTGCGATTCGAGGGGGTGGGGGCTATCCAAAAGCAGGGCCGGCGGTACTTAGCGCTTCCCATCAGTCGACGCTGCCAGGAGTGCCATAAAGGCCGCTTTGACAGCTTCCGACAATTCCGGCCAGGCTTCGATGATGGCCAGCAAATCAGCGGCCAGATTGGCCAATGGTGCGCCAACTGCGCCGGGTTCTGCGCCGCATTGATCTGGAATAGCGGTTTCTTTCGGGTTTTGAACGATAGTTCGATTCCCATGTACTTCCGCTTTGCCGGGGCGGCTCGAGCGGCTTGGCGCTTACTTCCCGATTGGGGTTTTGGCTGAAGTGCCGGGGTCCCAACTTCTGGGACTAAACTCGGCTGTTTTGTCCCGTAGTCTTTGCGGTTGGGCTTGGCAGCAAAGGCTGTTCTGCGAATTGCCTGGGACAAAAGGGTTGAGTTTAGGACTCTGTGCGCGACGCGCGTGGTACAAAACTGCAGCAGGTGCAATCGTTGTGAAAAAGTCGATATGTCAAAGAACGCGCGCAACGAAGTGCTGGGGTGATTATCGCGGTTCTGGAGCGGCGGGGCTACTACGTTTTTTGGCCATGTTGAGAGAGGCAGACTAGGCTACGGGGCACCAGGTAAGAACTGGCCAAGCTAACAGGCGAGTAGTTGTTGTTTCGGACTATGAACACGAAGTCGAGTAGTGACTTTTTATGACGGTAAGATAGGCCATCTATCGTGCTTTTTGCTCATTTTTAGCTGGGTGCTTGCACATGCAAGCTGCTGTCCTGCGACTCCTGTCTTTGCCGTGCAGATTGCACTGGAGCGAACGAAGTGATTTACCTATTCTCCGCACAGCGGTGCGGCAGTTTGCCGCCTTAACCCCTGATATGTGTGGAGGTCGCCATGAGTGGATTGAAAATCTTCAAGGAAATCCTGGAACTGGCATTCGGCGTGGGAATCATTGGTTTTGCTTTGGCTTTCGACGCGCTCGACCCTTGGATTGCCGCGTTGGGCGGAGGCCTGGTGCTGTGGGCCGTGTATGAAATCTCCAAGGAACTTCGTGACAACAGCAAAACTGGCGAAGTAGCGGACATGGCAGCTGAACGAAATCGCATCTTGCAGGGAAAGTGATTCATGGACAGCGACATCGTGCTGGAAAGCATTCTGTACGCCTCGCCGTGGTTGCTGATTGCCGCGGTGTTCTACATAATCGCCTGGTGGAAGAAACTAGGCGGGGAGAGTTACTACTCCAACGCACGCAACATGCTTTCTGAAGGCAAGGTGGAGGAAGCCAGGGAAAGTTTTCTCTGCGCGCTTTGGAAAGCGAACGAGGAGCCGCACCTGGAGCGGGCGATTCTTGCCGAACTGCGTCAGTTCTACGACGAGGCGCATGGCGGCTTTCGCCCCGAGGACTACGAAAAGCTCATCGTCCAGTACGAACGGCTATCTACGAAAGGCTCGCACAAGGCTTTTGCGGAACTGAAGGAAGTGCAGGCCGCGAAAAGCTATTTGATCGAGCAGATGCGCACCGCGGCTTAAGCGGTGTTTTTACCGGGTAGGGGCCGATTAACAGCACACGGCGGGTAGGATTTACCCCATCTAGCAGGCGAGCTACTTGCTGCGTTCGGTCGTTGAAGCTTAGTCAGTTTCGAGCACGCTGAATCTGACCAAGGTGAGCTGTCCGACACAGCTTCGGTAGCTCTCGTTCCAGATAGAGGTTGTTTTCACCGAAAGCAGATAAACTGGCTCTGCTACAATGCAAAACATGCCCCGGTCGATGAAGCCTGCAGGTTATCAATTGTCAGTTTCTTGTGCGGGGTACCTATACTCCACTAGCTAACAAGTGGAAAACGCCTTCTTTTGTCGATTTTTGGGAGAAATTGTACAATCGCAATATGAATACCGAACGGCTATCATTACCAACACAGAACTCGAGGATTCAAAATGTTTCGCTCAACGGCTATTCGTTGCCTCATCGTTGTCTTCTTTGCTTTCTTTGCCCAACTTGAGGTAGCTGGGGCGGAGGCCGAACTTGGTAGTATAGGAATTGATGAGCTTTGGAAGTCTTTTTCAGAAACCAACCGTGTTTGGCTCGTCCCTTCACCAGAACGCATTAGTTACACTGTCACGGCTACTCCAAGAAACGATGCCCGAATCACTGAATCGGTGAACCGTGTTTGGCTTGTCGGCGAAAAGGCTCGGTGGGAAATGGACGTGCGAAGCCTTGGTCAGAAAAGACTATTGCATTCCTACGCACTCGTCATAAATGGGGGTAAGGAAACCTATCTACAAGGACCAGACAAACTTTTGAATCAGCAACGACCTGCTAGAAACATCCATGCCCTGAGGCAAGGTATTTCATGGAATACGGCGATACATGCCGTGTATCGTAGCGGACTGCCGGAGGATGCTCGCATTGTCGAAAGGCGGACAGAAGCGGAATCTGAAATCGTTGCTGTCGAGCTAGACCTCAGTAAGGAACGAAGCTCCGTCGGCCTGGGATTGTTTCACTCGTTTAAAGGGCAAGTGAATTGCCGCATTGATAGGGTGCGATTACACATTAACGTTACTGACATGGTTCCGGTCCTCGAAGAATATATGGACCGAGATTTTGAAGTTAGCTATTCAGGAGCTTTTCTAGACTTCGGAGAGCAACGAGCCCCATCTAAGATGCGTCATATGGGCAGACACGTTCTTGACAATTCGGATTGGATGCTTGAAGCACATTTTCAGAAAGTGAATGGTCATTGGATGTTGGACAAAGCTCTCAATATCCAAAACGGGAAGGTCGCCATCGAATATGTAGTTGCGGATATTTCCCACAACGAGATTGACCCTGCTAAATTCAATTTGACCCAACGTTGATTCGAGCATCGAGAACGTTTGCTTCTGTAGATCGCATCGACCGACACTGCAGAACATACCTATTCAAGACTGCGTTCGGCGTGAAACGCCTGTTCCACTTCAAGCAATTCTACTGCCGCTAACTCGGGCAACACTCTCTCAGGTGGTTTTAGTCACTCGTGCCTGAGTTAACGCTGTTGTGCTTCAGGCACGGCGCCATATTCACGGAGTTCTGCCGACGTGAGCATGTGGCGCGGCGGGCTCCTTCATGCTTTCTTCAGCGGGCCGGTGAGGGCATGACGTCCCGGAAGGGTTGTTTTCCCTGATGGTATCATGAAAGCCGAACGGGGGGAGTCCCCATTGATTAGGTTGATTGGTTTTGAGCGGCTTCTCTTGGCTCGCGCCACCATGGTAGGCTATCGCCAATCAGGCCCAGGCGGGTAACGACAACTCGGTGCGAGAGGTGCGAATTATGGCTAGCGTGGTTGGTATGAGTAAGGCCGCTTTGGCGGTGATCGCCTGCTTGGGTTTTTTTCTGGCGTCTGAACCGGGAAGGGCGAATGGCAGCCGAAACCAGATCGTCGTTTCACCCAACGGTCCGGAAGACGGGGGAGATTATGGACCGAAGACGCCCGGCACGAAGACCTCGGGGGTGCAAGAGGCGTTGGACGCGGCTAAGGCCCAAGCCAAAGACGTCTACCTGGCTGGTGGAAGTTGGACCGCCGAGCAGACCACGCCGGTTGTGTACCATCTGCATACGACGCTCAAGATTCCCTGGATGCAGAACTTTCGGCTCGATAGCGGACATTGCGTGTTGAACTACACCCCCACGAACGGTGATGCCGTGGTGTTCGATAGCCAGATGAGTTGCTCCTACCGTTTGGGGCTGATCGTTTCGTCGTCTGACGGTGCAACGGTACGGATGAAGCCAACGACCGCTGGTCCTGACCGGTTTAAGGTGATTACCTCGACTGAGTTTGTTTTCAACGCCCTGGTCGGAGGCGGCGGCGCCTGGCCGGGGGGAGAAGCACATAATAGCGATCTCGACCAAACACACCGCTGGGTGGGAACCGGCCTGTGGCTGGACGGCAGTGAAGGCTCGATTGATGCGAACAAAATAACTGTCATTGAGACGGTAGGCTGTGCCGTCGGGCTCTTGCTGACTGGCGGCGTCTCGCGCAACACGATCGAGCAAACCAATATTCATTTGTGTCGCGATCATATTTGTCTCGGCAGTCTGGAAGACCCTCGCCCCAGTGACAATCGCATTGAGGCTTTCATGGATTGTCAGGGAATCGATCCGTCTTCAGGGGCGCGAGTTTTCGGCTCGGGCAACTTGCTCACCTTGAGTGCGCGTCCTTTTCCTCGTGGGCCGCAACTCGTCTTTGAAGCGACCGCGAGCAACAATCTCGCGATCGTCCATTCGAGAGGACTAACGATCGATCGTTCCTCAGAGCAGTCGAACCAGATTGTTTCGTTGGAGGCGCCCCGCACGAAAGCCTCCGATCAGGTCCGCGAGAAGTAGGTAGAAGCAGTTTTCAGTATCATTATCCTTAGGCGCTAGCGTCGGGCCTGTGTCGAAACTGTGCGGAAGAATCATCACCCGCTAGCGCCGTCGATAGTGAACGTCTGGCCTTGCGGCGAGCGGGAAGCTGGCGAAGTGCTGACGGGCAGAAGGGCGGAAAACCGTGCTCAAAAGCATAGAAATGAGAAAACCAGCCGTTGCATGTAGAAAGGAAATAGCCGCAGGAGTATTCTGATGGGTACCGGGATCGCACTTTGGACACCCGCGCGGTGCTCTGGCGGCCAGAGGAACAACTCGACCAGGAGACTATTATGTCGAAGCAGTCAGTCAACTCAAAGATCGTTGAACAAGTTCATCGGCGTCGGTTCTTAAAAACAACTCTTTCGGCAACTAGCGCCGCGGTGATGGCGCCAACGATTATTCCAAGTTCGGCCCTGGGGCGCGACGGTGCGGCTGCTCCCAGCGAGCGGATTGTGATGGGGGGCATCGGGATCGGCAATCGGGGAACGTACGACCTCAGTTGTTTCTTGCCCCAGCCCGACGTGCAGTTCGTCGCTATCTGTGACATCAAGGAAAAACGGCGTTTGGCTGTCAAAAAAATTGCCGACGAAAAGTACGGCAATAGCAACTGCGAAATGTATCGCGACTTCCGGGACTTGCTCGACCGCAGCGATATCGATGCCGTGCTGATTGCCACGGGTCCGAACTGGCATGCCACTGCCGCGATGAACGCTGCCAAGGCTGGCAAGGATATGTACTGCGAAAAGCCCGTCACGAAGAACATCGCTCAAAGTCTGATCTTGGCAGAGACGATGAGCCGTACCGGGCGAGTGTTCCAAGCCGGCACTCAGCGGCGGAATTTGCCGCACTTTGCCTTTGCGTGTGAGTTGGCGCGTACGGGGAAACTCGGCAAGCTCAAGAAGGTTTATGCCCATCCCGCGGGTATGCAAGCGATGATGAGCGGCTGGCTGCCTGCCGAGCCCGAACCGGACAAAGAAGTCGTTGACTGGGACATGTATCTGGGTCCGGCGGCCTGGCGGCCATTCAATGAAAAGCTGCTCGACGGTTTTAATTTCGAGAAGGGCGGCGGCCTGGTGGGCGGCGGCGTGCTGGAATGGGGTTCGCATTGTGTTGACCTCTGCCAATGGGCCGTCGACGATTGTCTGCCCCCGGTCGAGTACGACCCGCCGAAAGACGGGCAATTGGTGGCTCGCTACGAGAACGGCGTCGAACTGATCTTCCGCGAGACTGGTTGGATACCGCTTGGCTCGTGTCCGGTACGATTTGAAGGCGAGACCGGGTGGGTGGAAGCTGGCGACAGCGGCAAGCTGGTGTTGAGCTCGCCGGAATTGTTGGCCGGAAGAGCGGTGGAGGAGATCGGCGGTTACCCGGCGACGTTCCACGTCCGCGATTTTCTGGACTGCGTCAAGTCGCGCAGCCTGACCAAGGGCAATGCCGTGGCGGCCTGCAACGCGCACATCGCCTGCCACGCGGCGAACATCGCGCTGCACTTGGACCGCCAGGTGAAGTACGACAACGTGAAACACGAGTTTATCGACGACCAGCAAGCCAATCGTTTGCGATCAGAGGCACTCCGCGAACCGTGGCGTCTGTAACGTTTCGAGTCGCTCATCTGCCCCAATCGTAATTCGTTTCATGACAAATCAACGGCTTCGGCCCCAATTTTCTGGATATCAAACCATGCCATCGACTCAATTCGTCAATCGCGTTGCTGTTCTGACAGTCGCCTTGATCTTCACGGCAGTCTCGTCAATTCGGGCAGCGGAAAGTTCTAGCCAGTCGGCTGACATTGAAACACAACTGCTCGCTACACTCCGTTCCGACGCACCACCGGCAGAGAAGGCAATCACCTGCAAACGTCTGGCCATTCACGGGTCGAGCGCGGCGGTGCCCGAGCTGGCACGGCTGCTGCCAGATGAGCAACTGTCTTCCTGGGCTCGGATCGCGCTGGAAGCGATTCCCGGCGAAGCCGCCGACGAGGCGTTGCGCAATGCGACCGACTCGATCCAAGGCAGGCTGCTGGTAGGCATGATCAATTCGATCGGCGTTCGGCGGGATGCCAAAGCGGTCGCGCGATTGACAGCCTTCTTGCAGGATAAGGACGCGGAAGTCGCCTCGGCGGCGGCCGTTGCGCTGGGACGGATTGGAAATTCCGACGCGGTCCAAGCACTGCGACAGTCTTTGGCTGCGAAGTCTGACGATGTTCGTTCAGCCGTTGCCGAAGGGTGCATCCTGTGTGCAGAACGACTGCTGGGCGAGGGCAAGTCGGGCGAAGCAGCGAAGCTGTATGATGAAGTCCGAAAGGCAAAGGTTCCTCAGCAGAGAAACATCGAAGCAACTCGTGGGGCGATACTGGCTCGCGGTCCGGAAGGAATTCCACTCTTACTCGAATTGCTTCGTTCGTCGGATAAGAAACTGTTTCAGCTAGCGCTTGGTACGGCCCGTGAGTTTCCGGGTAGCAAAGTCGATCAGGCGCTGGCAGACGAGTTGGCCAAGGCCAAGCCTGAGCGAGCTGCTTTGATAGTAGAAGCGATGGCTGACCGAACAGACACCGTCGTCTTGGCAGCCGTGCTGAAAGCCGCCGGCGAAGGACCCAAACAAGCTCGCGCAGCTGCCATCGCAGCGCTCGCGCGGGTAGGAGACGCATCTTGTCTATCAGCCTTGTTGGGAATCGCGCTCGAGTCGGACAAAGATCTGGCAGACCTGGCGAAATCGACGCTGGCTGAACTGCCGGGCAAGGAAGTGGATGCAAAGATTATCGCGCTGCTTCCCGATGCCTCCGGAGAAGTGTACCCCTTGCTGTTAGAGACTGTTGGGCAGAGACGTATCGACGCGAAGGATACGCTATTGAAAGCGTTGAGCCATGCCGACAAATCGGTGCGTGGCGCCGCGCTGGCTGCCTTGGGCGAGACGGTCGATCTCGACGGACTATCCGTATTGGTTTCTCAGGTCGTTGCTCCCAAGTTTCCCGAAGACGCAAGTGTAGCGCATCAGGCGCTCAAAGCGGCCAGCATTCGCATGCCTGACCGCGAAGCTTGTGCTGCGGAGCTTACAGCAGCCCTGGAGAAGACTTCTTCTGCACCCACGAAAGCTACGCTTTTGCAGATTCTGGGGGATGTAGGAGGAGCCAACGCATTGGCGGCGATCGGGGCTGCTGCGAAAAGCAGCGATCCCGAACTCCAAGACCTTAGCAGTCGTTTGCTCGGTAAATGGATGACTGCCGATGCTGCACCCGTATTGCTCGGACTGGCAAATGAGTTGCAAGAGGAGAAGTATCAGGTACGCGCAATTCGTGGCTATATCCGCATCGTGCGGCAGTTTAATCTTCCCGAGCAACAGCGTGCCGAAATGTGCCGGAAGGCCTTTGAAGCATCGCGTCGGCCTGCCGAGCAGAAGATGGTATTGGAGGTTCTCGAACGATACCCCAATGCGGCAAATCTCAAGCTTGCTGGCGAAGCCATTCAGGCGCCTGAGTTAAGAGAGGAAGCGATTCAGGCCGCCATCGCGATTGCCCAAAAGGTGAGTGAGAAGGGCGGCAACGAGAAAGAACTGCTTTCGCAAGTGGGGCTCAGTCCGGTAGAGCTCAAGATTGTTAAGGCAGAGTATGGCGCTGGGACTACCCAGAAAGACGTCACCGCAACGCTGCGAACCCAGGCGAAAGATTTGCCCGTGATCGCCTTAGCGTCGACCAGCTACAACGCCAGCTTCGGTGGCGACCCGCTGCCAGGAACTGCCAAGATCCTGAGGATCCAATATCAGATCAACGGTAAACCTGGCGAGGCGTCCTTTCCGGAGAACGCACTCATCATACTGCCGATGCCCGAGTAGTCGGCGGCTACCCGTACGAGTGGTTCTCATCAATAGTTGGTCGCGTGTGAATCGAGAGCGGCGCGGTGCGAGCCGTGCGGCACCCGATTCGCCGGAGGGTTTGCGCGCTAACGTCAAGCTTCTGTTTGCCCAACGTCCTTGATTGAGCAGCTTGGCCTCGCATCACCCAGGACTCGCCAGGCACGGTCCGTTCGTCATGCTTCTGAGGGCATGCTTGTCACAGCTTGGTGTTGAACTGGAGAACAAGATTTTATGGCTGTTTATGATAACAGAGTATCCTTATTGCTTCTCGGTGCGGCGGTCCTGAATCTTTTTTCGTTCGCTGCCGCAGCTCAAAGCCAGTCGGTTTCGTCCGGGCAATCAGTGCGGGCGCGGCGTGTGCTCTATAACTTCGATGGCGATTCCTGCCTCTCGACAACAGCAGGCAGCAAAGGGCCGGTGGCTGTAGACGTTGACGATGTCAAGAAGTTGATCGAAGAGGTGGCCTATGCAGGAAGCCGTGTCGATACGGTACTGGTATGCATCAATGCACAGGTCATGTACTATCCCACAGAGATCGGCACGATGCGAGGCTCGCTGTCGACGCCCGACGAACGAGCGAAGTGGCCGGCTTCTGAGCAGCAGCGATTCAAGAACATGCAGGCGTTCTTTGATGCAGGGATCGATCCTTATGCGGTGATGCTGGCCGAAACAAGACGCCGCGGTTGCGAGGCACTGCTCACATTTCGGATGAACGACGACCACGGCAACGATTTTCTTCGTACGCAGTTCTTGGTGGACCACGCGGACTGGCGTCTGGGAACAAAGCAGTATCAGGGGAGCGGTGCGATGGACTTCGGTCGCGACGAGGTTCGCGACTACACCTTTCGACTGATCGAGGAAGCGGTCCGTCGATACGACTGCGACGGCATCGAACTCGATTTCAACCGCTTTCCCCGGTTCTTCAAGGGGGACACAACCGACGAGCGCGTGGCCAAGATGAACTTGCTGGTCGAGCGGGTTCGTAAGATGCTCGACGAGGTCGGGCTTGAGCGCGGTCGACAACTGGTGCTGGCCGTACGCGTGCCTTCGAACTTTGGCACGACGCCGCCCACCCCTGAGACAGCAAAGCAGCTCGGCTGTGATGTTGCCTCCTGGACAACCCATGGCTGGGTCGATTTTGTTTCGGTCTCCGAATTTCTCTTCGAGCGCGGTGATCTGCCGATTGGCTTGTGGAAACAGGCAATAACAACGGTTCCTGTTTACGGAGGTATCGAATGCACCACAGGCGGCGACCAGAAGAATCTCAGTGCTGACGAATACCGCCATGCGGCGGCCCAGCTCATCGAATCAGGAGCAGATGGAGTCTACCTGTTCAACTTCTTCACCTCGCGGGAAGGGGGAGCGCAGGCTTACGAACCGCCGTATGAGGTGCTGCGCGAGTTGGCCGTGGCGAAAGCGGAATAAGTCCCCCGCTATCGATCTCGAATAGCCTGGACAGGCAAGTCAAATAGTGGAATTCAGAGTGATTCAGTTTTCCGTCGACAATATTTCGCGAAGCGAGGGAAATGCAGACAATTGGTTTCTCGACCCTGATAAGGATAGCGCCCAGATTCATGTAAGAATGCACGCATAGCAGCCCAGGTGAGTCACACGTGAGTCATTTACGAAATCCGGGAAGACTTGCCTCAGCCGATGAATTCGACGCGAGCTTGCATTTTGCCGAATCTGCATCGGCCAATTCGTCCGACGCAGATTCGGAATTCCGTATCTAGCGGAAACGTGCCACACCGCACGCACCATGAGTACTTGCTCGCATGGTCACAAACCCGGTTCAGAGTTTAGTTCATTCCATTCTTCCACGGATGCGGAACTGGCGGCCGTATCTCGCTCGTGTCTCTTCTTATCTTCGGCGTGGGCACGCCAGATGAGAACGGCAAACCAGGCAAGTAGCAAGACAACAGCAACGACAGAAGGCACCGGTAATGCCGGACGCAAGACCGGAAAGGCGAGGATACCGCATATTCCAAGTGTGCCCCAAAGGACGCCGAAAGCCAAAAATGAGGGAAGCCCCGGTGTCGCAGAAATGGATTTCGAAACGTAGCCGCGTTTTGGAGTGAGAAACCTCAGAATTAGCCAAACAAACATGATTTGGATTGGTGCCAAGAGCATACGCGGCTGTTTTAGCCACCAAGCCACTATTGCACCGCCAAAAGCCGCGAGCACGATGAAGGGAATAAAAAACCGGTCCCATCGACCTCGTGTAATCAACACATCGCCCACATTGCGATTCGGCTCGGGTTTTTCATAGGCTGCTCTGACCTTCGTTAAGGGCAAAGCCACTTTGTGGCAAAAGAGGTTCCAATTGGTCTGAACTTCTGCCGGTATTCTTTCCCGCAGAAACCGTATCAGCCAAAGGCTCTGTTCAGTCTCATAATTGTCCAAACGAATCTTCGTTGAATCATTGGTATCCGCAAGATATATCACGCCTCCCCTTGGCATATGCTTCCAAGCCAGAACGTGAACATCGTGGAGTGCCACTTGATGACGTTGGAATACGCCGTCAGACGAGATATTGCCATCAGATATTCGAAGACGCGAACGGTAGAAGCCGAGCAGGCAATAGATGGACAGAAATACCCAGAATCCCCAGAAACCACAAAAAGCTACGGCCGCGACAAACTGTCGGTCGCGAGGCGCGCAGAACACCGTCACCAGAGCCGATACAATGACCATGAGAGTGAAGAACGCCAAACTGGCGAATCCCACATTCCGATGGTACATCCTAACGGTAAAAGTCTTTTCCATTCGTGGAGTCTTCTGAGCAAGGCCCACCCTTCAGGCAGTAATGTCACCGCAAATCGACTGGCTTCCCATGCTTTCCAATCTATATTCGCATGGGGCAAGCAAAGCTTGCCGAAAACCGAGGTTACCTATGGCGGAAGGCTTGTCAACTGATACCATTGGCCACCGGTAAACGCCCGGCGGTCACATTGACCTGGCCCAAAACGCAAACTCCCAGGCGTGCATCGGCCTAACGACCGAAGCACTTTTTGAACTTTGGCTTTCTGCGTTCAGCGTGAAACGCCAAGGCAGTTTGGGCACTTCCGAAAGTGCCTCATGAGGCATCGTCCCGGGTGATATAAATGTTCCAAAAACGCTCGTTTTTGGGACGGCTGAGCACCTGAAACTCTCTATAGGGCTTTCGTAGACAGGGGTAGCTCAAAACCCGTCCCACAATCGAAGTGCCTACAGCTACGGCTGGTCAAGTTTTGGAACGCCCTTAGCGTGCATTCTTACACGAAAAGGAGGCGGTACCCCTGATACGACCAAAGTCGGCAGCGATCAACTTGTACGGCTATTGGACGCTCAAGCTTTTGCCGTCATGCGGGTGATGCGGACATGATTATCGTGATGAGCCGTGACGACGGCGAACTCACTGGGGTGCTGGTCGAGATCGAGAATCGTGTTGGGCAGTGCCAACTTGTGGACCTCGGTCTTCTCCTCTTTCCAGAACGTAAGAAAACCCGCCTGGCCGCCGATACCGCCTACCAGGGTGCCGTCGGGCTCATAGACAAGTCGCCACACGATGCCCCTGGGTACCTCCGTGGCCTCGTGGGTACGAATCTGCTCACCGGTTTCCCAATCGAACACCAAGACCAGGGGCTCTTGGACGCCCGCAAACGGATTCGTCGCCTTGTGAAGCCCGCCGCAGGCCAACCGTTTGCCATCTGTGCTAAGAGCCATACAGCGAACGCCGCCATAGTCGACTTGTTGTCCGCCGTGATAGGTATACAACAACTTCGCATCGAGCGAGCGAACAAGTTTTCCCGAAGCCAGCTCCCATTGATTCACGACTCCCTGCAAATCGCCGCTGAGCAACAACTCGCCCCCAGGATGGAAGAGCAGGCTATAAATGTGCTTTGCGTGGCCTTCCAATGTTTGGACCAACTCGCCGGTTTCCGCCGACCAGAGCTTGACTTTCAAGTCGTTGCCAGCCGTTGCGATCAGTTTGCCGTCGGGATGGACAGCGAGCCATCGCACCCAGCCTTCATGTGCGCTGAACTCGCGCGTCGGGGCAACTGCTTGGCCCTCTGCGGGAGATGCCGCCGTTTCCCAAAAACACAATTTGCCATCGTAACCGGCCGAGACCAGCTGTTGCCCGTCCGGCGAAAAACCGATTCCTCGCAACCAGCTTTCGTGTGCGGCAAACGTCGTATGCGAATCGTCCTGCAAGTCCCAACGTTGGATGGTGAAATCCATTGAAGCGGCAAACACATAGCGTCCGGTCGGATCGTAGCGACACCCGATGAATGGTGCAGAGTATTTCCACTCTCGTGCGACGTGCGACGCTTGGATGTCGAACGTCGCTGGTTCGGGAGTGCTGCTTTCAGCCTCGCTCACGCTAAGAGCTCCTCGACCGCCATGCCTGTGGGGTCTGCCATTGGTACTGAGCGACCGTCGATGTCAAATTCGCTTTGGGGGTCTAACCCAATCGCCCGCAGATAAGTATGGAAGAGATCGGCAGGTTTCACTTCTCGATCGGCGATCTCGGTACCGTCTTTGTTCATGGCGCCAATCACAGCGCCAGGCTGGATGCCGCAGCCGGCCAAAGCAATCGAAAAACCTTTCCCCCAGTGGTCGCGGCCGTAACGGTAATTGATATTTGGTGTCCGGCCGAATTCGGTGAGGACCATCACCAGCGTGCTGTCGAGCATGCCGCGTTGGGCCAGGTCGTCGATCAAGGTAGCAAACGCCTGGTCGAACTCTCCGAGTTGCTCGATGTGGAAGTTGAAATTCTCGGCGTGGGTATCGTAGTTTGAATGCGAAACCTGTACGAAGGAGATATCGTGCTCCAGCAGCCGGCGTGCCAACAAGCACTGCTTCCCCAGGTCGAACTCGCCATATTGTGCGGCACATTTCTCAGATTCCTTGGTCACGTCGAAGATTTCGCGATTTGCCATCAGTTGAATCGCGCGCTCGTGACTCTCGACGTAGGCGTCGGTTTCCGCTGTGCGGCGACGTTGCAGAAAACGTTCGTTGGCGTGACGTCGAAAGGCTTGCCGTTGGTCGTTGATTGTAGCCGTCATGCCGCCAGGCAATTCGCTGTTCTGCAATCCGCCGTTTGTTCCTACCGAGATACTGGCGTACTTAGGACCCAGATACGCAGAATTGCTGCTGCGAGAACCCGCGCCGGAGGACACGTGGATATGTCCCGGCAAGGGCGAAGTACCCTCGTCGAGCCCCTTGGCAACAATGGCGCCGATGTGCGGAAAATCGGCAGTTGCACTTTGTGCGTGGCCGCGCTCGATCTGGTAACGGCTGAGGCCGTGGTCGTTGTTGTTGGTGTTTACCGTGCGGATTAGCGACAAGCGGTGCATCTGCTGCGCGGTCTTGGGAAGCAATTCGCAGACGTGAATGCCCGGTACCGAAGTGGGGATCGCCCGGAACGGTCCGCCCGTCAAGGTCCCCGGCTTCGGATCGAATGATTCGAATTGGCTAACGCCCCCCGAAAGAAAAATCGAGAGGACGCGTTTCTTTTGGGCCGCTATCTGAGCCGCAGCGGCCGGATGGACCAACGAGCTGAGCCCTGTCATTGTGCAAGCACCGGCAGCCAGTCGGCCGAGGAAGTCGCGACGTGCAATTGTGTGTTCGGGCGAATTGCATGCGTAATTACACTTCATAATATCGTCTCATGACGGGCTGAGGTAATAGCCATAGCTGACCAATGGTACCGAGGTTTATCGATTGAATCGAAACTCGATCGAAGTCAACAATCCCCATGCCGCTTCCCGGATTGCCGTATTGCGGTCGTCCTGGCGTTCCGCCAGGTAGGCTTCGACTTCGCTCTTTTCATCATTCGTTGCAGGTCGAGAAAGTATCGCCAGATGAAGTTCGTCGGCGAGTTCCGCTGGATTCTCGATTGCTTCTAACCGTTTTAGCAAACTTCCTTCGGCCGGATTGAACCATGCTTGTACGCGGCCGTCGTTGGCAAAGAACAAGGCCTGATCCGCTGTGGCGCTAAAAACATCCTGTGGCGAACCGCCGGGAGCCGCAAACATGGCGACGTACGTACTCGCAACCTGATCAATCCGGTTCTTCAAGAGCTGAGCGATTTCAGTCGCCTTCTTTGCTTCTTCGATCTCTTCAGGTTTCTTGTCCTTGTGATTCGCTTGCCATTCTGCCTCGGCTTCGCGCTGGTATCGAGGTGCGAGTTCGAGAGCACTAATCGTGCTGCCAGCCAATTGCTCGGGAGCAAGGGGAATCAAGGCCCGAACGGCAAAACGCCGCTCCCAGGAATGACGAAGCCGTTCATTTGCCAATTCACAATCAGCAACTGCTGCGTCGCGACCCGCGTTGGCCTCAGCCAGCTGTCTTTCTTGCTCTAAGAACGGCTGCTGTTTCGCAGAGAGTGCAGCTCGATCTGCGACGTTCTTGTCGAGCGTCGCTGTTGCTGAAACGAGCTCTGCTTCTTTTTGAGTGGCAAGTTGCTTGTCGCCCGCGAGTTGTTCGTTCAAGGCAAGCTGCTTTTCGTCGAGCGCTGCTAGGGTGGCGTCCAGTTGCGGATCAGAAAGTTGCTCAGCAGCGGAGCGCGCCTGAGCGGCAGCAACTTGCAAAGCATCGAGGGCGCTTTGACGATTCGTGAGTGCTTCGGCTGCCGATTTTGATTCTTGAGTCAGGACGTTCACGGTTTCCCGTTGCGTCGCAATCGTGCGGTCTGTTGCAGCGAGTAGTTGAGCGAGCGTGTCGCGCTCGGCGGCGGTCGCTTCGACGGCGGCAGCCAACTCCGTCGCGCGGGCGGCAAGTTGCTGCTGAGTCTCTAGTTGGGCAAGATATTCTTTTTGCAGGGCAAGCGCCGAGAGCTGTTGCTGCTGCTCAGTAAGTTGAGCGGTGCGCTTTCGCTGTCGAGAAAACGACTCCAGCAATGCGCCGCGCGCTTCTGAAACCATATCAACCAGGCCGATGCGATCGGCTCGGAGCCTCGCCAGCTGAAGATTGACAGATTCAATTTGACCTGCTGTTTTATAGACAAGTGACTTCTTCTCGATAAGCTGCGCCTGGGTTGATTCGAGTTCTTTGGTGAGTTGGTCGG
>JAGQOW010000089.1 GCA_020427155.1 Planctomycetales bacterium | reverse complement strand
CATTGCAGCCAGATTCGTTTCGGAGCGCTCATACCTCCCCCTCTGCTGCTGGCGGCTGGGGCGCGGCGGAGAGCATGGCGCAAGCTGTCTCAGCAACCAATGCGGCCTTCGGATGATCCAGACCGATGACACGAAGGAACATTTCGCACTCTTTCAGCGACTCGATCACACCTGCATAGTTGGGCGCCACAGATTGGCCGGGTAGCGGGAAGTCGCCAGCGAGCATCCAGTGTCGATAGCGAGAAATTCTCTGCGCAACTTTTCCCGGCATCGAAAGCATCTCGATGCATCCATCCACGACGCTCAGTGACACAACCTCTGTATTGTCATCCGGGCACTCGCTGATAGGACGCCACGGGAGCGCAGCAGCGGGCACGGGGGCGGCGTAAACAGGCAGCCACCCCGGCTGATTTTTGATAGCGTCCTCGTTCGTTTCAAACTCGATGTTGCACAAGTCGGAGTCGTCACCATCCCACGGGCGAACCCACCCAACCGCCTCCTGCGCCTCAGCCTCCGCAATCCGCGCGCGAAGGGCGGCGTTGTCGGACTCAAGCTCGCTCCCTTTGTGCTGGGACGTGAGTTGTCTCAGAAGGACCGCTGCCGCCGCGCAATCCTCATGGGTCGGATCGGCTGATATAAGGCGGTTTATCAAAGCCTCTGCATCAATTGCTGCAGGGTGGAGCGGGTGCGCTCTAACTCCAATTAGCCGCAAAAGGAAATCCCACCCGCGCTTTGGGTTTCCGTTCTCAAAAACTCCGGCGCATGCGGCTGCGCCTGCAATCTCGCAAGGCAGTTCAAGAGGAACCAACACCCAGTCTTGCTTATCCATTTATTCACCTTCCGCAGTTAGCGGATATGTTTTTTCGCAGACAGGGTTTGCTTGAGGAATCTTCTTGACTACTGAGGTTTGCCCAATATGCGGCGTAACATAAAACGCATCTCCCGTCTCTGGATCGCAAAGGAATTTGTCGTCTGCTTCTCCGTAATTCGAGTCTCTGCATCCAACAAGGAAGATTGCTAAACACATAATCAGAAGTCGTGAAGTGCGCATCTACTAACCCTCCCTTGTTTTGACCGCTTGGCGCGTCTCGCGCTGTTTTTGCCGTGCGCAGATTGCACAGTCGGCGTGCTGGGTTCGCCACCCGCCGTTATGGCGCTCGAAGTGGCCCTGCCCTTTATCAACCCATTTGCCACATCGGTAACACACGCCTGGGTACTTATTGCGCACGGCGCTTAGACCGCGTGCGTTCCTTCTACGCCGCGGCGCATGCGCTCGAGCGTACGTTGCTGCAGCCAGTGCAAAGCCTCTTCGATATGCGTCAGCGCGCAGGCGTTTGCTTTGCAGTTGTACGGCCCAGCTTGGAAACTGCGCAGGCGGTCGGCGATGATGGCAAGCAGCGCTTCGTGCGTAACACCATTGACGCCGTAACCATCTGCACTGATAGGCCCGTTCTGAAACAGGATAGTCGCGTGTTCTGCAGGCTGTCCGTACCGTTCGGTGAACGGACAACTGACGTTCGAGACAGTGTTAAAGCCTCGAATGTCGTACAGATGATTTGCGCCGCCAGCGCCAGGCTCGTCAAGCACAGTGATTGTCAGCGTGTCGTTTGCAGGGTTGACTTTGTGTTCGTGTAGCTCACGCATCGTGGCTCTCCTTTTTAGACATTTTTTAGTGGTGGGTCCACAGGGACTTGAACCCTGAACCGACGGATTATGAGTCCGGCGCTCTGACCGATTGAGCTATAGACCCGTATTAAACGCGTTTACGGCTTACGCGGCCACACGACTTTACCGGTTTTCACATATTTGCGAAGCACGTTGGCCGCAAGCGCAGGAGTAACGTCTGCGTATTCGTAGTCTAAAAAGATCGGCGAAAACAGCTCGTCTGCGTCAGACACTGGTATGTCTAGCAATGCTGCGGCCGCGCTTTTTACGTTAACGTCGTAGCTGTCAGCTCGTAACTCTTTAAACACAGCAGGAGATGCAAAAGCGATGGCTGCGCCAGCCATGCAGCACGTAGTTCCGCACGGGTGCGTAACGCAAGGCTCTCCGTCGTGTACGTATGATGACATGTCGAACGAAAAACCAGTTTTTTCGTGCGGCGCTCCTGCGTCAAGCCATGCGAGTACCTTGTTTACCAGCTCCGTGTTCATCAGTACACGCTCTGATTGGTGGTGTCCAAGTCAGCGTCAATGACTTCCTTAGCTTCGTCTGGTACATCGTTGGGCACGCTTACGAACTCGCCAGGGTGCACCGCGAAGTTTGCAGCCGCTTCGAAGTCAGGGTGGTGGGGGTCTACTACGCGGTACGGCGAACCAAACCATGCAAAGCAGTACCGTCCGTCGTCGACCTTGAACCAGTCGAGGTCACCCATGTTGTCACGCCCTGGCTTTACCGTCTCGAGCAGCGCGTACGCTTCAGGAGAAATGCCGACGAACTCTTTCGAGCCGATGACGATCTGGCCGATGACTCCGATGTCGTCTTTCGAAGTGCGTACCTGATCGTACACAGACTTTTCAGCCAGGATTTCAAGCACCAAGTGCTTGCGGTATTCGGTTACGCGGGCATGCAGGTTCTCGACGCTCATCGTGGTTTCCTTTTCTTGGTTAGAGGCACGACGATGCTATCGTCTGCCGGAGCTTCAGGTTTTTTGCGCTCGTCGTACGTGGGAACGCTCCACTTAACTATTACGCCTCGCGCGCGAGTTTTGTAGTCGTCTGGATGGCGATGTTGCTCGTCGATCTTCAATCCGAGTGACTTGAAATGCCGTCTACGCCACGTCTTGCTGTCTTGGAAGAACTTCGAGTCAGGTATCAATGTGCGGAACAGCACAAACAAGTCAGGCTCTTCTACGATGGAATGTCGATTAGCAGCGGCGTCTTCTACGTACTTGTCTATGAGCACGTTGAACTGACCCATCGGATTGAACCGGTTGTGGAAGTCTGCAAGCGCTTCGGCTGCTGTAGGTGTGCGGTCGATGAAGAATTGCAGGTCGCCTGCCAGTATGGCCTCGGCAATGAGCTGGTTGATAGGTGTCGAAGCTTCGTGCGCGTCTTTATGCGCTTCGGTTTTGATGATGCGCGACGCTTGAGCTTCGCTCGCAGGCCAGCGCATGAGCACGTCTGCAAACGCGTCTAGTTCGTCGCCGTTAACGATTGAGATGTACTCGTTGGGCGTCAGGTGCAGCTCTTTTTCTTGGCGCGCAGGAATGTTGTACCTGCGGTCGTCCCTCGTAACAATCGCGGGCGTCGTTTCGTTGGCGTACAGTATGAAGTTCGTGTAGTTGTCCGACTCGTACGTAGTCACGCCTTTCTGGTTAATTTCTAGCGGGCTGTCAGCGATGTAGTGCTTGAGCTTCATATGCAGCTCTGCGCTGTTATCCACCGCTCTTGTGTCGGCTTCTTCAATCACGGCTAGTAGTGTGCCCTCCAGCCAGTGGTTGAAATCGTGCTGCAGCTGCGTAACCTGGATGTTGCGCACGTGCTCTGTGCCGATCAAAGGCCGGAGTACGTAGCGAGCCAGCGTGCCTTTACCTGTACCGGTGCGGCCCCACAGCACCCAAGCAGAGCCCGTCTTGCTTCGGAATTGCATTATGCAAGCGAGCCAGTTAAGGAAATGGTCTAGCAGTGCGTTATCTGGATCGCCCAACACACTGTTAAGCACTTTCGCAATGACTGGCGGTAGTTCAGCAGCGCTGGACGGCTTCTTGTTTTTTGACTTAGCCATGTATTTTGTCGGATGGAACGTGTTGATGGTTGTGCAACCTGGAACGTACTGGACGTCAGACTTCGGATTGAATTCCATGTCATAGTGTGGCAAGAACCCTTTCTGCAGCATGCCGAACTCTGCCAACCAGGCTCGAGCGGCGGTTTCTGTAGACTGGTTCAGCACTACGCTGCTCGCTATCGGTGAATACACGCCGATATGAATCTTCGACCCTCGGTTAGTAGCGTAGAACGCCAGCACTTCGGCGCCGTCGTCCAGCGGTTGCTTCTGCACTATCTGAGACGCTTTACTTCGCAACGCTTTCCACAAATCAGGCGCTGCGTCTTCAGTGCGCAGGTACGGCTCGCCTTTGAAATTACGAATCAGCTCAGGAGCGCGCAAGTCAATGAAGTACGCGTAGCTGTCACCGCCGTTCAAGTTGAACCGAATGTAGTGGTCGCCGCTGGCCTTGATCCCGTGCACGCTACATTCGCTCGCTGACATGAGCACTTCATTGCCTTCGAAAGCGCGCACTACGTAGTCAATCTCTGACTCTCCGGCTGCTCTGCGTAGGTCATTGATGCGTTGCCGAATACTCACGCTGTCAAGTGGTGTAAACGCAGGTATGTCGAACGACTGCCCACGCTTTTTGACTAGCTCGAAAGGCGTAGTTACAGCAGGCTCAAAACCTACGCATTTCGGTGGGGCAATGTAGATCAGCTTGCTGTTGTACGCTGTGCTTCTATCGAGCGGCCAGTGCAGAGCCTGCAACGAATCGCTTAGGCTTATCTGGCTTGACAACGCTGGTACGTTGAAATTCAACCATTCGAACCACTGCTTGACGCGCTGTTCGTCTGTAGGCGTTTTGAGCAGCATAAAAATGTGCCCGGACCACAACGTGGTATCGGTGCGGTACATTGACGCTGACGACTGAGCCACGTAGCTTACGTTCTGACACTCTGGAGGCAAGTACTTAGCCACCACGTCTGCGTGGTCTTTCGCTTCGACTTTGTCGAAATCGAACACGATCCAGGTTCGTTCGGCTTTTAGCGTCTTGCCCGCTCTGGATTCGTTGTTCAGTGGCGTTGTCAACCGCCCGCCAAACAGACAGCGGCCTTCGGCAGCATGTTTTAGCAGTGCCGCATGGAAGTCTTGTATGGTGTGCGCGTCTTCGTGGTAGCTGGTCACACGCGCTACGTGCGGGTAAGGCGATGTATGAATCGGCCCGCCTTGAGTGTAAAACGTTTTAGTTAGAGGCAGTCTAGCCCCTAGAAATACAAGGTGCATGTGTTGTCTCACGCGGTAGGGACGCATGAAGCGCCCTGTTGGCATGACCGGATGAGATAGCTGCTGCCTAAGGCCCTACCGGAGCTGCGTAGGTGTCTCACGGCTACGTAACTCCGTGAAAGGCGTTACCTTTCCCTTAGTAGCAGCTATCGCATCCGTACATGCAGGAGGCGCCTTGTAGTCATTGTGCTCCTACGTCTGTAGTTATGCAACTGTACGCCTGCGTATGGAGCCGGCATAAAAAGCCCGTCCTTTGCAGGACGGGCTTTGCGCGTTGCATGCTGATTACAGTACGTGGACGCCGTGGGTGCCGCCGTTGCCGGCTTCGGCTTCGGCTTCGGTGTCGCCGAACAGACCGCCAAGCAGCTCTTGCATGCGCCGCCGCATGGCGTCCTGGTGACGTTGTGCGATGGCATTCGAAATGCACAGCTGAGCCAGGCACAGGCGGGCCTTGTCCTCTTCATCCAGCTTGTCGAGGATACGGCTGTTGGCCGAAGTCAGCAGGAAGTAGCCGACGCGCAGCGGTTCCAAGAACAACGGGTCCGGAACGTTGGCGCCTTCTTCACGGTTGGCGTCGAGCCAGTTGTTGACGGTTTCGACGCCGGCCTCCGATTCGTTCGCCAGGTCGGTGCCTTCGATGCTGCCGGCGTTTTCTTCACGTTTGGAATGCTCGAATGCAGCCATGACGAGACCGATTGCAACCGCCAGTGCGGCAGAGAACTTTTGGTTTTCCATGATTACCTCACAGTAGTTACGGCAAAGTAGCGGTGATAGCACGTCGCCGCTTGCGTGCTCGCTAGTTAGTTAACGTCGGCGAGAAGTTTCCTGAGCAAGGCGTTCAGCACATCTGCTTTTCGCTTATCGAGCTCTTGCTCGATAGCGTTCGAAGCAAACAGCATCGCAACGCTAAACACAGCCTTTTCGCTGTCCGTAAGCTTGTCGAACACAAGGTCCGCAAGGCAGGACAGCATGGTGTAGCCGAGTTCATGTGTCATCAGCTTGGCGTCTTCGCTGATTAGATGGTAGAGCTCGGCGCTGTCCATTACGGTGTTGAGCTTGTCAACGCCTCGACCTGCTTGCTCAGATGCAGGGTGCTTGCCGAAGTTGCCGTTGTGCGCTTTCGCAAAAGCGGCAACGTCGTTGGCGGTTTCGATTGCGGATTTCACCGCGTCGCGAAGACTCACGACTGCGAGTCCATGGCTTCGACCAGCGCGTTGATGCCAGCCTGCAGCTCTTCGATCCGAGCCAGGACGCGCTTCGGCGTCGCTTTCAGCTCGCTCAGGCGCTTGATTTCGTCTTCGGCTTGTTTGATCGTGTTGAACAGCGCTTCGTCGCTGAACGACTTGATCGGTTCGCCATTGACGAGGACGGTGCTTTCGATTTTCAGTTTCATGGTGCTCTCCTGGTGAGTCTCGGATTCAGCCGCTTCGCGTACGGCTAAGTTTGAGTATTCTGTTCTGTAGTGCTTGTCGTCTGTTCTCCGTCTGGCGAAATTGCGCGTGAGTACTTCGCGGCAGTATAACGCGGACATAGTGCGTGTGTTTGGCAAATTGACATGGTCAAGGTCTTTAGTTTTGTACCGAACCATTTCAGACCAAAAGAACGCCAGCGTGTCAGCGACGTTGATGTGAAAATATGGCTCGTCGATCTGCTGCACTTCTTGCACTGTTACGCGGTGCCAGCCGTTGCTAGAATCTATTTGCGCAGCCAGCTTATCACCGACTTCGAACGGGAACTCAGTTTTGTACGTGTAGTGTTTTTGCGTAGCCGCGTCGTCGAATGTTACGTTGATGAGGTAGTACGCTTTCTTTTGTTTGTCGATGCGTACTTCATTTGCATTGTCGAGCTGCTTAGCCCACTTCAGTTTGTCGGCTGCACAACGGCCGTCGAACGGTGTTTTGAGTACGCGTGCGTACTGCACGGCGCTAATAGTATCCGAACTGTACAGTTTGTGCCGGCACAGGTTAGCCATGCAGCGCGTGGCTTCAGACCAAAACAAGTTGGCGGGCTTGTACATGGTCAGGTCGTCTGCTTCGCATTGTTTGCGTACGCTGACTACAGTTACGCGACACCATTCATTGTACCGTGGGTTAGTCGCTAGCTTAGTGCCGACTGGAAACGGAAACATCGACTTGTATGTGTATTCTTTTTTTGAAGTCGACTCGTCAAATGTGACAGAGACGAGATACATGTACTTAGCCATGTCGGTCCTCACTACGTATTGCGCGCTTAATCCAGCGCACAAGTTGTTGGTCGTACTCAAGCCACAGCTCCATAGAAACTGAAGCTACGAGTATAGCTACTACGGCTGCGACTGCTCTAGAATCTGAACTCCACTCCCAAACCGCGGCGAACGCGAAATCCAAGTGCACGTACGCCGCGCTAAGCGCTATGCATACGTACGCAATGCATACGCGTAGGCAAAACTCGATGCACTCGTCACGCCGGCTCAAGCTCACGGTATTTCCCCTCTGGAGTGAAGCAGCAGTCTTCCCACTCTGCCGCTTTTTGGTCGTCGTCTTGGATAGGGTCAAGGAAATCGGTATGCCCGGTGTGTGTTTCGTTGTCGAAGTCAGTACAAACTACTACGTTCCCCGACCCTACCAATTCCAGATCGCCGAGCGCACAAATTGTGTGGTCTCTGGTTTCGTACAGCTCGACGATTACGCCTTCTTTACCGCGGAGGTCGTACGGTATCTCTGACAAATCTTTGATCCGTACGCGCTGCCCGACAAAAAACTTAGCCATTTGTATACCTCGGCGTGTTGAACTCAGCAAAGGCCATTTGCGCTGCAATAGCATCGCGCTGCAGGGGCGTAATGAATTGATTTCGTATCATTTCGTGCACGATACGCATGCCGAAAGGTTCAGACACGTCGTAGTCGAACACGAAGTCGACGTTGTCTCGGTTCATGTCAAACACTTTCGACAGCACGTCTTCTGCTTCGATAGCGAACTGCACCATGTTTATCTCGCCTACGAAGTGCTCGATCACCGGTGTCGGCACGTACCCAGGATACGAGCGCAAGACTTCGTGCATGCCTTTCGCTATGTAAGCGACGGTCAGGGTGTCGATCACTTCAGTCCCCTCGGCGAAAACATGACTTGTCGACCGGCTATCTCTCGAGCGCCTACGAGTCCAGCGCCTATAGCGCGGCCTTCGCAAGTGGCGCATACGTAGCCGTGTTCTGGTGGCTGTTTGTCGAGCTGCCATAAATGGCGACGCCCGCGGGTAACGCGGCCGTTAACGATAATCTGTGACCCACACCAGCATCTGCACGCCAGCCACGACTTAATGCCGTTGCTTATCAGCTGCATCGTGCGTACGCGATGCGTGTACGCGCTAACCCCAGCGGTTACGAACGGCAGAGCGGCTTTTACTCCATACGACTTCAATGCACTGCTTCGGTGCCATGGAGTAACATGGTTTGACAAACCAACCATGTGTGACTGACTTGTCGACATGCGTGCTCCGGCTGGAAGAAAAACGTCCCCCTACCCGAAGGTAGGGGGACGGCGGACGAAGTCAGCGTTACATCGCTGCCAGCAGCTCGAGCTGGTCGGTATCACCGCCGGCCAGCGTACTCACGCGGCGCTTGAACGCCGTGTCCAATGCAGAGCGTGCGTCTTCGAACGACTCGTGGGCATACTCCTTGCCCTGGCTGGCGTCCCAGGTGGTCAGGAACGGCAGCGGGTCGATGCGGAAGTAGTCACGCTGGTTCGTGTTCGTGAACTTCGCGCGCACCACTGCCTGCAGCCACTCGTTGACCTGTTCGATGCCTTCGCAGATTTCTTCAGTGCTCGGGCCGTCGTACGGCGCTGCGGGCTCGATGCCCACCGGCGTGCCGTACAGCTCGCTGTCGTGACGCGGATCGTCGATACTGGGCGGCTTGCTCGTAGCCACGTCATCGCACGGGCCGTCGAATGCGTTAGCGAGTTCTTCGAGCGCTGCATTCGATGCGTCGGTCGCTTCGCTGGGCACGGCGTGCTCAGCGCGTTCGGCGCGCATGAAGTCCAGGTTCGCAGCGAACGTGCAGTCGCGCATGAGCTGCTTGATGAGGTCTGCGGCCATGAGTGCGCCGCGATGTTCGACGGCACCACACAGTGACACGGCAACGATCACCGCGCGCAGTGGCTGAGTCTTGCCATGCTGGTCGTACGCCTTCGCACACAGAATGCGTTGCGTCAGCACGTCGTTGAGACGGTCGGGCTTCTCAGCCAGCGCCTTGCGGTAGTTCGGGTGAATCGGATCGGTCTGCTTGACCAGGGCGTTGAACAGCAGCGTATGGGCGTATGCGTCCATGACGAACTCCTTCTTGCGGGGGGATTGAGAGAAAGGCTTGTTCACCACACCCTGCGGCTGCATGGTGCAGTTGAACCGCTCAGACAATCGAGCTTTCGCAGCATCTGCGTCGTAGTCACTGGCGAGCAGAGCGGCATTGCGTTCGCTGTTCTGCGTACGCAGCTCGTGTGCATTTGAGCGTGTCAGTTGAGACATGTTGTGTACCTCCGCTGTAGGGTTTGAGCGTAATTGCTCACTGCTGTAAAGCCCCTACCCGCTCTTACGAGCGAGTAGGGACTACGAGCGAGTGCTTTAGAACTTCGCGCCGCGCTGGCGGCGTTCGTTCTGGCGCTTGATGAGCGCGATACGTTGCGCGTCAGCTTTCTCTTTGCTCTTCTTGGCGTAGATCGGACGACCAAGTTTCGCCAGGTGGCTGTAGCCGTTCTTCGCCTGACGGCGACGGCGTTTCGCAGTGGAAATGCTCATGCGTTGCTCCTTGGGAGTGAGAACGTGTGTTCGTGCTCATACAGTGCCATCACAGCGCTGATAGCTGAGTCTGTCAAACGTTGCACTTGCTCACGCTGTGCATCGTTAGTGACGTCGAGCAGGCCGATGCGCGCACGAAGGCGGCGAATGGCGCCGAAGTAACGCAGCTGCTTGCGACGCGGGCGCTTGGATGCATCGAGCGCTTGACGCCGAGCTTCTTTGGCAATGCGCCGGGCCTTGTTTTTGGCCGTGATGTGTTCACGGTTGATACGAACGCGGAGCTTCTTCTTGCAGGTTTTTTCGCTGCTCATGGTTGTTTCCTCAGTCGATGCAGGCTTGTGGGTATTTCTCGCATGTGCCTGCGGTGGGCATTGTGTAGTACAGCGCTGCAATGAACAGCACTGCTACTACGATTCTACGCCAGTGTCGGCGAATCACGAACATTCTCCGACGAACTGGTCGATTCGGTCGATGACCATGCGTGGTGTCACTTCGCAATCTTCTTCAGCTTGGTCGTCGTAAGCGTGGGAATTAAAGACGCGGTTCCACGCATTGTCGCCGAAGATAACATTAGCGACGAGGTCTGTTGTGCCATACACTTTGTACAGCGAGTCGTGGTCTGTGAAACGACCATACGGTGTATTTACGGCTCGCAACCCACCAATACCAGCAGCTGCGGCGTAGCCGTATGCACATGCTGGCGTACCGCAATTATTAAATACGCGGTCGTGGTGGTAGTTTTCTTCAGGCACGGTACGCAGTACGTCTTGCAGCTGGCGGAGGTTCGCGATCTGTTCGGCGGTGAGGCTCATGAGTTTTCCTCAATGAATCGGTCGATGCGGTCGATCACATGACGTGGTTTCGCAGGTACGTCGAGAGTGTCGAATGCGTCTACGTTAAATAGCGCGGTCCAGCTGCCGGTGCCGAATACGTAGTGTGCTACGTCGTCGGTCCACAGGGTGTCTACGTGATCGTGAACGATCCATGGTGTTTTTTTGTTCGTGCCTAGCAATACGTACATGCCGCCAATTTCAGCAGTGGCGGCGTGTCCCATAGCACAAGCCGGAGTACCACAGCTATGAAACAGCTCGTCGTGGTTGTACTCAGTGTCAGGCACAGCGCGCAGTACGTTCTGCAGCTGGCGGAGGTTCGCAATTTGTTCGGCGGTGAGGCTCATGACATCTCCCAATAGAACATGGTACGTGTGACCTGTACGTCGGCTTTGCTGTCGCGCCATGTCTGTGCACGTTGTGCGTCAGCAGTGGAATTGATCCAGTGTGAACCGAGGTACAGATGGTGGATACGCCCCAGGCCAGCCCATTTGAGCTGGTAGTAGCCACGCCAGCGACGGTAGGCCAGGATTGTGAGCGAGATCATGATCGATGCGAGTGCGCCACCAACGCGCTCAGGACCGGTGCCGGCGAACACGCCAGCGAGCAGGATCATGAGGCCGACGTCGAACACAAAGCCAACGCCAGCCATCTTTCGCAGCGTAGTACGAGAGGCGTATGCAGCGAACAGGATCGCACATACGTAGAAGGTAAGAGCGGTGTAGAGAATGCTCATACAAGCCTCCAAGTAGTAGCGGGTTTGATGTCACCGATATTCGGTGCTTTGTTTGCGCAATCAACGCATATGTCACATGGACCTTGCCATTTTTCTGAAAAAGGCTGAAAGCCCAGGTCGTCCAGACGGACAGATTTTCCGCACTCATTGCAGTGTTCCCACTGCGTTCCATTGGTATCAATTACGCCAGACACGTGATACTCCAAATCGTCCGAGCCAGTTGCTCACGACCGAAAAGCCCCTACCCGCTTTGTGCGGATAGAGGCGGTGCTTCAGTTGACGGTCTGCGCCTGGGTGCGTGCGATTGCGCCTTCGATTGTGGCCTGCAGTTCTTCGGGCAGCTTGCTGAGGTCGACGTGCACGGTCAGCTCCTTGTAGTGCACCTGCGCCAGCGGAATGCCGTCGTTGTCAGTGATTTCGAACTTCGCGTTGTCGAGTGCGGCGTGCAGTTTCATGGTTTGTCTCCTTGGCAGAGCTCGTGCTCAGTGATGAAGAACTCGATGCGTGCAACAACCATTGCAGGCGTTACATCGCTGTCGGGTACGGGATACGTGTTCGCGTCGAAGATTTGCCTCCACGCATTGCGGCCGAAGATGTTGCTGGCAGCGTCGTAGTAGTTAGCGAACTCCAGTACGTCTACGTTGAAGAAAGGACCGTTGTCGTCGCGAACGATGCTGAGTCCGCCGATTTTGTGGTGAGCCGCATACCCGAATGCGCAGCATGGTGTGCCACAGCTGAGCTGCAGTACTTGGCTGTGTTTGTAGGCATCTGGTGTTACCTGTTTCAGAACTTTTTGCAGATGCCGAAGGTGCTTGAGCTGTCGATCAGTCAACATTGTCGTGGCTCCTGACGAAGTCGTCGATGAGAGTGATGATGTCGGATGGCAGTATGGAGGCTTTGGTACGACCTGGCAGGATGTAGCTGCTGAAAATGGCGTTCCATGCGCCCGGACCGAAAACGTCGCTGCTTATGTGTGCGTAGTTCGTATGTCCGTAGACGCGTGAGCTGTTGCTAACAATGCACACTGCGAACTGTTCGTAGCTAAACGGTGTTTCTACGATCTGTAGTCCTCCGACGCCGTAATACGCCGCCCAGCCGAATGCGCAGCATGGAGTGCCACAGTCGTCGACTACGACGTTGTGGTAATACACGCCTGGATTGAGTTTGATGAGGATGTTTCGAAGAGACTGGAGGTTCTGGCGCTGGTCTGCGGTCAACATTGTGGTGCTCCTGTTTATGTAAGTTTGTGACGCGTCTCAAGTCTGGAAGGCTCAGAAATGTGTGTGAAGCTATTGGTTAAGCACGCCAGGAGGCGTTACGTCACAGAATTAACGTGTAGGTTCGACGGCCTGAGAGGCGTTGAAACCGTGGGGTGGGGTCTGTAAGTTATTGATTTTGGCTTCGTCACAAAGTTGAGAGGGTGCGAAACTAAATGTGACGAACTTTGAGACACACAAACGACGTGTTTTTTAGCATGTAGTTTGAACGTCGTGATGCGCTGGAAGCCTTGAAAAGCCTCATTGAGCGCGTTTTTGGTGTTGTGTCAATAGGTTTGGAGTACTCTGTTCATAGAGCTACGTCACAAACGTCACAGAATGAAAAGGTCGGAAAAGTTGAGAGTCCGACGTCCGTAGCTCAGCGCTATGAGAAACCTGTGACGTTTGTGACGAAACCTGAACGAGTACCCCCTTGACACGGAGAACGGACACCTGTATGGCGGCGGCAACATGACGTCGGCCGCCAACCATACGGTGGCGTATGGTCAGAGCCGACGAATTAATTTTGCGCGGCTCTGCCACCACGGCAATTTCATTCGCAGCACCGGTGCGCAGTCGATGAACTTTCCACCACGCACAACGAACGCAGCGCACAGATTTCCGTACGTGCACTGATAGAGCCCGTCACTCAGACGGGAGCGCATGCCGATCATGGCCGCAAGAACCAGTTCCACGTCCCGTAGGCCGCGACGATAAATCCCCAGGCAGCGAAGCACCACAGGTCGATGGTGTACGCGTTGACGTATTTCGTGATGTGTTTCATGGCGTCCTCAGTGGATCGGCACGTCGCCGACGATGACTTGGTTGAAGAACTGGGCGACGGCGTTGTGGAATTCGGCGTTGCACGTCTCGAGCGGTACGTTTTCAGCCGAGAAGTGAAAAACCGAACGGCCTTCGTCGTCGACGATGTCGACGACGCATTCTTTGACAGTGAGGCGGATCATGTTCATGTGGCGTTCCTTATGCAGCCAGGGTGATGACTTCGGCCCTCGTACGAGGGTCGGCGTTCTTGAACCAGATTTCCAAGTCCGTACGGGCTACGGACTTCCGCTTGGTCTTTTGGCAGTAGACCTGTGCTGCAGCACGCAGCAGGCGGTGCTGGGGGATTTCGTACTTCGACTTTTTGCGCGACATGACTTCTCTCCGTTCGAGCGCAACGCTCCCATGCGTATAGCCCCTCGCCCGTAGGGCGAGGGGCTATGCACTGACAGCTCAGTACGTGACGGCCTTGTACACGCGCACCGTGCTGTCCATCACAGCCAGGGCAACACCGACCCCAGCGCCAACCTGTGCACCGAACAACAACGTCTTGCCAGTCTCAGTCTCACTGAGCTGCTTGGCCTTGGCAGCGCTGACCTCGGCTGCGTGCTTGGAACGAGCGGCGGCATTGGCAGCAACTTCTTTCATCTTGGCAATGAACGACATGGTCTTTCTCCGTGATATGAGCAACATGCTCATATTTGTAAAGCCCCTCCCCCCATAGGGGGTCGGGGTAGGGGTATGGGACTCCTAAGCCTTTCCCCGCAGGACTCGATCCGAAGTAGGGGGTACTCCGGACGGCGGGTAAAGGTAAGAACTGATTGCGACCCTAGTCCCCAGTTCCCTACTAGCAAGTACTTAACACAAAGTTACGTATTTCTAGTTATCAAGTACTTAGCAATTAGTTCGTAGTACCCGGCTTGGGACTCCTAGCCCGGCTTGGGACTCCTAGCCCGTGGCATCTATTGCTCAGTAAGTCAAGCCCTAGTATCCTTTGCAGCGTTTCACATCCGGGGAATGCGGATGAGTGCCGTAGAAGACTTGCTACGCCATTTTTCGAAGCTCGAGATGCACGGGTCTAACCCGTTGCCTAGACCGTCGCTTCGTAACATGCGCCGAGCTCCACCAGACATAGCAGCCAAGCGCATGCGAGCCAGAAACTCGTTTGGCGGGCGGCTCAGTCCGACGCGCTACGCCGGTAGCACGCAGCAAACGCCGTCTCTTCGCCTGGACTTGGAGACTCCACAAGACGTAGCAGCTAGCCTGGCGCTAGTGAAAAACGAAGCCGACGAAGCGCTGATATGCATACTCGCGCTGCCCAGTTGGCACGTAAACGCCATACCTCTTTTGCGGCACGTGCGGAAACACATGGAAGCCGAGTGCGACGCTCGTAAATGGGCCGGCGAAGTGCTGTACAGTCAGAACATGATTGCGCTGCTAAACGCAGCGATAGACGAGCTAAGTACAAGGCCAGCGTGCAAAGCGTGTAACACCAGTGGGCTGCAGCTCACAGAAGCTGACGGCTGGCAAACGTGTGGTGAGTGCGGCGGGTATGGGTATGCGTCGTGGGGACTCCGACGCCGTTGGCCGATCCTCGCTTCGTACGTCCACGGCGACATGACGGAGTGGGCGTACAAAATGTATTGGCACGAGCCTCTAGGATGGCTAGTGCAACACCTGTACGGCAGGCTGTCTGACGCCTGGCTGAGAATTAAACGAGGGGGGTTGACACCGTAGTGCAGCGTGCACTAAGCTACAACCCTGCTCGTAGTGCAGCTCGCGGTTACTTCTTCTTGGTGAACAACACCGCACAGCGTTCGTTCTCGAGCTTCAGTTTTTGGTGGTGTAGATGTCAGTTACTTCGGGCACCGAGTGTCGTAGGTTCGAGTCCTACCGTTCGTCATATCTACGGCGAGCGTAGCTCAGTCTGGTAGAGCATTGGTTAAAAACCTGGCTTCGTTTGTTCCCCAAATTGGTTTCAGAGTTTCCGGTAGTGCAGTAAGTCGTTACTTCAGAGTTCGATTCTTTGTGGGCGCTCCTTTCTATGCGCCCAGCCGGGTGGCCCGGCATACGACGTGCGTTTGTTCTCCGGTCCAAGTTTGCAGTGGTGCAGTACGCCGTTACTTCGCCAGGTAAGCGGGAGGTCGCTGGTTCGAGTCCAGCCGGTGTCGTAAGACAGCGTAGCTCAGTCGGTTAGAGCGCCTACGTTCGGCATACGCTTTTTCCCTGCATCTAGCTTCAAGGTTTGCGGTAGTGTAGAGACGCGGTTACTTCGGTCTGCGAAACCGACGATGAGGGTTCGACTCCCTCTGCAAAGCAAGGCGCTAGTCCAATATCCGCACTCGTGTGTTCTCCGCATTTAGTTTCAAGGTTTTGGTGGTGCAGTTGGTAGGTACTTCGGCTTAGAGCCTGGGGGTTCCTGGGCGCGCGGTTTCGATACCGCAACCCTATCGACGACTATTCCCCATACGATGTCGCTGTCTGTAAGTGGCGCTGTACTCGGATACTTCTCGCAGTAGTACCCCCGTGGGCAGAGAATCCCACGACAGGCCGAAAAGCCTGAGTTCCACCACTCCGAGTCCAACCATTCCCTTGCAGCAGCACTTTTCAACCGCGTGGTTAGCCCGGAGGTTGTTGTGGTCGACCTACATCTCATCAACGACAACGGATCGTGGTTTCGCCGATCGTCTGTCAGAGTTTCTACCCTTAAGTTGCCTATTACGCTCGACGACACGTTGACGTACGAGACGTGCGTGTTTGTTTATCCGCCGTCTGATCCGCGACACCACGTAGCTTTTTCTGCTCAGTGCGGCAGCGCGGCCGACGCCGTAGCCACGCACGCGCTGGTGTGCGCGCAATTCGGCGCTAATCGCGTAGTCAAGCGTAGTGACTAAGTCGTCGACCAAAAAGCGACAGAAGCGGCGCGAGCGCCGTAAATCCAAGCAGTCAGGTTTCAAGCGGGAGCCCAAGCGGCATCCTAAGAAAGTCGGGCACGGCCCTAACTAGGAGAGAGAAGATGGCACGTACTAATCAGAAGGCGTCCGCTCCGGACGTTCGTACTCACGGCGGTGCACGTGCAGCGCTGCACATGACCAATGAGCAGGCGCTACGTCGCTCGGTCATGTCGTGCATGCTGTGGGAAAACACTTTTTACGAAGACGGTGAGAGCATTGCCGAGCGCATTAAGGCCCTGGCGGCTGCGGTGCCGGCAGAAACGCTTGCCAGTATCGCCATCGAAGCGCGCACGCAGCACAATCTGCGCCATGTGCCGCTGTTGCTTTGCGTCGAGCTCGCACGCCGTGGCGGGTCTATCGTCGGCGACACTATCGCGCGCGTTGTGCAGCGTGCGGACGAAGTGCCGGAGCTGGTTAGCCTGTACTGGAGCCAGAACCCGTCGAAGGGTAAGGACGCCGCAGGCCGTACTGTCAACGCTCCGCTGTCCAGTCAGATGAAGCGCGGGCTGGCCCTGGCGCTGACTCGTTTCGACGCGTACCAGCTGGCGAAGTACAACCGCGATAGCGCAGTGAAGCTGCGCGACGTTATGTTTCTGGTGCACGCTAAGCCGAAGGACGAGGCCCAGGCCGCGACGTGGAAACAGCTCGTTGACGGTACGCTGGCCGCGCCAGATACGTGGGAGGTCGGACTTTCGTCTGGCGCCGACAAGCGCGAGACGTTCACCCGCCTGCTGCGGGAAAAGAAGCTCGGCTACATGGCGCTGCTGCGCAATTTGCGGAACATGGTCGACGCTAATGTTGACCAAGACCTTATCGTCGACGCTATTCGTGCGCGTAAAGGCGCGGAGCGCGTGCTGCCGTTCCGCTACGTGTCTGCTGCACGTGCGTGTCCGCGGCTCGAGCCGGTATTGGATGAGG
>JAGQOW010000088.1 GCA_020427155.1 Planctomycetales bacterium | reverse complement strand
GCCAGCATAAACACGGATCGACTTGCTCTTGACGACCGTCTTGACAACTCCACCGATGTCAACGCTATGGCTCTTGACGATGTCGATGCCTGCTTCTGAGTAGTTTGCCCCAGAAGCGGCGAACTTGCCACCTGCCCCGTAAACGTTGATCGAACCGGCAGCAGCGCCGTGCTCGCTGATCACGCCAGCAAACGAGCCGCCAGCGGCAATCGAAATCGGCAGATAACCCATGCCGCGCACTTCACCTGAAGTGCTATCGGCTACAACCTCTGCACTGCCAAGCCCCATCGCCTGGAGGGTATTAGAGGGAATCGCGCTCTCAACAGCGCCAGCTTGGCCCACGATCGACAATGCTACAACACAAGCTACAGCAACAACACTTTTGTACATTACAAGGTTCTCCGGAAAACAAGAAAAGAAAGGTGTGACTAGGCGGGAAACGAAAGAAGAGAGTCGCTGAGATCTGCTTCGCAGCCTCAAACGACAAAGCCTCGATGAGGCTCATAGATTTCACAGTAATTGGAGTAGCCGGGGGATAAACTGTTTCCCGTCACGGTTCAGAAAAATCTCCTCCAACCCTTGCCGATTCCATCGGTTCTCGCGGTTATACAGGTGTCGCGCCCGTTATGGGGAGATACCTAGGCCTGCCAGGACGCAATTGCAGGCCCATCCAAGCGGTTCCTCCGGTCGCCCGCAAAGGGCTCGTGACCGCTGCCAAATCGGCCAAAAACCCGTCCCAGCCACCGATTTGTGCCTCTCTATTCCTGGACGAATCCATCTTGTTTTGGGAAAAATGTTGACTCTGTGGGACCTTTAGATTTTAGTGGAGTTATACGGCTTGCAACGCTTATTCGGGCAACACCGACAGCCCAAGCAAATCCCACAGTCTCTTATTGAACGAGGTTTCTGATGATGAAGCGAGTGTGTCTTAGTAGTATGGTCGTAGCGATGATCTTGGTTTGCTCTGTCTCGGCAAAGGCCGGCGAAGGGGCGATCGATTCCAACAAACTCGCTGCCATGGGCCTGGGCAACGCAATGGTGGTCTCCGACGAGGTTTCCCAGTCCGTTCGCGGTCATGGCTTCGCCCTCGCCGCTGGCGGGTCATTCGCAGGCGTGATCAGCGATCAAGGCGCTGCTGCCGGTAGCCTCAACGTCTATCTTGGAGTCGGTAAACATTTTGCCGCGGGTGCCAATGGTTCGGCGGCTGGTAAAACCGTCTCTCACACCAAAGTTGTGAAAGTTCTCGGCGTGCCAGTTTCTTCCACGACTAACACTCGATCGATACACGTTTACGCTGGCGGTTTCTCTGGCGCAGTGGCGTTCTGAAAAGAAACCTAACAAGAACGTGAATAAAACGAAAAGCCGCCGGGCCAATCCGGCGGCTTTTCGTATTTCCGGGCCAATGGCAGTCGCAATCGCGCATTAGATTATTCATGACGCTACGTCTACTTACTTCCTGAAGCAAACACTTGTTCCCAATCACGCTGCATGTCCACCACCGTCCAGTGGTTGGCTTCGGCTTCAGTCAGGGCTTTGTCCAGCCGCCCTACATGAGAATCACGGTCGTAAGCCCACTCGTGTTCCGCGTCGGTATGATGAACCAGCAGGCAGAAACGCGGCCCCTTGCCGGCAGCAGTCCACTGCAGCATCTGCAGGTCGCCGTCGGAATTGCCAAACGCAGCAATGGGGCGGCGACCAATAAACTTATGGATCGCAACAGGTTTTCCTTCCTTGTCGTCTATGAAGTCAATCTCGGGCAACCGCATCAATGTCGGCATGCCGTCGCGCAGCTCAAACACAGTCTTGATCGTGCTGCCGACAACTTGCTCGGGAGGGATGCCATAGACGGCTTGCGTCCAAGGGCGCATAAACTCGACCCCCCCGCCTGAGACGATGTAAGTCTTGTACCCATAAGCTTGCAAGTGGCCGAGCAGTTCGAGCATCGGTTGATAGACGCACTCGGTATAGGGCCGACCGAAGCGAGGGTGACGGGCAGTTGCCAACCAGTCGACGACCACTTGTTCGAACTCTTCGGTACTTAGCCCCGCGTGAGAAGCCATGACCAGTTGCAGCAACCCTTTCTCTCCGGCGTCCAGGAGCGACTTCTGGTCATTCTCCAAAACCGCCCGAAATGGCTGCTCCGTCTTCCATTCAGGGTGCTCGCCAGCCAGGTCCTTTACCCGGTCGATAGCAAACGCCAACTGTACGTACAGCGGCTTCTCGCACCACAGTGTCCCGTCGTTATCAAAGACGGCAACTCGCTCTGCCGCTGGCACAAAGTCCTTTCCGCCGGCGGTGGTCGTTTGGCTTACGAAATCGACCACCGCTTGCTTCGCAGGACCCTCGTTCCAACTCGGCAAGGGATCGGCAGCCACAGCGACCGATCCCCAAAAGCCAAGCACAAACAGCAAGAAAAGTCGTAATAGCGCCACAGCGTTTCCCTACAATAGTAAAGAAGTGTTCTTGAAATACTACTTGCTGCCGCCACTCTCTTGCAGCTTCTGCATCACTTCATCCAAGTTGAAACTCGCTGCCTTCTGCCGTGGCGGATAATCCTTGAAGGTCATCAAGAACTTGCCGACATAGTCTTGGGCCGGTACCAGCAAAAAAACGTGGTTCATCAGCCAGTCGTAGTAAGTGTTCGACGTGACATCGGCCCGCTCGTAAGGGTCGGTTCTAAGATTGAATATCTTGGGTACACGTAGCGAGACAAATGGCTCGGCCCAAATCTGCAACGTTCCCCGAATCCGCTGTTCCAGGAACACAATCTTCCAGTTGTCGTACCTCAGACCCGTTAGCTGTTGATCGTCGTTACAGTAAAGAAACGAGTCGCGGGGGGACTTCTCTTCCTTGCCCGTCAGATATGGCAACAGATTGAATCCATCGAGATGAACTTTGTATTCTTGATCGCCCACTCGTAGGCCTTCCAGCAGTTGCTCTTTCACCCCTGTGTTGCCAGCCAGCGCCAACAAAGTCGGCATCCAATCCAGGTGCGAAACAATCTCGTTCGACACGCTCCCTTCTTCAATCTTGCCAGGCCACTTCACCATGCACGGCACGCGATAGGCGCCTTCCCAGTTCGAGTTCTTCTCGTTGCGGAAAGGAGTCATGCCCGCATCGGGCCACGAATTCATGTGCGGACCGTTGTCGGTACTGTACATGACAAAAGTATTGCCCTCGACTCCCGCATCTTCGATTGCCTGCAATATAGTGCCGACATTCTTATCGTGGTCGATCATCGCATCGTGGTAGGCGCTTTGCCATCGTCCCGACTGGCCTACGCTATCGGGCTTCACATGCGTGCGAAAATGCATGTGCGTGAAATTGACCCACACGAAGAATGGCTTCTTTGCCTCTGCCTTGCGCAAAATAAATCCAGCAGCCCGCTCTGCCACGTCGTCGTCGACCGTTTCCATTCGTTTCTTGGTCAACGGGCCAGTGTCTTTGATCGTCTGCTTTCCGACACGCCCAAACCGTGGATCAACGGTCGGATCATCCACATCCGAAGCAAAACTCTCCAAGACGCCGCGCGGGCCATACTTCGCGTGAAACTCGGGAGACTGGGGATAATCGCGCAGCTCCGGTTCTTCCTCGGCATTCAGATGATAAAGGTTGCCGTAAAACTCGTCGAAGCCGTGGACCGTGGGAAGAAACTCATTGCGGTCGCCCAGATGATTCTTGCCGAATTGGCCCGTCGCATAGCCTTGGGCCTTCAGCAACTCGGCAATGGTTGGATCTTCCTTCTGCAAGCCCAGGGTTGCTCCCGGCAATCCCACTTTGGTTAGCCCGGTTCGCATACCGTGCTGGCCGGTGATGAACGAAGCCCGCCCGGCAGTACAACTCTGTTCGGCATAATAATCGGTGAACAACATGCCCTTTTGGGCAATTTGGTCGATGTGCGGGGTATGATAGCCCATCACCCCGCGCGAATAAGCGCTCACGTTGGATTGCCCAATATCATCTCCCCAGATGATGACAATATTCGGCCTGTCGGCAGCAGCCGCTTCTGGCGTTGCTCCTCCAAACAGGGCAATGAATAAAGTGAGAGTAAACAGGGCAAAGAAATGTCTTCTACGTAGATTAGCCATGCTGCTGTTCCTATTGTGAAAGGAAAAGAATTCGAGACACTCCAAATCGCAGACACTGCACCGCCAAGTGTCGACGCCGCTTAGTTTTAACCAGTGGGAATCATTTGGCAACACAGTCCCCCGTAAGTCCGTTTGTGGAAGCAGTTAGAATCATCGCGTCAAGTTGTTACCCAGGCACACTTTAGCGTTTAGTGACTCTCGATCTCAGACCCCTCGGCTGGGTACTGCCATCGACGTACCTCGTGCCATGGTTCAATTCGCCCAAGGCCATGGCAACATGCTCTTGTCGTATCTTCGCTTGAGCCGTTAGCCTGCGGAATGCACGGATAGTTCGAATGTGCTTTATTGTCTCGAAGTCTCTGCTCTAGGGAACCATGGCGATGGACAACTATCACTTGGTCCTTCAGCAAGAAGGGCACGGTTATCGACACTACTTGGACGACCGGGAAGTCTACCCCGGGACCATGCTGGAACTCCAAGTGGGCACTGACTGGGTGCTCGGCCGTTTTCAGTGGAACTTCGATCATGAGACCCGCCCGTACCTCGTCATCGACGCCGACCGCGACGACACAATATCCCTTAGCGAGCATTCCATACTCCGCTGGCCAAAGAATCAGGGCTGAAGAATCTTGCCCCTGCAAGCGCCCTAGGGCAACTTCAACCGGCTGCAGCCCGCAATTCCCAGGTATTTCTAGCTCGCCACCTTGCCTTATCCCTTGGGCTTGGCAACAATGAAAGAGTAATGGCTGCTTACCCTTGCTACTTCTGGTTTACTTTGACTCGCCCCTTCTTTTTTGGAAGCGTGGGCGGGGCCGGAAGATTTGTGTAAGCACTCGCATTACCAGATCATCTTCAAAAAGCCCTGAGAGCCCACGCGGATCTCAGGGCTTTTTTTGTGTTTTGCGTTTCGAGTTATCTGCTACCGGCAAACTTGTCGGCAGCTCTGAAGGTTCCAAGCCACTTAGAAGTTCTGGAGAAAACCATGATTGTTGTGATGAAACACACTGCCACCGAGCAGGACATCGAGGCGACCGCCAAAAACATTGAGGCTCTGGGCCTCAAAGCCGTCAAGATCCAAGGCACCGAGCGCACCGTGATTGCCGCAGTAGGCGAAGAACGCGTCGCCGGCATCTCGTCGCTCGAAAGCTGCCCCGGCGTCGACGAAGTCCTGCCCATCGTCGCTCCCTACAAACTAGCCAGCCGAGAACTCAAACCCGAACCCACCACCTCAATCACTGGGAGCTTGGTTTGCGGCAACGGCACCGTCGGCGTCATCGCAGGACCTTGCTCCATCGAAAGTGAAGAGCAACTCATGTCGACCGCTCGCGCAGTCAAGAAATCCGGCGCTTCGGCAATTCGCGGCGGCGCCTTCAAGCCCCGCACCAGTCCCTACAGCTTCCAGGGAATGAAGGAAGAAGGGCTGAAACTACTGGCCCAAGCTCGCCAAGAAACCGGCCTGGCGGTTGTCACAGAAGTGGTCTCGCCTGATGATGTCGAACTCGTTGCCGAGTATGCCGACGTACTGCAAATAGGCGCTCGCAATATGCAAAACTATCGCCTGCTCGAAGCCGTTGGCAAATCTACTCGCACCGCCCTCTTGAAACGCGGCCCCAGTGCCACGATCAACGAGTGGCTGTTGGCTGCCGAGTACATTCTTGACGGCGGGAATCAAAATGTAATTCTCTGCGAACGCGGCATACGCACCTTCGAATCTCACACCCGATTCACGCTGCCGCTAGCCACGGTACCCTACGTGCAGCAAAAAACTCATCTGCCCATCATTGTCGATCCCAGCCACGGCACAGGCCATACTCATCTGGTACCGGCAATGTCCCGGGCGTCGATCGCCGCCGGGGCCGATGGCATCATCGTCGAAGTCCACCCCAATCCTGATAAAGCGCTTAGCGACGGCTACCAATCGCTAACCTTCCAGCAGTTTGAAGAAACGATGCAAAGCTGCCGAACTATCGCGGAAGCGATGCAACGCCAGCTCGGTACGTTCTAAGGAGTGCTTGAGCGGCCCAGGGGGTGCGCCCCCTGGGCTTCAACACGCGTCGACCAGGGTCAGTCACCGGCAACAAGCTTTTCGTCAACGAGCCGCTGCCAGACAAGCCGTTGCCCAGCCGCAGGCTGCAACACCAATAGCACCTTGCCGGCCGAGTCGTACTCGATAGCGCCCGACCGTTCAGAAGCGATGCTGCGCAGCGAGGCTAACATCTTCTCGGTATCGCCGCCGAGGTCTTGTCTTAACTGGTAAAGCTCCAGTTGCAGTTCGGTATGCACTTTTTCTGCGATAGTAATCTCGATCACTCCACCTGCGGCGGCACGCCAACCGAGACCCAACGGTTCCAGAGTAGTATCCAACGCCTGCTGCCAGGACTTGTTCTCGATCGCACAGGAAATATTCGAGTCGGGCCAAAGATCCAGCTTCGCCAGCGCAGGCCAATCGACTAACACCGGCACGCCGACTTCTCTTTGCCAATACCGGACGATCTCATCCAATTGCGTGTAGTGAGAAAAAGTAAAAGTTGTCGGCGCATCCAAGCGGCCTGCCAGCGACTCGAGTGCCGATACCCCCGCTAGCTGCTTGACGGGGAAACGGCTACGCGGAGGTACTCCCCTTGCCAAGCGAAGTCGCTCCAGAAATAAGAGCACTTGATACTGGAACTCTTGCCGCTGCTCGATTCGCAGCGAAGTGCCTTTCGTTTCCATCACCGGCAACTCTTCCAGCGGCGACGCGCCCAATGGCACGACAAACTGCTGAACCCACCCCACAAGGGCGTCAACGCTGGTAGTGGCGTTCACCAAGTCGTCAAGCGGATATTCGATCGCGCGTCGTTTGGTCGCCTCCTCGCGCACCACAATCGCCTGAGTGCCATCGGTAGTCAGTTCCAGATGCAACGGTCCAAGCACTCGGTTCAACGCCTCTGCCAAACGAATCTCCTTGGCGTCGAGCGAGACCTCATGATCTGCCGTGATGCCCGCCATCTGAAGTTGCCCCGGCGCGATGCTGATCGGCACTCCACCAAGCCGCGAAATCAAAACCAGGTAATCGCCAAGCGGCATCGACTTCACCTTCAAGGCCGGAATCACTTGCACCAAGCGCTCGGCAGCCGACGGGGTCTCCTTGTTCTGCAACTGCTGCGGGTCGCGACGCGCGGCGGGCAAAGTCGACTCCACCGACGCTTCTGCCGTCTCTTCCAAAACGACGTCCGTAGAATCTGCATTCTCTGGATCTGCCAGCGAACGCTCGCCTGGGGGGCTGTCGAACATCTCCAGATCGACATTCGCCGGATCGATATCCAACGCATTGAACCGGCTGGCCACGCGCGGCTCTCTGGTTTCCTCAACCGGCGGCGGACCTTCTACGGCTTCCTCAGCCACTGGCTCTGGCACGGGAGCTGTCGTTTCTAACTCATTCGGCTCCTCGGCTTTGGTTTCTTCGGACTGTAAGCGCGATTGATCCGAACGCTCTGACACATTTGGCTCAACTGATTCAACTGGCGATTCTTCAATGTTCTCAATGAGAGCTTCGCGCGGCACATCCTCAGAGAGCGTTTTCTCAACGACCGCTTCTGGCGAAGTAACGCCTTGACTCGTTTCTACTCCACTAGTGGGCGGAGTACCGCGCAAGAGAAGCACCGCCCCGCCAATCGCTGCGCCCACGACAAAGCTGGCTATTGTCCAGGCTACCAGTTGATACTTCGCAACCGCTGCATTCGCCTGTAGCGAAACCTCTTCGGTACGCACTCCTTCGGGCTCGCTCTGCGCATGTTCGGGAGCAGGGGCTGGGGGAGTCTCGGCAGCAGACTCGACAGGCTCGGGCATCGTCGTCGTAGGCGCCCCCTGGGGGGGCTGCACTTGCACCATGCTGTTGCAGCGCGGGCAGGCCACGATCTGACCGATAATCTCGGGATTGCGCACCGAGAGCCTGGCCTTGCAGGTGACGCAGGTGATCTTGAAGAGTTCCACGTTGCTCTGCTCTGTTCCAAAAAGCTATTAGCCGTTAGCCGTTCGCAACCGCAAACAGCTCCTCCATCATAACCGATCATTGCGATGCGGGCACAAAAACAGCAGGAAGATTGAGACCTGCTTTTACAGCCGCCGGGCGTGTCGTCACTACGATAGCGCCTGGCTGCTCATCCACGGCTTCACGGACCACGTATACGAGCTTCTGCCGAGGATCGCCAGGGCCGCTGGCACTCCGATCGGGGTTGGCCCGCTCGAGCACCGCCAGCAGAATCTCTGCCGCCGGTCGATCTCGCAACTCGATCCCAAACGACTGATTCTTAGTGATCCCCTCCAATTGTAGGTCACTGCCACGCAGCTCGATGGGCACCTCGATAGCCTCGGACAGCATTTCCAGGGCCCTTTCCAAGGTTTCCTTAGGGAAAGAAAGAGTGGTGATTTGCTGCAATTTGGCCGCGACGGTGACAGGCTCAAGAGAATCAGGCTGCGTTCCTGCCACGTTGGCGCCCTCGGCTAGCTGACTCGCGGCACTTCGCGTGTTAAGTGTGAGTTCTGCAGCCATCAGCAGATTGTGCCCGGCAGCAACCGGCAAATAGCACCGCATCACGCTTACTCCCGCCTCCTGTCCGCTGCGCGTATGACGACTCAGTTCGGTAAGCATCGCTGGCAGACGAGCAATCACTTTCTCGCCGTGAGGGTGCAGCGTCTCGTTAAGCACTGCCTTCGCAAACTCCTGGGGCGATTCTTCAATGCGTCTCCGAACTGCCAGCGCAAACGCATGCGGCTGTTTATTAAATGCTGTCGTCGATTGCAGTTCGAGAAAAAAATTCTCGTCCCAGTGGGCGCTAATCGCCACCCCCGACGCATCGTCAGCCACTACTTCCTGCAAAGCAACCTGCAATCCTCTGGCCGAACCACGCAGCAGATTGCGACCGCTTGTCTCGAAAAACTTCAGTGGGAAAACAACCGTCGCCATACGCTGCTCGTCCGTACGATCCAGCAATCGTTCCAAGTCGCGCGACAGCGGTGTTTCGTCAACACCCGACGCGATCAAACCGGCTATGTCTGACGACGCACAGGAAACGAGTATCTTCCCCGCATCCACGTTAGGCAAAAAGCAGGCCTGTTCTTGCCGCACCAGATAGGCCTGTCCATCGAGCGTTGCCTCGCTGCTTCCAGCCATCCGTTGGGCAAGTTGCTGCTGCTCCCACGGCTCGACAAGTTCGCACCTCAACGCAAATCCCAATTCGCCGCTCTCGCCAGGATAGATAGAGAGCAAGATCGTATCGATCTCCTCACGACGCAATCCGGTCGCTGCTTCGATTGCCCCCAAGGCATCATCGCCCCAGGGCCCGATCGCGGCAACGATCTTCTCGCCCTCGGCATGGCTCAACACCTCGGCCAGACGAATATGCAGCAGCAGCTGAGTCCCCAACGGAACAAACCGCCGCGAAATCGATTCCCCGGCTGTCGGCGAAATCCAAAGCGCCGTGTCGCTGTCGTCAGACTCCGGTTCGACGTCGGCCTCAACCGCTGCCTGCGCTTCCTTCGCTTCTGGCGGAGCTTCGACGGCAATCTCTTCCTGCTGATCCTGACGGTTCATCAAGACGAGCAGACTGATCACCACGGCTAAAACGGCCAGCCCGATGCCCGCCACATACGCAAGTCGCTGGCGATGCTTCGGTACATAACGAGTGCCAGCACTCTCGGTATTCAGCTTGATGTTCCAATCGTTATCAGCCAAAACTGCCCCAGCCTCCTATCGAGCCTGTGTACGCTTTGAGATCGCAGCCCAGGGCTTCCTTGTGGCCTGCCGCTTGAAAGCCTATTATCCACGCAATCAAAAGAAACTCTACCTGTTACTCGGGTCTGGACCAATTCCCATGAAATCATTCGAAGCCGTCCAGCACTATTTCAATCGGGCAGCCGACAAGCTCGAACTGACCGAGAACATGCGCACCCTGCTGCTCACGTCCAAACGCGAGGTGCAAGTTCAGATTGCCGTCGAGATGGACGACGGCCAATTGCAGACGCTTATCGGCTACCGGGTACAACACGACAACGCTCGCGGGCCAATGAAGGGGGGGTTGCGATTCCACCACGAGGTCGACCTCGACGAAGTCCGCAGCCTCGCTTCGTTGATGACGTGGAAAACCGCTGTCGTCAACATCCCCTTTGGGGGAGCCAAAGGGGGCGTTACTGTCAATGTCCGCAAGCTGAGCCTCCGCGAACTGGAACGCGTCACCCGCAAGTTTGTCGATGAGATCCACGACGTCATCGGTCCCGATACCGACATCCCGGCCCCCGACATGGGCACCAACGCCGAAGTCATGGCCTGGATTATGAATCAACACAACAAGTACCACGGATTCAGCCCGGGCGTCGTCACCGGCAAACCAGTCGAGCACTACGGCATTCCAGGTCGCGAAGAGGCGACCGGTCGCGGCGTCGGTATCCTCGCCCTGAAAACCCTGGGGCGTCTCGGCCACAAAGCGCAAAAAACACGGGTCGCGATTCAAGGCTTTGGCAACGTCGGTTCCCATGCCGCCAAGTTTCTCCAGGAAGCCGATTGCCGGATCGTAGCCATTAGCGACGTATCCGGTGGCTATTACTGCGCCGAGGGCATTAATGTCTTGGAAGCAATCCAATACTCCAACAAGAACAATCGTTCGCTGGAAGGATTCGCTGCCGCCAGCCGTATCTCGAACGAAGAATTATTGGAACTCGAAGTCGAACTGTTGGTCCCAGCGGCGCTGGGGGGCGTCATCACGGCCGACAACGCGCCGCTGATCAACGCCCCACTGATTATTGAAGCCGCCAATGCGCCGATTCGCCCTGAGGCCGACGACTTGCTCAACGATCGCGGCGTCGTCATCCTGCCCGACATCTTGGCCAATGCCGGTGGAGTCACGGTAAGCTATTTCGAATGGGCTCAAAATCGGCAATACTACCGGTGGGGTCTCGACCGGGTGCGCCAAGAACTCGACCGCGTCCTCTCCTCGGCTTTCGAAGAAGTATGGAATTTGGCGCGCGAACACGAAGTCAGCCTGCGCACCGCAGCATTTATGCTCGGCATCGGCCGTGTCGGCCGCGCGACTGTCCTGGGCGGCATTACGTAGACCTTCGTCTTCCACAAAAGGCTTCATTGCGATGCTTGACGAATCGTTAGCCAAGCTACCTATCTTCAGCGGGATGACCGATGCGGAAATCGGCGAAGCACTTTCCTGCACCAACCCGATGCTCTATCAGGCCGGCCAAAAAATCATCACTCAAGGCCACACGATTCGAAATCTGTGGTTCATTCGCAAAGGGCGCTGCGAAGTGCGACGCCATACCGATTCAGGCTGCGAATTCAAGCTTGCCGAACTTGGGCCTGATTCCCAGTTTGGCGAAATGTCGTTCTTTCAAGCGGCCCCTGCTTCGGCCGATGTCGTCGCCATCACCGAAATCCAGCTCCTGCGACTTGCCCGTGAAGACTACGACCAGCTTCTGGCCAGCGGCAATCCGATTGCCCACAAACTGGCTCTCAACAGCCTGGAGCAACTCGCCGACCGGCTGCGCCGCACCGACCAGTGGATCACCGATTTGGTGTGCAAAGACAATTACCGTCCTACTCCCAGTGAATGGACCTCCTTCCGCGAGTTGATCTTCCGAGGCCCATAGACCGTGAAAGCCTGGAGGCTTTAGGCTGGAGACTGTAGGTTAGTAGCTTCCCAATTCGTTATTCTGATGACCCTGTAGCCTGGAGTCTGTCTTCTCCAGCCAATCATGACGCTCTCGATCCAACGCATTGATACCAGCGAACCCGCTGCAGCGGAACAGCTTGCTGCGCTGCGGCAGAAGCTCTCGCCTGCAGGAGACGTGGTCAGCGTTGCGGGCCGGCAAAAAACGATCGAAGTGTTTGGCCAGCCGCTGACGCCCCAACAAGCGGTTGAGCAAATCTGCAGCAACGTAAAGTCCAATGGCCTGGCGGCGGTATTGGACTACACCGCCAGGCTCGATGGCGCCGAGCTTACCCCCGCTACTCTGCGCGTCTCGACACACGAGTTGGCGGCCGCCCATGCTGCCGCAGATCCCAGCTTCCTGGAAACCGTTCGCCGTATCCGCGAAAACATCCTTAAGTTTCAAACGGCGATCCTTCATCAAGATGTGACCGTCGACTTTCCCGGGGGAGGCACCCTGCGGCAACGCTACCTGCCGCTCGAGCGAGTTGGCATCTGCGTACCTGGCGGAGCGGCTGCCTATCCTTCGACCGTGCTGATGACTGCCGTGCCGGCACAAGCAGCCGGCGTCGAGCAGTTGGCTGTCGTCGCCCCGCCTACCCCGTTTGGCTCTTACAATGCCGACATGCTCGCCACTTGCCACGAGTTGGGCATTACGGAAGTCTACCGCGTCGGCGGTGCTCAAGCCGTCGCTGCACTGGCCTATGGCGTTTCGGGCTTGCCGAAAGTCGACAAGATTGTCGGCCCTGGCAACTTGTTTGTCGCCCTGGCCAAAAAGCATGTCTTCGGCTCGGTCGATATCGACTCGATCGCCGGGCCAAGCGAAGTGATCGTCGTGGGCGACGAAAGCACTCGGCCCGAATTTGTGGCAGCCGATCTGATCGCCCAGGCCGAACACGCCCCCGGTTCGAGCGTCTTGATCTCATGGAGTCCAGCGCTAATCGATCAAGTGGCCGGCGAGTTGGACAAACAACTGGCGGTGCTCGAACGTGGCGAATTGGCGCGACAATCATTAGAGGGTTTTGGAGCACTTGTGTTAGTCCGCGATCGAGACGAAGCAGCAGAATTGGCCAACTCGCTGGCAACCGAGCACTTGCACCTCGCCTGCGACGAGGCCGAGGAACTGCTGGTCGCCATTCGACACGCCGGGGCTATTTTCCTGGGACCCTACAGTCCTGTGCCGGTAGGCGACTACGCGGCAGGGCCTTCGCATGTGTTGCCAACCGGCGCAACCGCTCGCTTTGCCAGCGGACTTTCGTCCAACGATTTCTTGCGTTCGGGGAGCGTCATTCATTTCACCGAAGCAGGCCTCGAATCGGTTGCCGACGACATCACACTCATTGCAGAAAAAGAAGGACTCACCGGTCATGCCAAGTGTGTGCAATTGAGAAGAACTCCCGATGACGATTCTTGACCGCAGCAGGGCGATACGCCGGTAGGATCCAGCTTCCTTCATCGAAACTCCGCATTCCAAAATCCGCTTTCCAAATTTCTTCCTATGTCTTACTTCCGATCGAACATCACTGCCATGACCGGGTATGTACCGGGCGAGCAGCCGCAGGGCGGGAAGCTGATTAAGCTCAACACCAACGAAAACCCCTACACCTGTTCTCCTAAAGTGCGTGCCGCGATCGGCCATGCCGTGCAGGCGGGGCTGCAGAAGTATCCCGACCCTACGGCTGCGGCATTTCGCCTGCGGGCAGGTGAACTCCTGGGAGTCGATCCCGACTGGATTCTCTGCGGCAACGGTAGTGACGACATTCTTACGATCGTTACTCGAGCGTTGGTCGATACAGGCGATCATGTGCGATTTGCCCAACCGAGCTACACGCTTTACCGCACGCTGGCCGAGATCCAGGGTGCCAAGTGCCACGTTGTCGACTACGAAGCCGATTGGTCGCTGGGGCAAGAGTTCACCAAGCACTGCAATCACCTGCGGCTGACCTATCTGGCCAATCCTAATAGCCCCTCGGGCACGGTGCTGCCGCCAGGCGAAGTTGCACGGATCGCCGATGCCCTGCCCCGGCCGCTGCTGGTCGACGAGGCGTATGCCGACTTTGCAGAAGCGAACTGCCTGGAACTGGTCGCGCAAAACGAGAAGGTCATGGTCTCGCGCACCTTGAGCAAGTCGTACGCACTGGCGGGGATGCGGTTTGGGTTTTTGGTGGCCCATCCTCAGTTGATCCGCGAGTTTGGCAAAGTCAAAGATTCCTACAACTGCGATGCGCTCTCGATTGCCGCGGCGACGGCGGCGATCGACGACCGTGCGTGGTTCGATCAGACCCGCTCGGCGATCCTCGCCACCCGTGGCCGGCTGACCGCTCGGCTGCGTGAGATGGGATTCGAATGCGTGGATTCGCAGGCAAATTTCGTATGGTGCAATCATCCTAGCCACGCCGCCGAGCAGTTGTACCAGCGACTGAAAGACTCGGGCGTACTGGTTCGATATATGCGCTACGAAGGCTGGGGCGACGGGCTGCGAATTACGGTCGGCACGGACGAACAGATCGACGCGCTGCTAGCAATTCTGGCAGGCCTGATCTGATTCTCGCAGCGTTCCGTAGCTAGCAGTGGCAAGCTGGGAATCCAGGGCAAGGCTTGCCCCTTAGGAAATCCGGGCTCGCGACCTGCCGTCATTACGGCCGATTCTACCGGTAGGACTGTAGCAATCCATACGCTCACTAAGAGTGGCGAGGATTCACGGCTGCAGTTTCCTCTCGTTGGATGGCCCGATTCCTTATTCATCGCGTGTGACCGACCCCATGATGATGCGTCTCCTCTTAGCCGGCTTGTTGGCTGGCAGTTCGATGCTCTCGGCAAGCGTCCCGCGGCTTGCGGCCCAGGATGCCTATCCACCCGCTATGCCCACGATGGAAGCCGTCGGCTCGGCCATCGAGTCGGGCCAGGGGGCTTCGACTCCCAACCCAGTGCTTTGGCAGCAGTATCAGGCGTTGCAAACCGGTACTCCGGTGAGCGGCTGCCAGGCTTGTGGAAACGGGGGAATGAGTGTGCACAACCGTTGCGGCTGCCAGGGAGAACTCTTCCCTTGGATCGACGGCCCGGGCAATTGCGACCAGTGGTGTGTCGGCCCCAAGTGGGAAGTACAGGCCGACGGCTTGATGCTGTTCCGCGAAGACGCTGATCTGGCAAGCGTGATTGCCGCGATTGGGGGCACGACGTCGCTGGTCGATCAGTTCGACCACGGCATTGGCGGCCGGGTGTTTGTGACCGGCTACAACGAATCGGGTTTTGGCATGCAGGTTGGATGGGAAGGGGTCGACACCTGGACCGCCAACATCACGTTCGATCCCGTGGGGACCGAGACGCGCACGATCGGCTACGAGTCGGGGCTGAACTCGGTGGAGATCAACTTCCTGCCCCAGGTGCCTTACACCTGGAAGCTGTTTACCGGTTTTCGTTATGTCGAACTGGATGAGGGCTTTGTCGACGCCCGCGTCAACGACAAGCCGATTCCTGCCCCGATTGCGGTGCCTGCGGCGCCGACTGCGGTCATCGACACGACCGTGAGCCGGCTGCTGAGGAATCAGCTGATCGGATTTCAGGTCGGCGGTCGTCGCGACACCTGGCACATGAGCAATCGCTGGTCGATCGACTCGTTCATCAACGCGGGCGTCTACTGCAACAAGTTCCGCCGCGACGACATCACGCGAACTGATACGACGATCATCACCGGCGACGACATCGACACGCCGGAGAACGAGTTCTCGCAGGTCACCACGTCGGTGGAAACCAAGGTGCGTACCAGTCCTACCGAAGTGGCATTTCTTGGCGAGGCAGGCGTCAACAGCACGCTGAAGATCACACAATGCGTGGCCTTGCGAGCCGGGTACCAAGTGCTGGCCATCGACGGCGTCGGCCAGGGAATCGATGCGTTCTTCGCCTCGGGCCTTAACGGCAATACGCTTCTCTATCATGGTCTCCAATTCGGCGTCGAATACCGTCGCTGATCGTATCGGCCACAGAGAACACAAAAAGCTCGAACGACTCACACCAGGCCTATCACCTCGTTGTGTTTTTCGTGGTCTGCATCCGTAGCTGGATTCGCAAGAATTCAGCTACTATCACCTCAAGTTTCTGAATTCTTGCGAATTCAGCTACGACGGCGGTCCTAGTTGCTGCAGGATCTCCGCCGCTTTTTGCTCGAAGATGGGTTGCCATTCGGGGGCAAGCAGCGTGTCGCAGTCTTCCTGGGCGTTGCCGGGGTTGCGTAATTGTTCACTGGTGGGGGCGTAGTAGATGTAGCCGTTGGTGTAGCCGGCCACAAAAGTGTGCGGATGGGGCGAAGCGGCCTTGATGTTCAGGCCGATCTGCACGGTGAGTTCGCCGGGGAAGGTGACCATGCGGAATTCGCCAACCCGCAAGCCGACCAGTTCGACCTCGAGATCGCGTTTGCCGGCATCGACAAAATCGGTTTGATGCTTGTGCAGCAGTCGCAGATTGGTTTGCACTCGCGTGAGCTGTTCCATGGTGTGGATGTTCTGGATATAGCTGGCGAGGTTTTGGCGATTGGCGGCGTCGTGCTTTTGCAGGTCGTCTCGGCCAAGCTGTTTTTCGTGCAGGTAGCGATGCGAGTAATACGAGGGGAATTGTCCCGAGACGTTGTACTTGACCACCAGCGGTAGAAACGTCTTGAGGTTGAGGCTCGTCCCCTGCAGCGAGTTCAAGAGCCGTTCGCGCTCGTTGGTCAGTTCGGCGATCCGCTGCGCAAAGTTCGCCCGCGGCAGTTCGAGCGTTTCGTGACGCACCTGCAGCGGCGCTTGCTCGGCGGTGCGAATGGCTTCGACTGCCTGGAGGGTGCTGAGGGCCAGTTGATTGCCAAGGGTCTGCGCGTCGCGCGGGTTGTCGACGTCTTTGTAGAGCACGGGATTGATGTCGCCGCCGCAGCCTTGCACAAACAGGGCGAGGCAATCGTGGCCCAGCGTTTGTTCGATTGCCGTGGCGGCAAGGCCCGAGAGGTCGGCCGTGTTGCCTTGACTGGGAACGCCCTGGATGGGATGGCAGGCAAAGTTGAACACCACGGCCAGCGGCGTGCCGTCTAGACGATCGATCCGCAGGACGCCGATCTCGGGATCGATGGGCCCGACGCTGGCGATTTCTTCGTCGGGTGGCAGCGCGTAGGCGTGGCGGCTGTCGGCTTCGCGACCGTTCTTGAGCTTCACGCGGCGGTTCTCGCTGATGCGATCTTCCGAGCCCGCGCCGACGCCGACGCGCACGGGCACTAAGTTGGCTGTCGCTTGCCGAATGGCCTCGATGGTACGCGTGGCTGGGTCGGCACAGACTACGCCGTGGCAATGGCTGGCGTTGATCATGAGGTTGCCAGGAGCGATGCCAAGCTCTTGCTGGACGGCCGCGCGCACGGCGGGCAGGTAGTCGTTGCCGATGTGCCCGATCTCGCCGACGGCGACCGCGTCGACCGAGACCAGTGCAAAAGTGGTCTTGCCGTCGCCGAGCACGAGCGCCTTGGCAAAGAGCGGATCGTTGACCGGCCCGGCCTGGCGATTGGTGATATCGACTTTGGCAACCCCAGCCGAGAGCTCGACGGCCGAGCCGCGATCGCAAGTGGCGAGCGTCAGACAGTACAGCAGCGCAATGATCAGAACGCGAGAGTAAGAGAGCATGTCAGGTCGTTTCCGTTGATACTGAATTGATTAAAGAAGAATGGCCGCAAGAAACACGAAAAACACAAAGATGGGTCGCCAACCAAGCCGGCAAAGCATTCTGCCTTCCCGCTTCCGCCTTCCCCATTCCAAAATAATGTCACTCTCCCCGGGGTCCCAACTTTGTCTTGGTGAACGGTCAGTGGGACAAAACCTGTAGGAGCCGCCAAGCAAGCAGGCCGGGGCAAGCTGCCATGCGACCGCGCAATCATTGGCGATTATCGCTGGTAGGAGTGAGACTTGCGAGCGTGT
>JAGQOW010000007.1:46040-71324 GCA_020427155.1 Planctomycetales bacterium | reverse complement strand
GCTTTTTTTCGAATTTCGTTTTTCGGGTTTTGGCGACTGCCCACGGCCGCGCTGAATACTCCGCGGCCCCGTGAGTGAAAGAAACACCTGGAAAAAAGCCAAAAATCAGTTTTTTTCAGTTTTTCGTTTTTTTTTGTTGCAGTCGGCGGTTAGCCGTATAGAATGAAGTCATCGCCAGTGCAGCTGGGTTCGCTTAGGGGCCCGGTAGCTTGGCGACTCTAGCTAACTATTTTTTGATTTATCTTTCCTTCTGAAAAGAAACGAGGCGTCTACTGCGAGAACCTACTAGATGAGAGAGAGCCGCTTGCTCTCTTTTAATGTTTGTTTCCAGTACGCTTGTTTCAATTCAGGAGTTAAAGATGAATCTAAAAAATATCTTTGCGCTTATTGCTGTTGCTCTCTTCGCCGTTGCTGGCACTGCTTCGAAAGTCCATGCTTCCGCTGCTGCTCTGAATACGGGGCACGCCCATTTGGATTTCGGCTCGAACACCTTGACGGTCGACGTTAACACCATCGCGAGTTTTTCGATCCTTTCTAACGATGGCACCGACATTATCGCGGCTGGTGCAGCGGCAACAGTCGCTGACGGTAACTTCACCTTCTTTGGTGCGACGATCGATAATCCCAATGCTCAGGACCTCACCTGGTTCTCGTTATCCAATGGTTTCGGCACCTTCCCCGGTTCGGGTTCTGAGAGCTGGAACTTGAATGACATCCTGCTGCCCAGCGTAACCTTCGAAAACGCAGCCAGCAAAGTCCAAGTGCGGTATCAGATCGTTGGCGGACAGCCTACAGTTGGCGAACTGTTCATCACTGGTGGTACTCCGACTGGCCCGACTGCAGCTTTGGCTGGTCCGATCAGCGTTGGTTCGGCTTATCCCCCAGGACCTCCGATTGGCGCCGACTTGAGCTTCACGCTGGATGCAAGTGCCTCGACTGGAACTGCCCCGCTGACCTTCGATTGGGACTTGGACGGTGACGGCAGCTACGAAACTCCCGGTGGTACCTCCCCCACGCTCTTGATCTCTGATCCGCTGACTCATCCCGCGTTCGGTTGGGGCCTCAATCAGCCCGTCGGCGTTCGCGTGACCGATGTCAATGGTATGGACACTGCTGCGACGACCGTTTCGGTGATTCCCGAACCAGCCAGCCTGATGTTGGCCAGCATCGGTCTGGTCGGCGTCCTCGCGGCCCGTCGTCGCCGAGCCGCCTAAGGCCGGTCTGAGCGAATCGCTCTGAACGGTTTAGAAATCTGAAACCCAACGGGGGGCCAGCCAATCGGCTGGCCCTCTTTGTTTGGTAGTACGAATGCCTGGATTTCGACGCGCAGGGTCGACTGTCCGGCCTGGGCCGGTTCTAGGGTTTGCGTCAGGCTGTAGCTTGCCTCTGCCCTGCGAGGCGATACCATTGCTTTGGATTCGCTAACCTGGATTTGCGCTTTGCGTATATAATGGAGGCTACCAGGCAGGGAGCGCTGCGATCGACGGTTAACTTCTAGAGACTTGCCGAAATGGCTCCCATGGCTTTTCTACTCCGCCAGACGACTTGCTATCCGGCCATGTGGCTGTTGTTGGTTTGCCTGACACTAGCCGCAGCACCCGCTGGGGCCACGCCTGTTCAGATCGGCCTCGACTTTATCACGGCCGATATGGAAAGCACGTATTTTTGTTGTCTTCCAGGCGAAGAGCCCTGGGACTATACCTTCGAGCCGTTCGATATCACCGACCCTTCGACTCAGGCTTACCAGGATGGCGGACTGGTGGGGTACACCAAGGCTCAGGCCGAGCGTGCCGTCACTTCGCTGGTCGATCGCTTGTTTCGCACCATCGATACGGGCGATCCAACCACGACGCTCGCGCTGGCCATCCAACTGGGGCCAGTTGACAGTTTGCTGACTGGGCGACTGCTGAATGTCATCATGGGCAACCATCCTCTGTTGCCGGGTTTAGGGGAATCCGTCATCGGAGCGGGATACAATGTGGGAGGTACTCCGGACGAAGAATATCCCGTCTACGCAAATTTGCGCACGCTCGACAGCTTGCCCGGGGTTTCGTTTACAACTCCCGAGAGCGTCTTCAACAACATCGCGGGAACTACGGCACACGAGATAGCGCACCTGTTCAACCTGGATCATGTCGGCGCGTCGATCAGCGATCCGAAGCCAATCATGGCAACCGGCACGGGGGCCGATCCGCTTAGCGTGGGCGATCGGCTGATTGCGCGCGCATTTTCCAACGTAGTTGGTACGCAGGGGCCCGCGGATTCGAGTACCAGCTTGCTGCTAAACACCATCGGCACCATCGACCGGGCCGACTTTAATATGGACGGCATTGTGAGTGCTTCGACCGATGGCGCAGTGTTTCTGGCAAACCTCGGTTTGGTAGATCGCCTGTTTGCCGAAGGCGATGCCAATGGCGACGGCCTGGTCACGGCTTCGGCGGACGGGGCGCTGCTGCTCGCCAGTCTGAATCCGCCTCCGCTGCTGGCCTCGGCAACAGGCAGCTTCCAGTCGCTCTCAATCCCTGAGCCGACGTCGGTAGTATTGACGGCGACGGGCTTGCTGGGATGCTTAGCATGCCACCGCCGGCGACGAGCTGGTTGCTGTTAGCTTCGCCTACCTTCATGGCAATTGAAGAGAGCCAATGTTTGCCGTGAAGCCGCTATGGGATGAGCAGGATCAGTCCTGCAATCGTTGCGGTCTCGACTAGGACAGCCGATGCCTGGCAGGGCAGGCGGTGCCAACGGCGCGGCGCGCAGCTTCCTGGCCGGTCGTGTCCCAGGGTGTAGATACACTCGCGCGGACAATCGACAGCCATCAAGTAGGGCAGCGCCGGAATCGTGGCGAAGAATCTTCCGGCCGAGATCAACGGTTGCAGGCACTCGGAGGGCGTGTAGCCGTAACGCTCGGCGTTGATCTCCTCGAAGTACAAGGGCCGGTGATGTGCGCAGGTCGCCGACCAATGATATTCGGTCATCGCCCAGCCGCCATAGCTGCGGGTATCCGCTCGGGCTGCGGTCGTCTCCGCACATTGGGCGGCTACATCGTCGGGCAGCAGCCCTGAGGGCAAAGCAATGTTGACCGACAGAGACGCCATCGGCTCGGCAACGAAGCACTCGGTCGGCTGCGCCACAAGTTCGCCGGCTACCGACTCGGGTTGATTGTCACCGCGCTTGAATGGATTGGGGGGCAGCGGCTTAGCATCTGCGGCAGGGGTGTCCGACTCGGGCGTCCCGAGTTCTTCGACCAGCGTCGAAAGCTGGTTTTGGCTCCTGTCGGGCCGAGTATCGAACTCGGTCACCAGGTTGTCGCGCCAAGATGCTTGCTTCCTGGAGTCGGGCGACCGTTGGTCGGAAATCACCCAGGCTCCTTCTTCAGACTGAACCGGGACGTGCCTCGCAGGGCCCAGCTGCAGCTGATCGGGCTGGCCGGCATGGGCCGAAACACAAGCAATCCACGAAACGGCGACCCAGGCAGTCACACAGAGAAGCAGCTTCGGCTTTGCCCAGTAAAGGTAATGTTGCCCCTGCCTGGTGCCTGCTCTCATGTAGCTCAAGACACTGGCAAAGCGCGGTAAATAGGTTGCGGAGGCCATCCTTTGTCTTCCAATCGCGACCGATTCTCGTGTCAGAGAGGGCGACAGACTCGCCGTCACTCGGTCACTGTCTTCGACGCCGCAGAATCGTTTTCTCAAGCAGATCCCGAGTGGCCAATACGACTGCTGCAATCGGTAGAAGCAGAATACTTTGCCTAAATCGCCAGCCCTGGGTCGCTGGCCTCACCCGAATATTTGACAAGGTTACCCGTTTGTTCGAATAATCGAACCATGGGACTCTTCTCGCTATTCGCACGCTTTCTGTCTGCTCGTCATGGCATCGGCCAATCGCGGTTGCTCGCTGCCGAGCCATTTGCTCCGCGACGTTTGGAGAATCGACGACTGCTCGACGCGTCGGCGGCCGGTCTACTGCTTGCTCCGCCGAGCGACGCAGGCGAGTTTGTGCAAGCAGGTCAGTTGGACAATCCAAGCGCGGGTCCCGACCCTAGCGTGACTACGCCGCTGGCTGGCACAGACGAAGGTGAATCGTCTCCGTCAAATCTTGAAATCGCGCCTTTGATGCCGATCGATGAAAACGGTTTTGCCCAACTCGAACTCACCTTCGAAAACCCCGACGAGCTCGCCCTGCACACGATTGAGATTGACTGGGGCGACGGGAGCACGAGCACGGTACAGCTGAACGGAGGGGAGCGCTACCTGGGGACGAGCCATCAGTACCTGGACGATACGCCGACCGGCCCGGCGGAGGTGCCCTACACGATAACGGTGAAGGTGACGGACGACGACGGGGGGATGACCAGCGGCGCAACGAGCGTGCTGGTGAAGAACGTAGCGCCGGTGATTGAAACGCTCTCAGTTACTCCCACGATGATTGACGAGGCGAATATCGTCACGGTGAGCGGTACTTACAGCGATATTGGATCGCTCGATACCCACACGGCGACGATTCGCTGGGGAGACGGCACGGTCGAGGCCATTCCGCTGGTAGCCTCGGGCAGTTCCGGTTCATTTACCATCAGCCATTTTTATGCGGATAACGACACCGTCAATCCTGACGACGTTGCGGTGGACAACTTTTACACGATTGTGGTCACGGTGATCGACGATGACGGCGGCATGCATGCCAGATCGATCGATGTGACAGTCCTGAACGTAAGCCCGAATCTTGAGCCAATCATTGAGGCGACCGACGTCAATATTAAGGGTGAGACGTTTCTGACGATTCAGTTTGACGATCCGGGCGCCGACACGCTTTATGTTTATGTCGACTGGGGAGACATTCGAGATCCCGGCAATCCCGCGCTGCCCGGGCCAATGCCCTATGTGATCGATCCAACGACTTACGACGGTCCCGGCACGTTTACGGTGACTCTCAAACACAAATACTCGGGTCCGCCCAATCCGTTGAGCCCTTCCTCGGACATCGTGATTAATGTGTTTGTGGGAGACGACGATTTTGGCAAGCCCGGGGTACAAGCCGACGGAATGAGCCAGATCAGAACGGTTGCGATATCCAATCCCGGCGACGGCACCGACCCAGTGCATATCGACACGACCCCTCAAGTCCCTCGGTTGCTGTTCCCGCGCGATTCTCAGGAAGGTGTGTTTCTCGAAGCTTCCACTACCGTCGAAGAGTCGCTGCGGCGAACCGACCTGCGAGCTGCCAGCGGCGATCCCAGTATCACAACCGATCGGTTCTTGGAATTGCGAGTGATTGACGCTGCAGGACAACTGGGCGAAGGGTATCGCCTGAAGACGGAAGTGCTCGACGACCTGCCAGGATTGTTCCGCGAGTTGCCTGACAACCACTATGCGATCTTCCTGGTACGGCTGGAGACGAACACACGTCGCCTGGTGATTGAAGTCTACGTACGCAACGGAAAGGTGATTGATCCGGGTGACGACTCGGAAGGGACGAGAGACCGGCCGCCTACCGATGAAGCCACCCAGCAACCAGCGGAAGTCCAAAAGCTGGAACTAAGGCCCCCGGCAGCAGAGCAAGAGGCAGGCCCCGCCGAGGAACTTCCGGACGACACCTCCGGCCGCCTCGATTTGCCTACGAGCGAATCCCCGGCGATTTCGGATTCGGGCCCGACGCAGCTGGATTGGGCTCCCACAGCTGCGGGACTCGTCGCGACCACCTCCTTCCAGTCGTGGGCCGCTCGGGTCGACCGTGCGTTGCTCCAGGCTGGGCCGCGGCATTGGAAACAATTGCGGCTGCGATACCCTCCCAGACGGAAAAACCGTTAAGCGGCGCCGGCTGCGAGACTTCTCAATTACAATCGAAACTAGGAGAGTCGGTTCATCAGACAGTCCGTGTCGCTTTGCCGAACTTCCTTTCCATCCGTATTCTGAGACCACGATGAAGAACTGCCCAGGCTGTCAAGCTCTTGTGGACGAGGCGTCGCTCGCTGCGGGGCACTGCGCGCATTGCGGCGCGATACTGCGCGACATTCCTCGTCGGTCAGTCCAAGACATCCAGGCAACGGTCGAGAAGGAGCCCCCCGTAACGCAGCAACCTGGGGTGCTCGACGAGCTCGACACGATTGACCCCGCTGATCTTGTCGAAGAGGCATCGCCCAAGTCCGATCCCGACACGATTCAAACGATGGAGTTTGATATTGGCGAGTTCGTGGAGGATAGGCCTGAAGCAATAGAAGAACTCGTCGAACGTCAAGGAACGCCCACCGTATCGTTTGGCGGCGAAAAGACAATCGAGCTCACGACAGAAATTGATCCCGACGTATCAGAGAGCATGGTAACGGCTCAATGGCTCGACAATGTTGCGGGCAGTCAATCGGGAGCCGGCGCGACAGACCCGGGCGCCACAATCCGTCAGAAAGAGACTATCACGGGATCGTTCGTTTCGAAGTCTTCTTTGATTGTCAAGTCGCGCCACTTCCGTTCGGAGAAGGAAGCGGGACAACCCGTGGCTTCTGCCGCAGAAGCTCCCGACTACGAGCTGATCAATATCATCGGCGAAGGCGGCATGGGGGTGGTTTACGCCGCCCGGCAGTCTGCCATTGCGCGCACCGTGGCCGTCAAGATGCTCAAGCAAGCCGACGGCCAGTCCAATGAACAACGTGAGAAATTCATCTCCGAGGCTGTGGTAACGGGTGAGCTCGACCATCCCAATATCGTGCCCATCTACGACTTGGGCGCCAACGATTCAGGGGCGCTCTTCTACTCGATGAAGCGGGTGCGAGGCACCCCTTGGAATGATGTTCTCAAGGAAAGACCGCTCGAAGAGAATCTAAACATCTTGCTGCGTGTTGCCGATGCGGTCGCTTTTGCCCACGCCAACGGCGTATTGCACCGTGATCTAAAGCCCGAGAATGTCATGCTCGGAGACTTTGGCGAAGTGCTGGTGATGGATTGGGGCCTGGCGCGTATCAGTCCCGAGTTTCCCAATGCCGCCTCAGTGACTCAGTCAGACGTGATGGGCGGAACACCGGCATACATGGCTCCTGAGATGGCCACGGGGCCGATCGATCAGATTACTATTGCCAGTGACATCTACCTGCTGGGGGCAATACTCTTCGAGGTCATCACCGGACGTCCTCCGCATACCGGCAAAACTGTTATGGCTTGCTTGTTTTCAGCAGCCAAAAACCAAATCGTCTCGACCGATCACACTGGCGAGTTGATGGACATTGCTTTGCTGGCGATGGCCACGGCGCCGACCGATCGATACGCCACGGTGCAAGATTTCCAGTCGGCGATTCGACAGTACCAGTCTCACTCAGAAAGCGTGCTACTGACCGACAGCGCGGCCAAGAACCTCGCCGCTGCCCAAGAAGCGGATGATTACGATCTCTTCTCGAGGGCCCTGTATGGATTCCAAGAGGCGCTCGCACTTTGGAGAGACAATCGCCGAGCGCAGGACTTTCTTTCAACCGCTCAGATGGCGTATGCAAACTCGGCGTTAGGACGCGGCGATTTCGATTTGGGCATTTCGTTGTTAGATGCGGGCAACGACCAGCATCGCGAACTGCTCGAACGGCTTGAATCGGGCCGCCGCGAACGCGAATCGCGACATCGCAGAGTCAAAATCCTAAAAGCAACGGTGGCTGGTTTGGTTGTCGCCGTGGTCGGTATCGTTTCGGTGGCTTATGTTGCGGTCCGTACTCAGCGCGACAAGGCGATCGAGGCTGAGGCTGCGGCCGTGGTGGCACGCGACCAGGCCGTCAAATCTGAAGCTGCGGCAGTGGCTGCCCGCGATAAAGAAGCGATTGCCAAGCAGGAGGCCGAAGTAGCTCGCGATCGAGCCGTCAAATCGGAAGCCGAGGCGGTCGCCGCCCGCGACAAAGAGGAAATTGCCCGCATCGAGGCCGTTGCCGCTCGCGATCAAGAAGAGATTGCTCGCAAGGAAGCAATCGTCGCCCGCGATCGGGCAATCGAAGCGGAGCAAATTGCCAAACTGGCGAAAGAAGCCGAAGAGTACGAGGCCTATGTGGCTCGTATCGGCCTGGCTAGTGCGAAGATCGACGAGAATGCGTTTGATCGCGCGGTGGAATTGCTCGACGAGTGCCCCGCTGATTTATGCCATTGGGAGTGGGGTCGACTCGCTTACCTTACTCGGCTTAGCAGTCGCGATTGGAACCTGGAGGGTCCGGTGGAAGCGGTTGCTTTCTCCCCCGACGGTACGTTGCTGGCCAGTGGCGATTTTGACGGAAAGGCGAAACTCTGGGACCGCCAGACGGGCGAAATGCTTCATACGTTGAGCCACGGTCAATACGTCCATACCGTGGCCTTCGACGCGGCCGGCAAGCGGCTCGCCACCGGCAGTAGCGACCGTACGATCCACATCTACGCGGTGGAAGACGGTGCTCTGCTACATACGCTCGCAGGGCATACCGACGCGGTGCTGAGTGCCCGGTTCTCTTCCGATGGACGGCGATTGCTGAGCTCAGGCTACGATAATACGGCCCGAATCTGGGATTTGGAGACGGGCCAGCTCGAACAGACGCTGCAAGGACATAGCTGGTGGGTCTGGCGAGCAGAGTTCTCTCCCGATGGCCAGAGAATTGTCACTGCGAGCCAGGACGGCAAAGCGATCGTCTGGGAGCTTCGGGCAAACGGACAATATGAGATTCTCACCGAGTTTACCAAGCATCGTGGCCCAGTTTACGCTGCCCAATTCTCTCCCGACGGCACTACCGTAGCGACTGCCGGCGACGATCGCCGCGTGCTGCTATGGAATCCTGACGAAGTCCAGCCAGTGGATATTGCTCGCCGTTTGGATCAGCTGTCAGATCCTCCGGCTCCATTTCGCGAGTTGGCAGTTCACGATGGACCCGTTCGCGCGCTGGTGTTTTCTCCCGATGGCTCACAACTGGTGTCCGGCGGCCAAGATAATGTCTTGAGGGTTTGGGATCTCACCTCAGATCGCGAGACGGCCGTACTGCGAGGACATGCCAGCCAGGTCCGCGACTGTGCCTTCTCGCCCGATGGGCAGTGGCTACTATCTGCCGGACGCGACCGCCAAATGAAGATCTGGCAGCCCCAGCTCTATGGCGAATCGTTGCACTTGGGCAAGGACGACGCGGTAGGCCATGCCGATGCGGTGTTGGATGCGCGTTTTTCGCGCGCTGGCGACCAGATTGTTACAGCTAGCCGTGACCGCACGGCAGCCCTCTGGGATGTCGCAGGGCAGCAACTGCTGAAAAGATTCTCGGAGGGGCACGAGTTTCTCGCTTCTTCGGCGCGCTTTTTTGCCGGCGGCGACAGGCTAGCCACTGGGGCCGGCGACGGAACAACGCGAATCTGGGACGTGGCTTCCAAAACAGAGATTCTGAAACTCCCCTCGACAGGTCGCACCGCGGCCTTGGGAGTGTCGGACGAAGGGCACTTGATTGTGACCGGCAGTGATGGAAACGATGCCGTGGTCTGGGACACGCACTCCGGCGAACAAGTTGCCGTACTTGCCGGACACGAAGCAGCGATCACCGCTGCTCAGTTCTCGCCGGGGGCGCAGTGGATCGCCACGGGCGACGATCGCGGTCGATGCCGCCTGTGGCGACATGAAGGCGACCAGTGGATTGGTTCTGCCTGGCTGTTGGGACATAGCCGTTCGATCACGGCCATGGCCTTTTCTCGCGACGGGCAGCGGTTGATAACTTCCAGCGGCGACAACACCTGTGGACAGTGGGATGTGGCAACTGGTCGCGAGTTGAAAGAGCTTGTGCTCAGCCATCCCGAGTGGGTTTCCGATATGGACGTTTCAGACGATGGCAAGCTAGCGCTCACCTGCTGCGACGACGGCTCCCTGCGGCTATGGTCTTTGGTAGATGCCAAGGTGTTGCGCACCATCGAGCCGACCGAAGATGTGGCCTTCACTTCGGTCGACCTCTCGCCGGACGGGCAGTTGGCGATGGCTGCATGTGCCGCCGACGGCACTGTACGCATGTGGCGGCTAGAGACGGGCGAAGAAATCGTTGACCGAGGGCAGGCATGGCTAAATTTTGGCCGCGGCGGGACAATTTGGGCTGCTCGGTTTGATCCCGTGGGAGACCACGTACTGACAGTCGGCGGGAACGATGCCCGGTTGTGGGAACTCCCGACCCGCGCTCCGCAAGGACGATTCAGTCCGCACGGCACGGTTGCTGCCGCCGATATCTCACCCAATGGCAAGTTCCTTGTGACTGGCAGTTGGGATCAGTCGGTCAAGATCTGGGACATCGAGTCGGGCCAGGCCATTCGTAAGCTCGAGGGAGTTCATAACGGCTATGTCAATAGCGTCGAGTTCTCACCCGACGGAGCTTTGGTGCTCACTGGTAGCGACGACGGCACGGCGAGACTTTGGGAAGCAGCTACGGGTAAAGCTTCCGCAGTTACGTTTCGCGGCCACGAGTCGCGAATTCGTCAGGCACGGTTTAGCCACGATGGCCAGCGCGTGCTGACCTCTGCCAACGATAAGACGGCGCGCATTTGGGATGCACGGTCTGGCCAACTGCAACTGACGCTCGAAGGCCACGTTTGGGGCGTCTTATGTGGCGAATTCTCTAGTGACGGGCAGCGGGTCGTAACTGGCAGCGAGGACAACACCGCCATTGTGTGGGATGCCAATACGGGGCAACCGCTCTTGAAGCTGGCAGGCCATATTGATGGTATCACTGCGGTCGCCTTCTCGCCCGACGGAAAGAGGGTACTGACTGGCAGCGAAGACAATACGGCCAAGCTTTGGGACGCTCAAACGGGTAAGGAAATCCTGACCTTGCTTGGTCATGAAAAGGAATTGACCTCGGTAAGTTTTTCTCCCGACAGCCGCTTTGCACTGACCGCAGGCCGCGACGGCATGACACTTCTCTGGCCAACCACCGATTGGCGCTCACTTCGCTAAGCGGTTCCTGGTGCTGCCAGGCAGGCACAGTTTCTTGCGAAATGTGACAGCACCTTCTGATCCTCAAGACCGGTACAATCGTTACCGATAGTGATTACTGCCGGACGCTGCGCAGAACGAATCTGCTAGCACCGGTTTTGGCAAACACCTATCCCGGGACGGATCGACGTGGCTGTACCAACGCGAACTGACGGCATGCCTGCTCCGAGGCGATCTTTTGGTCGTCGGCCGATCGTGCTGGCACGACTTCCCCATGCCAGTGCGACAGAATATGGGCCGAGCGTGTCTGCTGAAAGGTCGGTAGAAGAATGCGAGAAACGTGTACTCAGCTCGTCTGAAGAGGCGCCTACGAGAACCTATTTCATCGACGGTCAGCATTTGGCAGACGAGAGCGGGCCAAGGCCGAAACGCGAAGTTTTGAGCAAGCAGTCACGATCGCATCTTCACAAGAGCTACCGTTCGAAAACGCACGACAATGGCAAGCAAGAGACACGATCGGACACGTCGTTCGGGCAACCGACACGTTCGACTCCGGTGGGCGAGGCTTTGTGCCAATTCCATGCCCTGGTCGCGCCTTTCGCCGGCGCGATCGTCGCGCTGGCTTTGGTCGCCTCTGCAGGTCTGTTGTATTGGTTGATCGTCAGCCCCGGCCGCTTGACGACAGAGTTTGGCGACCCGGCCCAGATTGGCTTCGAAGCAATAGCCGGAGAAGAGTCCGACTTTGTGCCAGAATTCTCCCGCTTCGATCCTGCCACCAGTTCGACTTCAAATGACGACGCTGCCGTTGGCAACACACCCTGGTGGGAAGTCGAACAGGGTGCTGCCACACCGGAGCCGCCGACTCCCGAGGAGGAAGTGTCTTTATCGATCGAAGAACCGATGCCAGTGCCGTCGAAAGTCGGATCGATCGCCGAACAAACTAGCCAGGTCGACACCAATGAGGTCGTGAACTCGGCGGGCCCAACCGGTTTTCCGACTACCAATCGCCCTACGGCGCTCGACTTTGCGAAGCTTAGCCCAGCAGTCCAAAGCGATACAGCCGACACGGCGTCGCAGAGCACGCCTCAGGCCGATGTGGCTAACTTGACCGAGCCGGCGGGAGCTGTCGATTCGAGCAAACGTTAATCTACTTCGTGTTGCGCGGCAGCACGGCCTGGCATCCAGCAGCCGAAAGCGTCAATCGTATGAGCCAAATCGACCAAGCATTTATTCGAGCCTATGCTCCCGATCCTGAGCATGTCGCGCCGCCACAGGGGGCCGTGTTGCCGATGGCTGCTGAGCCGATTCCCGCTCCGCATTTCCGGATTGCTGGTAGCGCAGATGCCTATGCCGACACGGCAGCGATGCAGCGAGAGCTGTTAGCAGGCAGCGAGTTTTCGGGAGCCGAGCGCCGGCCGCTCTCAACGTTTGCCGCGCCGGGTCAAGCAGCTACGGCGACTTTCGAGCCGGTTTTTGAAGTCGACGCTTTCCGCTGGCCAGAAAACGCCGATTGCCTCTTGGCTGCCCACAGCGAGCTCCTCAGCCCCGTGGTCGAGCAATTGCTCAGCGCCAGTGAAGAAGGGCAATCGATGGTCGGCATCGCGGGACTGCGGTCGGGCGTCGGTTGTTCGATGGTGCTGATGTGCTTGGCGCGTTTGTTGGCTCGCACAGGGAAAGCAGTCGCTATCGTCGACGCGAATTTCGCCTCAGGCACGCTGGCAAAACAGCTGGGACTCGAGTTTGATACAGGCTGGGAAGACGTCCTCGCAGGTCGAGTACCGCTTGCCGAGGCGGTCGTAAGTTCCATCGAAGATCGTATCGCCTTGCTGCCGCTCAGCGGCAGCGATCCTGCGCCTGGCGAATTGTTGACCAGTATTCAAACGTCGGTTAGCGCAGGAGTACTGCGCTACCATTACGATCTGGTGTTATTCGATTTGGGGACACCTGATGAGGGTGCCCAGTTCGAAGTTGTCAGGAAGCTACTCGAGTACTGTCGAATCGACGCCTCGATTCTCGTTGCCGATACGGCAGCGACCGACGGCGAATTCACCCAGGCTGTCGATCAACTGATGAAGCTGCTTGGCCCGACCTGCCTGGGGCTTATCGGAAATGCTTCAGCGTCGTTAACATCCTAGCTGCCTACCTTTTCAAGCCACAGCCTTGCCTCATGTACAACGATTACTGGCAACTTGCTACCAAGCCGTTTGAATCCACCTCAGATACGCGATTCTTCTACCAGGGAGAAGCTCAACAGGCGGTGCTGAACAAGTTGCGTTACGCGGTTGACAGTCGCCGGGGTGCGATCTTGCTGGCAGGACCCCCAGGAGTTGGCAAGACGCTGCTTACCCAACAACTCCGTGGCCAATTGAACGAAACTATCGGTCCGTTTGTGCATATAGTCTTTCCACTCATGTCGAGTCGCGACTTCCTCGTGTACCTGGCCGAGGAGTTGGGGGCGCCAGCCGGCGACCCTCCCCAGCTGACGATCGAAGAAAGCCTGCGCCGATTAGAGTTTTTCTTCGATGAGAATGCCCGGGCTGGCAAACATGCGGTGGTCGTCGTCGACGAGGCCCATTTGCTCGAAGACAGCGGACTGTTGGAGACTTTGCGTCTGCTTTTGAACTTCCATCGCCAGGGACAACCGTTGTTTACATTGCTTCTGCAGGGCCAGTTGCCAATACTCGCGGCCATGCAGCGCATTGCGTCGCTCGACGAACGGCTCGATATGAAAGTGCTTCTCAAACCTTTCGCTACGGAAGAAACTTCGAGCTATATCAAGCATCGTCTGCAGGCGGCCGAAGCGACTCGCAACATCTTTTCACCGGCAGCGATCGACCTGGTCCACCATCTTTCGCAAGGGATTCCGCGCAAGATCAATCGGCTCTGCGATCTGGCTCTAGTTGTCGGTTGTGCCGCGGGCCAGCACACCGTCGAGCCAGAACATGTACAGTCGGTCTACGACGAGCTCGTTACCGTTAGCGCTGCTGCGTAAGAGGCCTAGCGGCCAGCGGAGTTCAAGAGGCTTGTATGTCGCTTCAGAGCACGTAGAGCCAGATACGTCAGTGTACCGATTATCAGGAATGCAACCCAAAAGGGTTCATAAACAACTCGCCTGTCAATGACCAGGTGTTCTACGAATTCCATCCCGGTATGCAGCAGCACAAGCATCATCAGGGCGGTGTATTCGCGCTTTAGGACATTCTTCCAACAGCCCGGCAATCGATTTGGCCTCCAACCTGTCAGGCGTGGAACGAAGGCCGGAGTTGCTGCTGCCCAACTTGTGAACTCCTCGCCAAACTTATTGCGCAGGAACGTCTCTTCGGCAAACATGATCCGTTCGTAATACAACCAAAAAGCTAGCGTGAAGACGACTGGAAGCCACCAGACTCCGGGCGCCAGAATGGCCCCTAAGACTATAAGGTAGTTCCCCAGATACAACGGGTGTCTCACCAAGGAGTAGATGCCCGTTGTGTTCAGTGAGGCGGCGACCTGTTCTTTCGTATTTCGGCCTGAAGTGTCGGCTGGAGTGTAAGCAATGGTTCCTGCCCGAATGGCCAGACCTAGCACAGAAATGGCCAAGCACATGGATTCCCATTGCTCGTGAAGCTGGTAGCTGCCAAAGGGATAGTGGTAGCCCACAAAAGCAAGAAGTACTAAAGGCAAGAAGAGAGCCGGGAAATAGCTTCGCCAGCGAAAAAGCCAATTGCCTTGGTTCTCGAATTCTCTTTTCAAGCCCATTTGTAGAAAACCTCGTGCATGATTGATGACTTCTCAGAGAAGAGAATCGTAATTTGGGGGGGAGTATATGCTTCCGCCTTGCAACGCCCTAGATCATTTACAGGAAGGCTTTTGGCTTGGGTAACGAATCCAGATGATACCTCGTCTCAGTAAGCTCCGCGTTTGCGCTCTTTGCTGGGCAAGACTTCCAGGCAGGTTGTCCACCAACCGCTAACAATGGTCTCGGCGAATTCCTCTGGTAGCCCTGCGGTCCTCATCTCGGCGGCAAGCCGCATATGGTCGTACTCGACAGGCACAAACTCTACTTTGAGCTTTGACCCGACGCGTTCCAGCAAGGTGTACCAGACGTTTTGAGCTCCGTCATTCTCAGGACGTCCCAAGACGCCGACGTTTACAAACCTGCGACCTGCCATAAGTTGGCGTTCCCATTTGATTCCCGTATGAGTTGCAAGCATCAAGTCGGTATCATAATGATCAGCCAGATACTCGAGAAAATGCGTCGAAGTGGTACTCTCCCAAAGAAATTCGTTCATCTTTCGTGGACTGCCGTGGGAGAGCAAGACGCGTATCGCTCCAAGTTCAAAACGCAACGATTCAGGCAGCGAACGCATCCAGGTCCGATGGTCGGCAGCGGTGTTTCGCAAAGTGTATTCGTAGCTGACTTGAGCGTAGTGGTTGTCTCGAGGGTCGGTATAGCCGCACTGACAATCGTCGAGTTGGTTGCCGATCGAATTGTCGTAGTTTCCCTGGATGCAAATCGCGCCACTATCGCGCAAGAGTTCTAGGCTGTGATTGGGCGAGGGACCAAAGCCGCCGAAATCGCCAAGACAAAAAATCGCATCAACACCTCGACGCCTCGCATCGGCTAACGCCGCTGAGAGCGCAAGGTGGTTGCTATAGATACCGCCAAAGCAGGCAATTCGTTGTTCAGGCGTCGACACGGCTTGAATACTCTCGGGTGCATAGAAGCTGCCCCATTGTACCGAATCCCGGCCGAGCATCTCAGTCCGACAGTTCACACTGAAGCAGCAGCTACTGTCTTGTCTGCCGGTTGCTGTGTAGACTGACGATATGGACTCGCATCAACTTGTGACTTTGGCTGGTCGGCTGGCCGCGGCGGAGATTTCGGCCGAGGAGTTCCTGCGGCTTGCCGCCGAGGCAGTTCCAAAGCCTGCGATTGCTTCGGTTGACCTCGATCGACAGGCGCGCTGCGGCTTTCCCGAGGTTGTTTACGGCGAAGGCAAGTCGATCGAAGCCATTGCGCAAATCGCCCGTCAACTTCTGGATCACTCGCAACCCGTTCTGGTTACGCGTCTCGACAGTCGCAAGGCAACGGCCTTGGAGGAAGTATTTCCCGAGGCGGCCTACAACGAGGTTGGCCGCACGCTGCGCGTAGAATCGGCCAGACAGCGCAAACCGGTGGGTCAGGTGGCTGTCATCACTGCCGGGACCAGCGACCTGCCTGTCGCGGAGGAGGCTCGCGAAACGCTCGGCTGGATGGGAGTACGAGCCACGATGGTACACGACGTAGGTGTGGCCGGACCTCATCGGTTGCCCGAGCGATTGGCAGAATTCTCCCATGCCGATGCGATTGTCGTCGTGGCAGGAATGGAGGGCGCGCTGCCGAGCGTCGTGGGCGGCTATGTGGCTTGTCCTGTGTTTGCAGTGCCGACGAGCGTCGGTTACGGCGCCAATCTGGGAGGACTTGCCGCGCTACTGGCCATGCTCAACAGTTGTGCCAGCAATGTCGCCGTCGTCAATATCGATGCAGGATTCAAGGCGGGTTACCTGGCGGGGCTCGTTGCCAAGCGACGTCATGATTAACAAACTGGAGAGGGCTCGATGCCGTTGGAAGATGCCTCACAATCGCCGCTTCACCAGCTTGCCCCACGAGCGGCGAACAGCCACAAAGGCGACTACGGTCGGGTGCTGATCATCGGCGGCTCGCGAGGTATGGCCGGAGCCCCGGCGCTGGCGGGCAAGGCGGCATTACGCAGTGGGGCGGGACTTGTGACGGTGGCCGTGCCGCGTGCAATTCAATCGTCGGTCGCTGCCTGGGAGCCCTCGTACATGACTCTCGGGCTAGGAGACGAGTGCAACGACGAACTTCGTCTAGAGATCTGCAATGGCCTCTTTGTGACCGCCAAGAACATGTCCGCCATTGCGATTGGTCCTGGGCTGGGGTTGGCGCCTGGAACGGCAAGTCTGGTCCAAACGCTCTATGGTTCGATTGAAGGGCCAATGATCGTCGACGCAGACGCTCTCAATGCGATCTCCCAACGGCCTGAGTTGCTTCAGTCGCCCGCCGGTTGGCGAATCCTTACTCCCCATCCGGGCGAATTCCAGAGACTCAGCGGGGCAACCTGCGCAGAGCATCTGGCCGAACGGGCTGAGCAGGCGGCTGCGATTTGTCGCCGCGATCCCACAGGCAAAACGTTTGTCGTGCTTAAGGGGCACCAAACCATCGTCGCTGATGGCCAGCATTACGCGGTCAACGCGACAGGCAACCCTGGCATGGCAACAGGCGGCACGGGCGATTGTCTCACGGGTGTGATAGCTGCTTTCGTGGCGCAACGCATGACGCCTTGGGACGCCGCCCGCTTGGGCACGCATGTTCATGGCCTGGCAGGCGATCTTGCTGCGGCAGCATTGGGGCAGGTTTCACTCGTTGCCAGCGACCTGATCGATTATCTTCCCGCTGCGTTCAAAGCGATTGCAATAACTAAGTAGTTCAGACTTACCAGTTCTCCAGAATTCTCAACGACTTAGCCGGACCGCTACGCGGTTCAAAAAGCCCAGGAGTCAGTTTCGCGAACTTCTTCGATCAGGCTTTTGCACTAGCGGCCCCTTCCCAGCGAATGGTTACTTCGGCATCAAAAACCTTTTCAAACAGTCCGGCGCGGCGACGGGCTGCCCAGAGATCGACCTCGGGGTATTCATCGGCAGATACGACCAATTCGACTTGTTTTTTCGCTCCTCGGACCTCGACCGAGCGCACCGTCTGATTGTGACTACGGTCTAGACCGCCCGCCAAGCGCAGTATCGCGGCCAGCACGAGGACCCGCTGGCAGTTGGTATCGCTGAGGCGTCTGAGATTCTCATGCTTCTTCTTTGGCTCAGTGCCGCGATGATAGCGAGCAACGTTGGCAATGATTTCGAGCTCTTCGGGAAGAAAGCCCTCGATCTGACTATGAAGAATCAAGTGATAGGAGTGCTTGTGGTGTTTCTCGTAGTTGATCAGGTAGCCTACGTCCTGCAATCGTGCCGCTGCGTCGAGCAGGCGGCCGTCCTCCGGATCGAGTTCGTAAAGCTTGTAGATTCCCTCAAATAGTTCGGCGCACAACCTGGCGACCTGACGTGAATGTTCGATCTCGACGTTGCAGGCGGTAGCGAACCGTTCGATCTGAGCTGTCACATCGACTAATTCAGTTTTCACCCCACCCTGAATCTGCTCAATCATCGAGAGCAGTAGTCCATCGCGCACGCCATAGCTGTGAACTTGAAGCAGGTTCACATGAAAGTGTCGCATGATGCGATCGATGATGGCCAGTCCCGGCACAATGATGTCGGCCCGGTCCGGGTTAAGCCCCGCGACGTCGCGCCGCTGCTTGAGCGACATCTTTCGCAAGCGGTCGATCAGATGTCGTAGCTCGGCACGCGCGACCTGGCATCCTGCGACCGGCAAGCGAGATTGCCCCTTGGATGCCATCACGATCCCCGCCAGCGTGGTGAAGGTACCTCCCGAGCCGATCAGCAGATGGAGGGGAACCGCTGGCTTTTCGGTAGCTTTCTTCAGGCGCCGATCGATCCACTTCTGCATCCGATCGAAGTCATCCCCGGCAAGCGACTGTCCACCGCCAAATTTCTCGCCCAGCCGAACAGCTCCCAGCGAGGTGGCATAGATCGCCTCGATCAGTTCATCCGAGGCCAGGACGATCTCGGTGCTGCCGCCGCCGATGTCGGCCAGCAGCGTGTTCTTTCCTTTCAGATCGAAACGCCGTCGCACACTATGAAAAGCTAAATGGGCCTCTTTCTGAGAACTGATCACCTCGACGTCCATATCAAGCAGCTGCTTGACACGCGAGCAGAATTCCTTGCCGTTGTTCGCTTCGCGAACGGCGCAGGTGGCAATAGCACGGTAGCTTTCTACGCCGAGTCCCGCGATGATCGCTTGAAACCTCCGCAAAGCAGCCAGTGAGGACTCGATCGATTCTTCGTCGATCGTACCCGTCGTGGCCAACGAACGTCCGAGCCGCGTCGATTCGCGCTCCTCGTCCAATATTCTGTAACGACCGCCCGATTCTGCCTCGGCCACCACCAGCCGAATACTATTGCTGCCAATGTCGATGGCCGCTAGTCGCGGTGCGATATCAGAAGCAAGATAGGTTTGCTGGTCGGGCATGGAAGCAGGGATCTAGACTACGAGACCATAGGCTGGTGGCGAAATGGCTGTTGAGCCATGCTGCGATCCGATTTTGGGCAAGTAGCCCTCGTTGACCGTAGCAGCCACTGGCAGAATAATCTTGGCAATGCCACTGCACAAGCGAGTGCTCCTGCTTCCTCAGATTAAGATTTAGTATTCGTGCCGATCCTGCGAGATATCCATCAGCTTCCCAAGTCAATTCGTGGGGGGGCTGTTGCAATTGGTAATTTTGACGGTGTGCATCTGGGACATTTGCGTATTGTAGAGCTACTACTTGAGCGCGCGCGGGAAGTCGGCGGTCCGGCGCTCGTGTTTACGTTCGACCCTCATCCCGCGAGAATCCTGCGCCCCGAGCAGTGCCCACCCCCGCTGACATGGGTTGAACGCAAAGCGCAACTTTTGGGCGAGCAGGGCGTCGACAGAATCATTGCTTATCCCACCGATGAGCGATTGCTCAGGCTCTCGGCGCAACAGTTCTTCGACTCAATTGTTTGCCAGTCGCTAGCCGCTCGGGCCATGGTCGAGGGTCCCAATTTTTTCTTCGGACACAATCGCGAGGGAAATGTGGAATTGCTCGGCCAATTGACCGCCGCGGCTGGAATCTCGCTTGATGTGGTTGATCCGGTGGAACTCGAAGGCCAGTTGGTCTCCAGCTCGCGCGTACGAAGACTGATCGGCGATGGGCAAGTGGCACTGGCGGCGCAGATGCTCTCGGCACCTTATCGAATTCGCGGTATGGTAACTCATGGAGATGGGCGGGGCAGCAAGTTGGGATTCGCGACTGCCAACCTTGAAGCTGTCGATACCTTGCTTCCGAAGACGGGCGTGTACGCGGGGCGGGCTTGGGTCGATTCTACTTCCCATCCAGCTGCGATCAGCCTGGGACCCAACCCTACATTCGGAAAATCCCAGGTCAAAGTAGAAGTGCATTTGCTCGACTACGACCAGTCGCTTTATGGCCAACCGCTTGAGGTCGAGTTCCTGGAACGGTTACGAGAAATTGTTGCTTTTGAGAGCCAAGAACAATTGATTGCGCAGCTGGAGAACGACATTATCGAGGTACGCAGTATCGTTGGGTAGCGTAGAATCTGTGGTCGGTATGCATGAAGAAGTTGGAGTATTTATGGCAATTGATTGGCAACCCCTCGTTGAAATCATCGACCGGTCTCAATCGTTTCTGCTAACCACCCATTGCCGGGCAGATTGCGACGCTGTGGGCAGCGAGTTGGCCCTTGCGGCATTGCTGCGGTCGAGGGGTAAGCGAGTGGCAATCGTCAACGGCGACGCGGTACCAGAACATATTCTCTTCATCGATCCTCAACACCAAGTGCAGGTGCTTGGAGAGGACATAAAACTTGAGGAGATCGAGTTCGATGCCCTGATTGTTGTCGATACTAGCGCCTGGGGACAATTGGGCCCCATGGCCAATGTTGTCAGACAGTTCCCCGGTGCTCGGGCGGTCGTCGACCACCATGTCAGCAGCGACGATTTGGGCGCCACCGTCGTCAGAGACGATACTGCCGAAGCGACCGGGCGTATGATTCTCGAATTGGCTGAGCGGCTGGAGGCCGAAGTTACTCCCGAGATTGCCCGATCGCTCTTTGCGGCCATTGCGACCGACACCGGTTGGTTTCGATTTTCTTCGGTTAAAGAAGCGACTTTTCTCGCCCTCGCCAAACTTGTGGCTGCTGGAGCCGACCCGCCGGCCATCTTCTCGGCGCTCTACGAGCAACATAGCTTGGCGCGGCTCCATCTGCGGGGTCGAATCCTCAGCCACGTCGTGTCGGATCTCGAAGGTCGGCTGATGTCGACTCACGTCACTCAAGAAGATTTTAGCGAAACGGGTGCGAACGAAACTGACACCGAAGATGCGATTAACTCGTTGCATACAGTTGCCGGCAGCGAAGTCGCTGTGCTTTTTGTCGAGTTGCAAGAGAACGTGACGAAAGTGAGTCTTCGCAGCCGAACTGATTTCGACGTCAGCAAGGTTGCAGCTCAATTTGGCGGCGGCGGCCACCGGGCGGCTTCGGGTATCAGGTTTGCTGGGTTGTTGGACGACGCACGCAAAGCCATTCTTGACGCGCTGCGTGTGGCAATGGAATAATGGCGGCTCCCGCCCTTGCCGATTCCATGGGTGTTTTGGTGGACGCTGCCTGCCGCAGATCGCTAAACACTAGACGCGCAAAGAGGTAGCCGCATGGCGAACCCGCCCCAGCTGCAAGATTCTAGTTCCTCCCCGCCAGAGAATCGCCGCTCATTTATCACAGTTTTTGCTGCGATAATTACCGGCGCTGGAGCCACGCTTACGCCGCTGCTTGCCGGGCTGGTTGCTTTTTTTACGCCCCTGTTACGCAAGAGCAAGAGCCCCCAGGTGCGCGTGGCCCTGTTGAGTCAGGTGCCAGGCGATGGAATCCCCCGCTATTTTCCTGTGGTCGCCGATCGTGAGGATGCTTGGAACCGTTACCCGCAGCAACGCGTGGGAGCTGTCTATTTGTTGAGATCAGGCGAAGCTGCCGACCCGATTGCCTACACGGCCAAATGTCCCCACGCCGGCTGTCAGATCGGCTACCAGAGCGGAGACAACCTGTTCAAGTGCCCTTGTCACACAAGTTCGTTCAATCTGGACGGCAGCCGTAGTCGCGGCGACGAAGAAGTTTCTCCCCGGGATATGGACCGATTGCCTGTCGAGTTGCGCAACGTCGAATTGGACGGGGGTGAATCTGTCACCGAGGTGTGGGTGGAGTATATCGACTTCCAGACCGGTCACAAGGAGCAACACCGTACCGCATGATCACGCCACTCCGTTCTGTAATCGACTGGCTGGATGATCGTGCCGGAGTGCGCGATCTCGTCAACGAAGCACTTTACGAGAACGTCCCCGGCGGGGCACGCTGGCGCTACGTTTGGGGCAGCACCCTGGTGATGGCGTTTGTTACGCAGGCAATCACCGGTATCTTTCTGTGGATGGTCTACAGCCCCAGCACGCAGACCGCCTGGGAGAGCGTCTTCTTCGTCGAGCATTCCCTGACGGGCGGCTGGTTGTTACGAGGGCTGCACCACTATATGGCCCAGTTGATGATCGTGCTGTTAGCGCTTCATTTTATCCAGATCATCTGGGACGGTGCTTATCGTGCTCCCAGAGAGCTGAACTTTCTGACCGGCATGATACTGATGCTGGTTGTGCTCGGCTTGTCGTTCACAGGCTATTTGTTGCCGTGGGACCAAAAAGGCTATTGGGCCACCAATGTCGGCACCGAGCTTGCCAGCCAGGCGCCGCTGGCCGGCGCCGCTCTGAAAAAGCTCGCTGTCGGCGGCAGCGACTACGGCCATCAGACCTTGACCCGTTTCTTCGCCTTACATGCTGGGGTGCTGCCCGCGCTGCTGGTCGGGTTCCTTGGTTTGCATGTCCTCTTAATGCGCCGTCACGGTTTGCACGCCAAAGACCCCGAACGGGGTCCCGACTGCACTTTTTGGCCCGATCAGGTACTGAAAGACAGTGTGGCGGCGCTTGGCGTCCTGGCGGTCGTGTTGGCACTGACCGTTTGGAAAGGCGCTGAGCTGGGCTCGCCTGCCGATCCAGCCAACCCCTACAACGCCGCCCGACCTGAGTGGTACTTCTTATTCCTCTTTCAGTTCTTGAAATGGTTTCCTGGGGAACTGGAGATCTGGGGTGCTTTTATTATCCCGGGCGTCGTGGTTACGGTGATGTTTCTGATGCCTTGGATCGGTCGCTCCAGGGCCGGGCATATTTTCAACGTTATGCTTCTAATACTTCTTTTTGGCGGATCGGCCTATCTGACTGCCCAAGCCCTTTACGACGACAATTTTTCGGCAATGAACGAGCGAACTGAAGAGAATCAGGCTCGCTACGATGCCTCGCAGGCGTTCCTCAATGCCAAGCAAGAGGCAGAGCGCGATGCCGAGAGGGTTGTCGAGTTGGCGCTTTCGCCGACAAGGATTCCACCTACCGGGGCACTTACGCTCGTTTACGGCGACCCCTTCCTACAGGGGCCAAAACTCTATAAGCAACATTGCGCTGGCTGTCACAACTATGTCGACCCAGCCGACCCCGATCCCAATCTGGCCCACCTGGTAAACCCCGCACCGACGGCGCCAAACCTCTACGGCCTCGGCACACGAGAGTGGATCGGGGGCTGGCTCGATCCCGAGAGGATTGCCAGTAAGCACTACTTTGGCTACCAGGGCTCACCATTCACGAGCGATGGTCGGAATTCGGAGATGTTCGACTTTGTCCATGAGTCGCTAGGCGAAGAAGTCGACGACGAGCAGCGACAAACCATCAAGGAGGCCTTCCAGAAGGTCGCCGCCGCCCTCTCGGCCGAAGCTGGGTTATCTTCGCAACATGCACAAGACCTCGCCGATGCCGATCTCATTGCAGAAGGCCGCAAACTGATCGAAGGCGGCTTGGCCGATGTGCTCGACAGCGGTGCTAGCTGCACCGATTGCCATACGTTTGGCGAAATGCAGGACATCGGCTCGCCAGTGCTCGACGGCTACATGTCGCGGCAGTGGCTCCTTGATTTCCTCAGCTATCCTGCCGACGAACGTTTCTATGGCGAGATGAACGATCGCATGCCCGCCTTTGCTCCACACGACGACCCGCGAATGAACCAGCTCGAGCAGAAGTCACTGGAGTTGATCGTCGATTGGCTGCGCGGCGATTGGTATCGCCCCGAGCATCCTGCCGCTGCTAGCGATTCAGAGTGAACTGCTGGCGTCACAGACCTCAGAATCGCTACAGTTTCACATGCCGCTGGGCCGATCTCTAGTTGCATGTGGTGCAGTCATTGTCAACAAGATATTCCCGCGGTGGTGCGCTCTGCTCAGGGGCCTTTGCTCTGTTCGCAGTGCGAGCACGAGGTAGTCCGCCAGTCTGGCTCAACGAGCCAGCGAACCCGCCCGGCTGACACAGGCATATCGCTCGATTCTTTCGACGAGATCCAAGTCGCCGCCGAACAGGAGCTCTCGCCGCCAATTAACGAGTTGGAACGAGAGCAAACGTGCCAGCGGCTCAAGCAGATCGGCCGCAGGCTTCGAAGTACTTATCGTCACGAGCTTGAATTGGGCAACTCGCCGGTGTTTCGAGACGCTGCTCCCCAATTGTTGCCGCCTCGAGTGAAGGCGACTTATCAGCGCCCCGCGGGCCCTTCAGAGCAGGGCTCGGCATCGTGGATGATCAGCTTGCTGGTCTTCTCTGGAGTCGCGGTTTTTGGTCTAGGGCTCTGTTTGCTCGCCTGGTCGCTGGCGTTTCAGTTGCCGGCTCAGTGGCAATGGGGACTCACGGCAACGATCGCCGCCGAGGGATCGCTCATCCTGGGGCTTTCGTGGATGGCGGTACGACTGTGGCGCAACAGCCGGCGCGTCAATCGCCAGCTCGACGGCGTCGATCGCCAACTGACCGAAATCCAGGAACTCGCCGGCTCGCTGGTTGGACACCAGGTTTCTTCAAGCCAGCAGTACTACAGCCATTTCAGCCAGGCTGCCAGCCCCCATATGCTAGTGGCCAATCTCCGGGGCCAGATAGACCAGCTGGCCGACCGCATCGCGATCAACCGCTAGACTTAAGCAGCGCTAGAGTAGAGTATCTCGTTTTAGCTCACACGCCCGGCAATCTCTTCTGTCACGTCGTCGACTTTCACGCGCCACTGTTCGAGCGTATCGCGGTCGCGGATCGTCACTGTCTGATCGGTCAGCGTTTGGCCATCCACGGTAATGCAGTATGGCGTGCCTGCTTCGTCCTGGCGCCGATAGCGGCGACCCACGGCCCCTTTTTCATCGTAAAAGGCAGGGAATCGCTGTTTGAGATTCCGATAGATGTCGCGGGCAATCTCCGGCATACCGTCTTTTTTTACCAGCGGAAAGACTGCCGCCTTGATCGGTGCAATCCGTGGGTGAAACTTCATCACCACGCGAGTCTGCATATTCCCTTTTTCGTCAGGCTGCTCATCTTCGGTGTACGCTTCACAGAGAAAGGCGAGCGTGGCCCGATCGGCGCCAGCCGAGGGTTCTATCACATGAGGTGTAAAACGCTCGTTGGTCAGATCGTCGCGATACGTCAGGTCGCGGCCGCTGCCTCGATACTTTGGCTTGCCATCCTCGCCCAACTCGACCGTGAGCGGGCGAGACTTAGGGTCGAGCTTGCCTTCCATGTGGCTGCGCAGATCGAAATCGCCGCGATGGGCAATCCCCTCCAATTCGCCGTACTCTCCCTCGGGGAGAAAAGGAAA
>JAGQOW010000007.1:0-46030 GCA_020427155.1 Planctomycetales bacterium | reverse complement strand
GGCGTACTCGATGTCGGCCGTGCCGGTGCTGTAGTGGCTCAGCTCATCGGCGTCGTGGTCGCGCAGCTGCAGCCGTTCGCCAGCCAGGCCTAAATCCTGGTACCACTTAAACCGTCGGTCGCGCCAATACTTGTACCAGTCGGGCGAACTGTCGGGGTGGCAAAAGAATTCGATTTCCATCTGTTCGAACTCGCGCGAACGAAACGTGAAATTCCGCGGCGTGATCTCGTTGCGAAAAGACTTTCCGATTTGCGCGATACCAAAGGGCACACGCACGCGGGTACTGTCGACCACGTTTTTGAAGTTGACAAAAATGCCTTGCGCCGTCTCGGGCCGCAGAAAGACGCGGTTGTCGTCGTTCTTGAGGGCGCCGGCATGCGATTCGAACATCAGGTTGAACTCGCGGGGCTCGGTCAAATCCCCACCGCAATGGGGACAAGGCGTTTGCAGCCCCGTTTGGTTCTTTTGTTCAGTTGCCATATACATTAAGAGCTGATGGAGTGTGTCAAGTCGCACTCCGCTCTCGAGGTCCTCGGCTAGCCACGACACGGTGACTTCCGGATTGCGAACCAATGCGAGGCCTGGTGCAAGCTTCCGGCCAAGCTTTCTTGTCTTGGCCCAAGAGAGGGCTTGGGGACTCTCGAAGCTGAAGCTTCCGTCAGGTAACGCTGTGACACAGTGCTCGATGAGTGATCTTGACCACTCAGCATCTCGAAGCATCTCAGGTACATGGTCCGCTCGTACGAGCTTCTTGCACTGCCGGCACGTCTGCATCATGTCGCAAAACAAATCAAAATGCCCTGAGACTTTCCACACTTGCGGATGCATGATGATCGTGCAATCGAGTCCCGTCATTTCGTACGTCGCTGGAGCATTTTCCGCAACTGTCAGCTCGTCGTGCGCGGTGACCATGTCTTGCCACCACGCCTCCTTAATGTTGCGTTTGAGCTCGACGCCCAAGGGGCCGTAGTCCCAGAAACCGTTGATGCCGCCGTAGATTTCACTCGACTGAAACAAGAACCCGCGCCTTCTGCAGAGCGAGACAAGTTTATCCATATCCATGAGAAGTGTTGCTTTCGCGTAAATATCGTGGGTTTCAAAGAGTTGCGAGTTTACCTTGCCAGCGGCCGCAGCGTCTACCGGAGCCGCAGTTCGCCCGTGGCCGGGTCGAGCTCTGGAACCACGTCCAGCGTGTCGAGTTGGGAGCAGAGCACGAGATCGCTGTCGTAGTCGAGGGCCAGTAGATTCTTACCGCCCGGGGTAGATCGCAATTCGAGAGCCAATTGTTCGGAGACATGATTGCCCACGGAACCCGCCAGCGTCTTCAGCTCCTGCCATTCGGCGAGAACTGCCTGGGCCCATTCGTTGGTTTCCCAATGCTCGACCGCGTCGAGCGAGAGCAGTGCGTCGCAGATCGCCCCGGCAGCCAGCAGATCCTCGCGAGTGACCTGGCCGTTGGTGCCGGCACAAAGAATATCGATTCGGGCCTCTGCGGCGATTGCTTCAACCAGCGCTTGGCGATTCACGGCCGCGCCGATCATTACCCGGCTTGCAAGTCGCGCATGAGAGAGGGCCTTGGTGCCGTTGGTCGTAGTGAACAACACGCGACGGCCATACAATCGGTCGGCCGAATACTCGCCAGGCGAGTTGCCGAGATCAAAACCCTCGATCTGCCGGCCTCCTCGTTCGCCCCCCAGGACGATTTCGTCTCGCGAATACGATTGGGCCTTGGCCAGTGTTTCGTCGATCTCCAGGCAAGGAACCACGCACCTGGCTCCCGCCGCCAAGGCCTGGCAAATGGTGGACGAGGCCCGCAGCAGGTCGACCACCACGACCGTGCTCCCTGCCAGTTCTGACTCGGGTATAAACTGGGGCAGATAGTGGACGGCAAGCTTTCGCAAGGTGTTAATCAAATAGTGCGAGAGGCGGTTAGTGCTGGCGGCCGAGCCATTCTACTGCGATACTGACGATTTCAACATGACCTTAGCCCCCCGAACCATGGCCTGAATGAGCACGACTGTCGACAAATCGGGTCCTCGCGTGCGCGACATGTTTGGCGAAATCGCCGGTCGGTACGACTTTCTCAATCACCTGCTGTCGCTCAACATCGACCGCTATTGGCGCTGGCGAACCGTTCGCATCGTGCCGCCGGCTCCGGGAGCGAAGATTCTTGATCTCTGCACAGGTACCGGCGACTTGGCGCTGGCCTACCATCGTGCTGCCGGCGGCAAAGCACAAATCATCGGGGCCGATTTCTGCTATCAGATGCTCGACATCGCTCGGCAGAAAGCAGCCAAAGCCGGCGCCGGCCAGAGCATTACGTTCATCGAGGCCGACGCCCAGCAGGTGCCGCTCGATGACAACCGATTCGAGATTGTCTGTGCTGCCTTCGGGCTTCGCAATGTTGCCGATACCGATGCCGGACTGGCCGAGATGACGCGAGTCTGCGCCCCTGGCGGCCAGGTGGCCGTGCTCGAGTTTTCGACACCTGACCGACAGCCGTTCAAATTCATTTATAGTTGGTATTTTCGCCACGTGCTGCCGCGCATCGGGCAATTGTTCTCGCGCAGCGCCGCGGGCGCCTACAACTATCTGCCCGCAAGCGTCGGCGAGTTTCCCCAAGGCGAGCAGCTTGCCGCCCGCATGCGGGCGGCAGGTCTGACCGACGTGACGCACCGAGGCCTTACCCTCGGCATAGCAACGCTCTATGTTGGAACAAAGAGGCCAGAGATTCGAGGCCAGTGATCAGAGAATACTGCATAGCCGCGATCTGACAGATCGCCTGAGGAAGATATCCAGCGATGGCAAAAAAAATCTGCGTAGGTATCACTGGCGCCAGCGGCGCGCTCTATTCCTTGAGACTCATCGAAGTGCTGTTGGCCACCGGCTACGACGTCCATCTTTCGATCAGCGCTACCGGCGCCGAAGTCATCCGCCAAGAAATGGGACTGAAGGTCAACCTGAAAAAGTTCGACCCAGCCGACCTGATGCTCGACGACATCGACTCAGCAGGCGACAGCAAAATCCGCATTCTGCAGGCCAGCGCTGGCATCGGCACCGCCGACAGCGACGTCCTCTCGGTCAACGCGGGCCGAATTGGCGAATTGCACTATCACCATTACCAGGATTTTCGTGCTCCGATCGCCAGCGGTTCGTTTCTCACTCAAGGCATGGTAGTTTGCACCTGCTCGGGCACGACGCTCAGCGCCATCGCCCAGGGGGCGGCAAGAAACCTGATCCAACGAGCTGCCGAAGTCCATTTGAAGGAACGCCGCCCGCTGATTGTCGTGCCCCGCGAGACGCCGCTCTCGGTCACCCATATCGATAATATGCGACTTGCGACCAAGGCGGGCGCAATCATCATGCCTGCTTCACCCGGCTGGTACCACGGCGCTACCTCGATCCGCGATCTGGTTGATTTCATGGTCTCCAGAATCTGCGATCACCTCGGCATCGAAAACTGCCTCATGAAACGCTGGGGAGAGAAATGATCTTCGAAAGCGGAAAGCCGAAAGCCGAAAGCGGAAAGGCGCTAGCGGCGATCTGACAGATCGCTGGAGCAGCCAACAGAATGCTCAACACCATCCGTCACCTCCTTTCGCTCATTCGTTTCAGCCACACGCTCTTTGCGCTGCCGTTTGCACTGCTCGCTGCGATGATGGCGTGGCGTTTGCGGGCGATAGAAAGCGGCGAGTTCGGAAACGTCGTCCAGATCGAAGAAAACACGTTTGAGATGACAGACCGCTACTTAACAATTGGCACTTTTACTTTTTCACTAGACTGGCTCTACAACGTCAAGTTCGACATTCGCTGGCAAGAACTTCTCGGCATCCTGCTCTGCATGATCACCGCCCGCAGTGCCGCCATGGCGTTCAATCGCCTGGCCGACAGAAAGATCGACGCCGGCAATCCGCGCACTGCGGGTCGGCACCTTCCCGCTGGCATCCTGAGCGTCGCCCAGGTTATCGCCTTCACCGCCGCTTGCGCCGCGGCTTTCATCGCCAGTACGCTGCTCTTCCTGCCCAATCGGCTGCCGCTCTACCTGAGCGTCCCTGTGCTCGCCTTCCTCGGTGGCTACAGCTACACCAAACGCTTCACCTCGCTTGCCCACTTCTGGCTTGGAGCAGCGCTGGCGCTTTCGCCAGTGGCAGCCTGGATTGCCATCCGGGGCGAGACGGTGTTGCAGCACCCAGGCGATCTGATCCCAGCCGCAGTCCTAAGCGGCGCCGTGCTCGCCTGGGTCGCAGGCTTCGATATCATCTACGCCTGCCAAGACTATCAATACGACCGTCAGGCGGGTCTGAACAGTATTCCGACCCGCCTCGGCGTGGCTGGCGCCCTGCGTCTGGCGGCCCTCTGCCACGCCGTGACTGTCCTGCTGCTAGCCCTGCTGCCGATGGCATATCCTCCGTTCGGGGCCATCTTTTGGGCTGCTGTCGCCGTTGTGGCAGCTCTGCTGGTCTACGAGCACGCTCTGGTGCGTCCCGATGACCTCGACCGGGTCAATGTCGCCTTTTTCCACGTCAACGCCGTGATCAGCCTGGGGCTCCTCGCGGTTGGCACCCTAGACCTTTGGCTCGGCAGCGGGTGATAATTCGGTTCTTCCTGTCAAACCCGCCGACGCACTGCGAAAACGCAGCTATCGAGATTCCCGCCAACATTCCGCAATCCGAACTCCCCATTCCGAATTCAAATGCTCCGCACCTCCAGCCCGATCCTGCAACCGATTCGCGAGAAAGTAGAAGCCGGCGAGCGGCTTTCGCTCGACGACGGCGTGCTGCTCTATTCGCCCGAGGTGCCGCTCCCCGAGTTGGGTGAGTTGGCCAATCTGGTGCGCGAACGCAAAAACGGCAACTTCGCTTACTACAACATCAACACCCATCTCAATCCCACGAACGTCTGCGTCTACCGCTGTACATTCTGCGCATTTCGCGCCGACCTGCGCGACGCCAAGGGCTACTGGATGAGCGACGAACAGATTCTCGCTCGCGGCCAGGAAGCGGTCGACGCCGGGGCGACCGAAATGCACATCGTTGGCGGCCTGCATCATCAGGCCAAGTACGAGTGGTACCGCAACGTGATCAGCCTGTTGCACGACACCTACCCGACGCTGCATCTGAAGGCCTGGACCCCGGTCGAAATCGACTGGTTTTGCCGACTCACCGGCAAATCGCTCCGCTGGGTGCTCGAAGACATGATCGAGGCGGGGCTCGGCAGTATGCCCGGCGGTGGCGCCGAAATCTTTCACCCCGAGGTGCGTAACAAGATCTGCGAGCACAAGGCCGACTCCAGCCGCTGGTTCGAAACGCATCGTACGGCGCATGAGCTCGGACTGCGTACCAATTGCACGATGCTCTACGGGCATATCGAAGAGCCGTTCCATCGGATAGATCATCTCATCCGCCTGCGCGAGCATCAGGACGCCGTCTTGCAGGAAGGATGGGACGGCTTCCAGACATTCATTCCCCTGGCGTTCCATCCCGAAAACACGGGGCTCGCCCACCTCCCCAAGTCGACAGGGCTGATGGATCTGCGCACCATGGCCGTCAGCCGACTGATGCTCGACAATGTGCCACACCTCAAGGCCTACTGGATCATGCTCGGTGTGGGCACGGCCCAGGTGGCACTTTCATACGGCGCCGACGATATCGACGGCACGGTGCGGCACGAATTGATTTACCACGATGCCGGGGCCGAAACTCCCGAGATACTCAGCGTCGAGGAGATTTGTCACCTGATCGAAGAAGCAGGCCGCGAGCCGGTCGAGCGCGACACCCTTTACCGCCGAGTCGAGAGGCAGGGAACCGACTGGCAGGCCGGCGAGGCAATTGCCGTCCAAGCTTGACGACTGGCCGGCGAAATATCCTACGTATCCTGGGTCCGGCATTCGTCTTGCGACCGCGCGAACCGACCGGTAGCATTCTGCGTAACAGAACAGTAACGATAGGCGACGGTCGTCAGGAAGCTCCCCAGGAAATGGCCTGACGCTGTTTAATCAATCCCGAGGTGCGTGCAACCATGTTTTTAGACCCGATGTATTTTCTGATGATTTCGCCCGCCATTGTGCTTATGATCTGGGCACAATGGCGCGTCAAGGCAACTTTCGCCAGGGCTCAGCAGGTTCCTGCGCGGCTTAGCGGCGCTGCTGCTGCGCGCCACATTCTGGACGCTGCCGGGCTTCAAAATGTCGGTATCGAACAAGTTCCCGGGCATCTCAGCGACCATTACGATCCGCGCGCAAAAGTGTTGCGCCTCAGTCAGGACGTCTATCGATCGAACTCGACCGCAGCCGTGGGGATCGCCGCGCACGAGGCGGGGCATGCGATTCAGGATGCCAAGCACTACGCGCCGCTGGTCATTCGCAATATCGCCGTGCCTGCCGCCACATTCGGCCCGAACGCAGGCGTGATGCTGATTGTCGGTGGTGCCATCTTTGCTGCTAAGCCGCTTATCATGGTCGGTATTGCGCTGTTTGCAGGTTTTGTCTTTTTTCAGCTAATTAATCTTCCTGTAGAGTTCGATGCCAGCGCTCGAGCCAAGAGACTTCTGGTCGACTACGGCATCGTTGCCGATCAGGATATGGTCTACGTGAACCGCGTGCTCAATGCCGCTGCTTGGACCTACGTGGCTGCCACCCTGCAGGCGATTCTCACGTTGATGTACTACATCTCGCGATTTGCCGGCAACCGCGACTAAGCGACACGGGTTGCTCAGCCCTGGTCATTCGATCCTCCTGCTGGATTCTCCCGCCGCAAACCGCTACGATACAAGGGAAAACGGCCCGAGCAACGCCCGGCGACGGGCTTGCTTTCTGCCGGCTGGCCCAGTTGAGCTGTAAGTTTCTAAGTTCTGTGCGATGGGAGAAGAGTCATGGTGCAACGACTGTGCAACCACGCGGCGCTGTTGGTACTAGGCATCTTTGTTGGGGTGTTGATTGCCGCCGGTTGGCTGGGCGTAGGGCAAGGCAGTGTGGTTCACGCCACAGCAACCCACGGCGAGGATAATTTCGCCATCGCCACGGGCCCTGCTGCCAACGGCATCGAGGCGTTCTATTTTCTGGATTTCCTCACCGGCGATCTGCGCGCCGCGGTCGTCAATCGCAAGAACGCCCAGTTCACCTCGCTGTTTGAGTACAACATTCAGGCCGACTTTCAGAATAGCTCGAAGAATCCCAAGTACCTGATGGTCACCGGACTTGCCGATCTGCCCAGAGGGCGGGGCGCTTCGCAGCTCGGCACGAGCTTGATTTATATTGCCGAAGCTACTAGCGGCGAGGTCCATTCCTACGCGTTGCCATTCAACACCAGTATGAATGCCAAGGGCGAGATCCAGAAAGATCCTTTGATTCACGTCGCTGGTGGCTCGTTTCGCACGACTTTTGTGCGCGATCAAGAGTAGCACAAGGAAAGGTGCTTTATGCAAATCCTGGTTAATGGCGAACAGCGCGAAGTGGGGCCCGAAACTACCGTGGCCGGTTTGCTGGAAGAGTTGGAACTCGATCCACGCTATCTGGCGGTCGAGCTCAACAAGCAACTTGTGCCGCGCAGCGACCACTCGGACAAGCGAATCGAAGCTGGCGATCAGCTGGAAGTCGTCACCCTCGTTGGCGGCGGCTAAGCAGACTCTTGAGGGGAGATGGCGGATCGATGATGTGAAACACCTCTACTCCTTTTTAGCCGCGATGCCATGCATCGCCGGAGTTACACAAACAACCTCTCGCACGAATAAATGACTACCGAAATCTGCAGCGACTCGTCCCTGACCGTTGGCACCCACACGCTCAACAGCCGACTCATCGTCGGTACCGGGAAATATACCAGCTACGCTCTCATGGGTGAAGCCCTCGAACGTTCGGGCACCGACTGTATCACCGTTGCCGTACGCCGCGAGCGGCTCATTGATGCGGACGGCAAGAACCTGCTCGACTTCATCGACACCAGTCGTTATACCTTGCTCCCCAATACGGCCGGCTGCTTCAACGCCGACGATGCGGTACGCGTTGCCCGCCTGGGCCGCGAGATTCTCCTCGGTCTGGAAAACCCAGGGGCCGATTGGGTAAAGCTGGAAGTGCTCAGCGACACGAAAACCCTGCTGCCTGATCCTGTGGCGACGATCGAAGCCACCGAGCGGCTCGTCGCCGACGGCTTCCAGGTGTTGTGCTATTCTAGCGACGACCCGGTGATCGCCCGACGACTGAAAGCGGCCGGGGCGACTAGCGTGATGCCGGCGGGCAGCCCCATCGGCTCGGGGCAGGGGGTTCTCAACCCAAACAATATTCGCATCTGTCTTGAATACCTCAAGGAGGACGATCCTGACTATCCAGTTATCGTGGATGCGGGCGTGGGCACTGCCAGCGATGTGACGATCGCCATGGAACTCGGCGTCGACGGCGTACTGCTGAACACAGGAATTGCTCATGCGACCGATCCGTTGCGCATGGCTGATGCTATGCGTCTCGCCACCGAGTCGGGAAGACTGGCCTACCTTGCAGGCCGCATCCCCCGCAAGCTCTATGCCACGGCCAGCAGCCCTGATGAAGGGTTGTTTACCTCGAAGCCACGATAAGGAGCTGGGTTATTGACCAACGAAGAAGCGCGAGAATTTGTCGATCGCTGGAAGAGAACAGGACCTGCGATGGAGAAGGTCCGGCGCCAGGAACTGCGCAACGCACGGCACGAGAATGATGCATACCTTATTGACCAGCTCCTTGAGGCAGGTCTTCAGCACGCCAGAACTGCTACGACAAGCGGCCTGATTGAGATGCAACGAATCTTCGCGAAAGGGAGATCGTGAACGGACTTTACAGGGCGGCTCTGGAAATCCAGAAGTTCTGCCAAGACCGCCAGTGGAAGTTCTGCTTCATCGGAGGGCTGGCGCTAGTCCGATGGGGCGAGGTACGCCAAACCCAGGATGCAGATCTGTGCTTATTGACAGGATTTGAAAACGAAGCGGCATATGTCACCGAACTCCTGAAGCACTTCAAGTCTCGCGTTGATGACGCCTACGATTTTTCGGTAGCAAGCCGAGTGGTCCTCTTGTTTGCCTCGGATGGTGTGCCGTTAGATATTTCTTTGGCAGGGCGCTCCTACGAAGAGAGAATGATAAGGCGCAGCAGCGACTTTCAGTACCTGCCGGGAGTAGTACTTAAGACCGCTTCGGCTGAAGACCTCATCGTCTTGAAAGCATTTGCGGGAAGAACGAGAGACTGGGCGGATATCGAGGGAATACTCATACGCCAAAGTGATGCCCTTGATTGGGAGCAAATCATGGAAGAGTTAGTTCCCTTGTGTGAGCTGAAAGAATCTCCGGAGACGACTGATCGGTTAAAAAAGCTTCGCCACGATTTGGATGCCGAGTAAGCGCCGAATGTCTTCCAACCAGACTCTTGCTGTAGTCGATATCCTCGGTCCTGAGGGCTCGATTGCTCGTCGGCTGAAAAACTACGAAACCCGGCCTCAGCAGTTGGCAATGGCCGACGCCGTGGCAACTGCTATCGAGGAGAAACAGCATCTGGTGGTCGAAGCAGGCACGGGCGTCGGCAAGAGCTTTGCTTATCTCGTGCCAACGATCCTGGCGGCGACCAAACCGCCAGCGGATGAAAACCAACCCGAGAAGCCCCTGCGCATTGTCGTTGCGACCCATACGATTAGTCTGCAGGAGCAGCTGCTCCGCAAGGATCTGCCTTTACTCAATAGCGTGATCCCCCGCGAGTTTTCCGCAGTCCTGGTCAAGGGACGCCGCAACTACATTAGCCTCAGGCGTCTCGATAGCGCACTCTCTCGCAGCAAGAGCCTGTTCGACAACCAAGATGCCTACGACCAACTGCGCGACCTGCGTACCTGGAGCGAAGCGACCCACGATGGTTCGCTCAGCGATTTGCCCTATCAGCCGTTGCCTCAGGTGTGGGACGAGGTGGCCAGCGACCATGGCAACTGTATGGGACGCCGGTGTCCAGAGTTCAAGAAGTGCTTTTACTATCAAGATCGTCGGCGAGTACAACACGCGCAATTGATGATCGTCAACCATGCGCTGTTCTTCAGCGATCTGGCCTTGCGCCGCCAGGGGGCGAGCATCTTACCCGACTACGATGTGGTCGTGCTCGATGAAGCCCACAACGTCGAAGCGGTGGCGGCCGATCACATGGGCATCCGGCTGACCAGCGGGCAGATCGACTACATGCTCAGCCGTTTGTACAACGACCGAACGCAAAAGGGGTTGCTGGTTCACCATGACCTGCGGGAACTGCAGCAAATGGTCGACAAGTGCCGATTGGTTGCCGACGAGTTCTTTGCCGACTTGCTCGACTGGCGCGATGACCAGGCCCCCTCCAACGGCCGGGTCAGTCAGCCGATCGACATTCGCAACCACCTCAGCAGCGAACTCCAGGCGTTGGCCCGCGAAGTCAAGCGGGCGGGCGACGCGCAGAGTGAAGATACCGATCGGCAAGATTTCCTTGCCGCGCATGATCGACTCGGCAGTCTGGCAAGCGAATTGCAAAGTTGGCACAACCAGCGCATCGACTCCGCCGTCTATTGGATCGAGTCCTATCAGACGCGTCGCGGCTTGCCGCGGCTTACACTCTCGGCTGCTCCGATCGACGTTGGTCCCGCCCTCCGCGATCAGCTTTTCAATCAGACGTCCACGGTCATTCTCACCAGCGCGACCCTGGCTGTCGGCAAACAAGAATCGTTTGACTTCTTTCGCCAACGATTGGGGCTCATCAAGAGCAGCACACTCCAGCTCGACAGCCCCTTTGACTATCAAGAACAAGCCGAACTGATCACGCTACGCGGCATGCCCGACCCTAGCGCCGAAAGCAGTGAATTCGAACGCGCGAGCGTCGAGATGATGCAGCGTTTCATTCGCGAGTCCGATGGCCATGCCTTTGTGCTCTTTACCAATTACGAAATGATGCGCCGCGTGGCTTCGCGATTAACTCCCTGGCTTCGGGCAAACAATCTGAATCTGTTGAGTCAGGCCGACGGAACCCCGCGTACGCAAATGATTGACCTGTTCAAGAAGGACCCCCGCTCGGTCTTGCTGGGAACCGACAGTTTTTGGCAAGGAGTCGACGTTCCCGGCGACGCACTGCAGTTGGTAATCATTACCAAACTCCCGTTCAGTGTACCCGACCGACCTCTGACCGAAGCGCGGGTCGAGGCCATTCGCGAGTCAGGCGGCGAGCCGTTCCGCCAGTATCAGCTCCCCGAGGCGGTGCTAAAACTCAAACAAGGTTTTGGACGCCTGATCCGCAGTTCCAGCGACACGGGGCGCGTGGTTATCTTAGATCCCCGGATTCATAGCAAATCGTACGGCCGGGTCTTCCTGGAGTCCTTGCCCAACTGTCGCCAGACTGAAATCGACTATGCCTCAGCCGGAGGTGGGTCAGTTCGGGGAAAGCTCGATCACAGCAGGCAGCAATGATCAATTGAGCAATGAAATGCGGTTGCTGGCCCCTGGAATGGTCATTTGGTCAATTGGGCATTCGAGGAAGAGCGAGCTGATTTTCAGGGACAATCGGACCCGCTGCCGAGCCCTCTCGCTAGTTGACCCCTGCCCCAGGCCTACTTAAACTGAAGAGTTTAGGGAACTTCGGACTAGAGAATAGGCTTTTTTGCCGCTGTGGGCTGTTGTCTTTTGTCCTCGGGGGATGGTTGCCCCGACAGGCGCGCCGACCCCCGCTCTTGAGGTCCCACCGTTGCTTTCCTGAAGCCTTTTGCCTATAGCCTCCGGTCTCCTAGCCATGCTTGCCAAACGCGTGATCCCGTGTCTTGATGTCGATCAAGGTCGTGTGGTGAAGGGGACCAATTTTGTGAACCTTCGCGATGCTGGCGATCCGGTCGAAGTGGCGGCTCGCTACGAGCGCGAGGGCGCCGACGAGCTTGTCTTCCTTGATATTTGCGCCAGCCACGAAGGCCGAGATATCATGGCCGACGTCGTGCGGCGCACGGCCGAACAAGTATTCATGCCGCTCACCGTGGGCGGCGGCATCCGCACCATCGAAGATGTCCGCAAGCTGCTCCTGGCAGGGTGCGACAAAGTGTCGATCAATTCGGCAGCGGTGACCGACCCCGAGTTCGTGCGCGTCGCGGCAAAACGATTTGGCAGCCAATGCATTGTCGTCAACATCGATCCAAAACGTGTGCAGCGCGATGGCAGAGAAATCTGGGAAGTTCACATCAACGGGGGCCGTATCGGGACGGGGCTCGAAGCGGTCGACTGGGCTCAGCAGGTCGAGCAGCTAGGAGCTGGCGAAATTGTGCTGACCAGCATGGACGCCGACGGCACCAAGGATGGATACGATTTAGAGATCACCGCCGCGGTAAGCGAAGCGGTTTCGATACCGGTCGTCGCGAGCGGCGGGGCAGGGTGCCCCGAGCATCTGGCTGAAGCAGTGACCAAAGGAAAGGCCGATGCGGCTTTGGCGGCCAGTATTTTTCACTTCGGCGAGTTTACAATCCAAGAAACGAAACGCATCATGGCAGACCATGGTGTTTATGTGCGAATGGTGGCCTGAGACTTTTTTGCCCAACCGATCCTGGGCCGATTCGCAAACAGCTGCTGCTGGAGCAACCAGTTATGTCGAAATCCTCGATCAACGAAGCGGACTACGATAGTTTCGTCGCCCGGCATCAAGAGCTTGAGGTCAACAAGATGTTTCGCGCTTGCGTGAAACATGAAGCGAGCGATTTACACCTCAAGGTCGGTCGTCCTCCTATGCTGCGGGTGGACGGCTCGCTGCGGCCTATGGACCGCGGTCCGATCGACGACGAAGAAATGGTCCGGCTTTGCTTCCCGCTGATGAACGAGCGGAGTCGCAAGATCTTCGACAAGGACGGCGGGGCTGACTTTGCCCACATGTGCGAGGTGGATGGCATCAACTGGCGGTTTCGAGTCAACCTGCTGCAGCAACTTGGGCATATCGGCATGGTAGCGCGTCGCGTCAGCAGCTGGATTCCCGACTTCGAGGGTCTCAACCTGCCGCCTACGATCGAAAGACTTTGTACCTACGATCAGGGCATGATCCTTTTGGCCGGCGTCACCGGCTCTGGCAAGAGCACAACTATCGCTTCGATGCTCAACTGGATTAACAGCAGGTATCGAAAACACATTCTTACCCTGGAAGATCCGATCGAGTTTGTGTTTACCGAACAGAAGTGTCTGATCAATCAACGCGAGATTGGTCTCGACGTAGTCGACTTCGAAGTCGGCATGAAGCACGCGGTTCGTGAAGACCCCGATGTGATGCTCGTGGGAGAAATGCGTGATAAAGAAACGTTTATGACCGCCATCCACGCGGCTGAGACCGGCCACCTGGTCTTCGGAACGATTCACGCTAGTACCGCCGCTTCGACGATCGGGCGTATTCTCGACCTCTTTCCTCAGGAAATGCATGGCGCTCTGCGAAGCGCTATCGCCATGAACATGAAAGGCATCATTGCGCAGAAGCTGCTCAAATCGATCAAGCCAGGGGTCGGACGGGTGCCAACTTGCGAAATCATGACTTTTACGCCAACCATTCGCAAACTGGTCCTGGAAGAACAAGACCATCGTCTCCCCGATGCAATTCGAGTGGGCGCCGAAGATGGCATGCAGGACTTTACGCAGAGTCTCAAGAAACTTGTCGACGATGAGCTCATCGATCGCACGGTGGCGATGGAAGTCGCACCGAATCGCGAAGCACTGAAGATGGCACTTAAAGGAATTGATGTTTCCCAAGGCGGTATGATTTGATGCAGCCAATGACACGACTCCAGTTCTTGATAACCGCGATGCTTGGGCTGCTGGCCATGGTGCTTGCGCCGACTGCTGCCTGGGCGCAGGTCAGTACTGCTGAAATTGGAGCAGTCCAAGCGGCTGGTGCTGAAATTGATGGGGCAGGGATAAGAAAGAGTGGGCGAGCGGTAGCGGGTAATGCGGATGAACAGGAGGAGCCGGCGCAGGAGGAAGCTGCAGCTGCGCGACCCGCTGGCGGCGGGCAAGCTCCTGGCAATGCCGCCGCGGCTTTTGCCCAGCAGGCTCAAGCCCTCCGTTTCAGTATCTCGCTCGTCTTCAAGCCGATATTGATGTTCCTGGTCGTCTTGATGTGGGTGCGGGCTGGCGATTGGGTGAATCGCGATACTCAGATCTATAAGCTCGGTTGGCATAAATGGAATCCGATTATCTTCTTCCCGATGGCGTTGCTAACGCTGTTGATGTTCTTCTTGCCGCTGGGAGCTATCATTCGCACTCCCATCTTGTTTGTCGTCTTCGTGGCGACATGGATTCCCTATGTATTGATCCACAACAAGAACGTCGAGCCGCATGAGACGGTGCTTACTGGAGCCTGGTGGCGATACGTGTTCGCCAGCCTCGGGAATATGGTGGGGATCAAAGTCAGTGCCGAACGAAAGGCCGAATACGAAAAAGGCGCCCCGGTCGACCTGATGGCGATGGGGGCAGAAGACAACAATACCAACAACGCCAATTTGCTGTCGGCCAGACATTCGCCGGGCTACCTGCTTGCCAAAGACTTGATCGTTGAAATGGTGAAACATCGTTGCGAGCGGGTATTGCTCGACTTCACGAAGCAGTCGGTCAATGTGCGACACGAGATTGACGGCGTCTGGCATAACGGCGACGCTCGCGATCGAGAATCCAACGACGTCATGTTGGCGGTTCTCAAAACGCTTGCCAATCTGAATGCCAAAGATCGCAAGAGCAAACAGTCGGGCGAATTCGGAGCCAAATACCGAAACAAGTCCTACACTTGTCCTTTGGTCACCCAGGGCGTAGCGAGTGGCGAGCGGGTGATTGTGACTCTGCATGGCGAAAAGAAGTCTCTCTTCAATTACAACGACCTGGGTATGCGCGAAGGCCTGCAGCAGCAATGGGAGGAGCTCATGGCTTCCGACCATGGCTTGCTTGTTCTGTCTTCGCTTCCCGGCGACGGGCTGACAACGATCACGAACATTTCGATTAGCGAAACTGATCGCCTCATGCGAGATTTTGTCTCGATTGAAGACTTGAATCACCCAGAAGAGGAGATTCAGAATCTCAAGGTAACAACCTACGATGCTGCCGCCGGGGAAACGCCGGCTACGATCCTTCCTTCGCTCATTCGCACCTATCCCAACGTCTATGTCTGCCGAGACTTCGTCAATGTAGAAACGGCAAAACTCTTGCTCAACGAGGTTCGGGATGAACGGGTCGTGATTACCAATGTGCGCGCACGCGAGTCTGCCGAGGCTTTGCTGCGATTGCTGCAGATGAAAATCCCGGCCAAAGAATTGGCTTCGACGTCCAAGGCGGTGCTCTACCAGCGGTTGATTCGACTGCTGTGCCCCGACTGCAAAGTGGCCTACACGCCGCCGGGAGAGGTACTCCGGAAACTGGGCATCCCCAGCGGCAAGATCGAGCATTTATACCGCCCACCCAAGGGCGAAGAAATCAACAAGCCCTGCGCAACCTGCCAGGGTTTGGGGTATAAGGGACGGACAGGAATCTTTGAATTGCTGAAGGTCACCGACCAAATGCGAGAGATTCTTGTGAAAGACCCCAAGCTTTCCCTGCTGAAAAAGGCTGCCCGCGCTGCTCGTCAGCGGTCGCTTCAGGAGGAAGGAATTCTGCTGGTCGCCAAAGGCATTACCTCGGTACCTGAATTGATGAGAGTACTCAAGCAATAGCCCAGTTCGTTGGCCTGGAGTTTTAGCCGATTGTAACCACTCGTAACTCGTAATTTAGAACCCACGATGCTCTACCTCACTGTAATGCTGCTCTTCCTGCTGTTTGCGGCGGTTGCCATGACCGTCAACGAAGGGCTATGGAGTAATACGATTGCTCTGTTCAATATTCTGCTGGCGGGAATCCTGGCCATTTTTGCCGGAGTACCGTTCGGGAATTTCCTGTTAGCGCAGTCGGGCAAGCCGGCGGAGTTGGCATGGTACTTCGTTTTTGCCGGAATCTGGGGGACCTTTGCCTTGTCGGTTACGGTGATGCACCTGGCTACCAAAGCCGCTTCGGATGTCAGAATGAGATTTGTCCCCTTGCTCGACAAGATTGCCGGACCTCTGATGGGAATCCTGGTGGCCGTTATGTTGACCAGCTTTACTGCTTACACGTTGGAACGAGTGCCGATCAAGGCGGGAGAATGGTCCTTTGGTGATGCGTCTGAGTGGCAACAAACGACGTTCAAATACGCTCGGGCGCCTTTTCGAGGCGTGCTGAAGAGTTTCGTGCAAGGTGAAAAGGCCGACCATCCTTTCCTGGGCAGCTAGTAAGCCGTATTTTGGAGAATTACTTGCCGTCATTGATCATTGCGCGAAATGAACCAGTGCCACCGCCACAACTCGCTGCCTCCAACCAGGAAACCGGTTGTGGCGGTGGCTTATTCGCCGCGCAAGGATCAATAGGTTGTCAATCTTCCTTCATCGTTTGGGCCAGCAATGGATTCAGTAAGCTCGTACGACGCCGATGAGCTTGGGCAATATCAATCGTTGAGCACGTCGGCCGTCTTGGCGTTTGTGCTCGGGTTACTCTCGCCGGTGGTATTCTCCTCGTTGCTGCTGGTGGTAGTTCCTTTGCTCGCAGTGGCAGTTGCGCTCTGGGCGCTCGCCAGGATCAAGAACTCCGACGGTGCGTTGTTGGGGACGCGTCTTGCCTATTGCGGGCTTGCTCTGGCGATCGTCTGTGGGACGGCTTCGGTCACGAGCGTGCAGGTGCATGCCTCTCTGTTGCGTAGACAGGCAGATGAGACGAGTCGGCTCTGGATTTCGCTCTTGGCAGAAGGGCATTCGGAAGCAGCGTTGAATCTGCTGACAACCAACGCAGTCAAGAGTCTCAGCGCAGCGGACGCCAACAACGTCGCGGTACCAATCTTCTCTGAGGCGGTCGTCAACGCCCAACTTAGCCAAGATCCGGTGGCCCTGGCACTTGCCGAAATGCATCAACGTGGTGAAATGCCAGTCCTGCTGCGCGAGTCGCACATCGCCAGCGACCTGAAGCCTCCTCGTGCGGTGTTGACTTACGAGGCGTCTGCTGCCGACTCCGCAGGGTACTCGTTTACCCTCAGTCTTATGTTGACCGAAGGAACAGACGTCACCACATCTAGTTGGCTGATCGACGGTTGGAATCCTGTCGACGGCAATCCTTGAGTCGGCCGCGCTGACACTCTTCTCGCGTTCTCCGTCTTGTTGCTCCAAGATCTGTGAGACCAGGTAAACTTTGCGGTTTCTGTGGCCCGTCCTGTTGAGACCCATCGAGTACTGTGGACTGATCGATGGGGTGAAGCTGTCGTGACGCGCCGGCGAAGCGATACAACCAGAATAGTTTCTCATAAAAGGTGGAATTGGAGGCGAAATTCTAGCGATTCGTGCTCTGCAGGCTCCACCGACAATCGGGGCTGCGTCGATAATTGACAGCGAGGCGGATGGAAATTTCGCGAATTCGGTCACGTAGATAACCGAATCGACGGGCCTTGATTCGCTTACTCGACCTTGCGCAGCTGTTTTTCTGGTTGGACCGGGGTGTGCAGTTTCGCAATTACAGAAGGAGCTCCCAGGTGAAGAACAAGACATGGAAGGTCGGTTTTGCTCTGCTAGCATTAGCCGCCACCCCCGCTTTTGCGGAAACTGAAGTGGGGCAGTTTAGCCTCGATGGAATGGTCGTGCCGGTAGGTTGCGACAGCTGCTGTGGCGACTCTTGCTGCGGCGATCCCTGCTGCGGCGATCCCTGCTGCGGCGATCCCTGCTGCGGCGATCCTTGCTGCGGCGATGCATGTGGTTGCGGTTGCGGCGTCGGGGGCGGCGGACTGCTCAGCGGCATCGGCAACGGCGCCCTGGAAGGTTTCAGCCTCTCCAGCTTGCTCGGTTTCGAGAGTCTGGACATTGGCGGTTGGACGCAGTTTGGTTACCACGACCAGCTGACTCCGCTGGCGACGGCGACCAACGACGGAGCTTCGTTCAACAACGTTCCTAAGAACCTGAACCTGCAACAGCAGTGGTTCTACATTGGCAAAGAAGCCGATGGGTCCAATGGGTTGGGCCTTGGTTTCCGTGCTGATTTCATCTACGGTACCGATGCTCAGAAGACGCAGTCTTTTGGCAACAAGCCCACGACGTTTGATAACGATCCCGCTTGGGACCATGGCGAGTACGGCTGGGCCATTCCTCAGTTGTACGGCGAAATTGCCGTTGACGATTTCAGCGTGAAGATTGGTCACTTCTTCACCCTCGTTGGTTATGAAGTGATTGGAGCCCCCGGCAACTTCTTCTACAGCCACGCTCTGACGATGTTCAACAGCGAGCCGTTTACTCACACGGGCGTGTTGAGCACTTATAGCGGTTTCGAGAGCTTGACCCTGTACGGTGGTTGGACGCTTGGTTGGGATACCGGTTTCGACAACCTCAATAGCGGCAACAGCGCGATTGGTGGTTTCGCCGTCAACCTGGGCGACTCGGTCACCATGACCTATATCAACACCTATGGCAACTTTGGCATGCGTGATGGTGGCCAGGACGACAGCTATTCGCATAGCATCGTCTTCGACGTCTCGCTGACGGACAGTGTAAACTACGTCTTCCAGAGCGACATGGTCGGCATCGACCCGATTGCCGACAATGGCGCCATGGTGAACAACAACGACCAGTTCAGCATCAACCAGTATCTGTTCTACACCTACAACGACATCGTCAAGTTCGGTACCAGAATGGAATGGTGGAAGTCTGACGGCACCTCGAATTACGAGCTGACCAGTGGCGTGAATGTCAAGTTGCTTGGCAACCTGATCATGCGTCCTGAGTTCCGCAAGGACTGGAACCCCTCGACTGGTTTCGACCAAGACATGTTTGGTTGCGACATGATTCTGACCTACTAGGTTGGAGTTGAAAAACGAGTTTCCCCCACCGGGGGCCGACCTTCGCGGGTTGGCCCCCGGTTTTTTTATGCGCTGGGTCGCGGAAATCGACGCCCCGCGCGAACCCTGGGTTTGCCGGGGTGTCGTCTCGCAGTTGCGCGAGGTTCGAGATATACTGTGGCAGCTATGCCACCAACTGTTTGCGACGCCTCTGCGGTAGAACTCGATCAGACGCCAGTCTCTCCTCAGCCCGACGGGCCAAGGCTGTCGGGCGAAGCGGCGGCCGCTGAGGATCGCAACTTTCTGGTGTTGGCGACTTATCTGGTTGTTGTGCGGACCGGTTGGATTTTCAAGACCGAGAGCATCGTCATGCCGGCGGTGCTCGATACGATTACCGGCGGCGGACCGATGGGCGGGTTCTTGCGGGGCTTTTTGCCGGTGCTGAATCGGCTCAGCCATAGCATACCGCCGATGCTGTTCTCGCGCCGGTTGAAAGTCTTGCCGCAGAAGCGCCGCGTGGTGCTGACGACCACCACGGTGATGGCGGCTATCTTTCTGCTGCTTGCGGCCGTCTGGTGGCAACTGGCTGGGCGAGTGCCCGGATGGTTGCCGGTGTTTTTTCTGGTGGCTTATGTCTCCTTTTTCTGTGCGACGGGGATTAACAACCTGGCGGTCGACACGTTGCAAGGGAAGCTGGTGCCAGTAACTCGTCGCGGGCGGTTGCTGTTGGTTGCCAATGTGGTCGGCGCCACCACGGCGATCGTGGCTGTGGCCGTGTTGATGCCCCTTTGGCTTACGGCCGAAGGGGGGCGATTTGAAATGATCTTCGGCTTTACCGGACTTTGCTTTGCCGCGGCCGTCTTGTTGTTGCTGATGTTGAAGGAGCCGAGGGATCGCTTCGACGAGCCGGGGCGCGGAGTGCGGCAGCTGCTGGGCTCGGCGTGGGAACTGCTGCGGAGCGATGCCAGCTTTCGCCGATTGGCTTGGGTCGCGATGACGTTTAGTTGCTCGATGTTGTTATTTCCTCATTATCAATCGTTGGGCCGTCGGGCGCCTTTGTCGCTGACGTTCGACAATCTGTTGATTTGGCTGATCGTGCAAAACGTGGGGACGGCTTTGTTCAGCTTAGTGGCGGGGCCGATTGCCGACCGGCGGGGCAATCGGCTGGCGTTGCGGCTGGTGATGCTGGGCATTTGCTCGATGCCGATCGTGGCGATCGGGCTTTCGCACTGGGCAGCGTGGGGCGCGACGCTGTTTCCGGGCGTGTTCTTGTTCATCGGGTTGATGCCGGTGGGTTTCAAGACGTTCAATAACTACACGTTGGAGCTTTGCGATGCGGAAGACCATCCGCGCTACCTCAGTACCCTGGGGCTCTGTTTCGCGCTGCCGTTGTTGGTTTCTCCGGCGGTTGGTTGGGTGGTCGAAGCGACGAGCTTCGAGGCGGTGTTTCTGGCTGTGAGTTGCATTCTGGTCGTCGGCTGGCTGCTGACGTTTCGGCTCAGCGAGCCGCGGCATGCGATCCAGGTAGCCGCACTGGCGGAAGTCGTGCCGGAGGACGATTGAAAGGAAGGTCTCGAAAACCGAAATCCGACATTCGAATTTGAACTGACTTCCCTCAGTCTTCCGCTTTCGGCTTTCAGCTACGGTAGATAGAATCTGCAGAAACACTTGTTCCATAAAAGAATAGCACTAACAGACAGATCGATATTCTTGGTGGACGCATTTATACTCTGCGTGGATAAATGGAGTGCCGAGCCCTGCATGAATTTGCCCGCATGACCAAGTATATGCCCCCACCCCTAGATTGACGCAATGGCAATCACGTCAAGCATGCTCCACGGTTTCTTGGAAGTGAGAAACGAAGCTGGCGATGCATTCCAAGAGTCTTGGGCCCGAGCGGGCCGTTTGCTTGGCAAGCGGTCTAGTCGCCTCCTAGCAGCAGCTTGAGGGCTTGGGGGAATCGTTTGGCCCAGGCGGATTCGGCGTGGCGGGCTTGGGGGGCGTGCATCCAGTGGTAGTCTTGGTCGGGTCGAAAACCCTGGGCCTGCAAGGCTTCGAGCATTTGGTCGATTCCCGGTTGAAGGCGTTGTTCGAGGCCAATGCCGCCGTTGTCGAGGTAGAAGTAGACGGGCTCGCTGGGGCGCTGGCTGCTGCTGACGGTGGCGACGTAGTCGGTGGCTGACGTGCCGTCGGTCTTTTCGGCCTGGAAGGCGGGAGACATGCACAAGGCCTTGGAAAAGACGTCGGAGTGTTCCCACACCAGCATAAACGCGCATAGGCCGCCTGCCGAGGAGCCGCCGACATAGGTGTGGTCGCGAGAGGGCCTGGTGTGATACTCGGCGTCGATCAGCGGTTTTAGTTGCTCGATGAGAAACCGGGTGTAGGCCGAGTTTTTAGGGCCGGGCAGGTACTCTTGCGAGCGGTCGGGAGTGTTGTAGACGCCGACGACAATCAGGGGTTCGATTGCGCCTTCGCTGATGAGCCGAGTGCAGGTTTCGTCGACTTGCCAATCGACGCCGAAGGCGCTGGTGGCGGGGTCGACCAGGTTTTGACCGTCGTGCATGTAGAGTACCGGATAGCGGTCGGCAGAGGCGTCGTATCCGGGTGGGAGCCAGACGATCACGTCGCGGCTGCGGATGCCTTCGGCTGCGAGTTGCCGGTGATACTTGACCGTGCCGGTGATTTGCCCCTGAGGCTTTTGCGGTTGTCGCCTGGTCCAGTGTTCGATGCGGTCTTCGATCACTTGCGAGGCATTGACCGGGACGACCAGGTTCTGCAGGGGATGGCCACTGGCGTCGGCGCCTTCTTTGGACCAGGAGCCGAGCGTGTACTTGTATTCGAGGGTGTAGGGTTTTTTTAGTAGCAGGCGGTGGATCCAGAGTTGATCGCCGGCGTATTGCAGGCGAACGGCGTCGGGCTTCCAGTTGCCGAGCGCGGGCAAGTTGCCGGTGAGGTAAACGAGCGTCTCGGCGGGCAGGTTGGGGCAATGGAGGCGGAAAGTGACTTCGATCTCGTTGGCGCGGGCCGGGCTGGCCTGTCCAAGTTGTGTGGACAGAAAAGGTAGCGTCGCGACGATGGCGAAGAGTAATCGCATCGGTTGCTATTCCCCTTCAGTCAAGCGACAGAAGCAGGAGCGGTCGAGTTGGATGTCGGTGCGCTGGGAGGCGAGTTGGAATTGATTGCGACAGTGGGCGGCCTCGGTGGGTTTGCCTTGCTTCTCGAGAGACTCGGCCAGGCCGTGCAGCGCCCAAGGATTGTTGGGGTGGCGTTTCAGGTCAGCCCGATAGACGGCCTCGCTTTCGGCGAAGTGCTGTTGCTCGAGCAGGAGCGCGCCGAGGGCGTGCCGGGCAGGTTGCATCCAGCCCCAAGGCTCGTCGTAGTTGAGCGCGTCGTCGCGGCGGACTGCTTCGCGAAGGTGATTGAAAGCGTCGTCGTACTCTCCGCGGCGATAGGCGACTTCGCCGGCGAGCATGGCCTCGGCGACGCCGAGGATGTGGATCGAGGCGTTTTGAAACAGGTAGCTGGTTTCGGGAACCGTTTCCATTACTTCTGCGAACGATTGTTGTTCGGCCTCGGCCTGATCGACGCGTTCGGTGGCGGCGTAGGCGAGGCCGCGGGCGTAGTGCCAGATCGAGCGAGAGACGGGGAGATAGCCAGCTGGCTCGGGTTGCTGGAGGATCTCTTCCCAGCGGCCGAAGCGGATGAGGACGTGCAGATCGATGGGCATGAAGGCGTCGAGAAAGTCAACCTGGGCCTTGAGCATGTCTTCGGGCACCTGGAGCACCAGGTCGCGAGCGGCTTGCAGGGCCAACTGGCTTTGGCCGTCGAACATCGCGCCGTAAACCAGGAAGTGGTAGTTATGAATCCGATAGAGGGTGTAGAAGTTGTGAGCCCCTTCACGCTTGGCGAATTCGGCGTCGGCGACGATTGCTTTTTGGTTGGCCTCGATGACCTTGGCGTAATCGCCCACTTGGATGTCAATGTGCGAGGGCATATGGACGAGATGGCCTTGGCCGGGCATGGCGTCGCGCAGATGGTTGGCGGCGGGGAGCGCCTTTTCGGGGGTTGGCGAGGCCTCCATGGCGTGGATGTAGAAATGGCAGAGCGCCGGATGGCTGGGCCAGCGCTGGAGGGCACTTTCGAGTGTGGCGACGATTTCGGGTGTGTGGGGTCCGGGAGTGCCGTCGGGCCCCCAATGTTTCCACGGCTGGAGGTTCATTAGCGATTCGGCAAAGAGCGCAGCAGCGAGCGGGCTGTCAGGGAGTTCTTGGTAGACGATGCACATGGCGTCGGCGTAGGCGCGGTTAAGCGGCTCGCGATCTTCGAGCACGGGCGGCGTAGAGCGGGTTGACAGAGCGGTTATCAAGTCGCGTTCAAGCGGAGTCGAGCGCTTTGCATGGAGCGATGCCAAGCGCAGGGCGAGTTCGGCTTTGGCAAGTTGCGTGGGATCGATGAGCATGTTGTTGATGTTAGGTCCCCAGGCGTAGGCCAGGCCCCAGTAGGCCATTGGCATCGCGGGGTCGGCGGCAATCGCTTTTTCGAAGCAGCGGACGGCTTCCTCGTGGTTGAAGCCGTAGCACATGGCCAGTCCACGATCGAACCAGGTTTGGGCTTCATCGGATGCCGTGGAAGCAGCGTGGTGAAAACCTCCCAGGTCGTAGTAGTTGTCCTCGGCCGCGTAGAGAAGAGAATTGCCGAGCAGCGCGAGGGCAATCATTGGGGCCAGTGGGACAGGCTGCGAATTGCGAGTTGGCATAGTTTTACTATTTGAGCGAGAGCTAATCGAGATGGAGCGCAGCCTGAGTGGCACAGCGCGCATGTGCTGCGCAGGGCACAAACGGCCTTAGACGGCCAATTTAGTCGAGAACGTAGGAGAAGTCTACGATCGCGTCCGTGCGAGGCGAATCGCGAGGAGTGTGCAACTAGCGTCGTAGGGTATTGACGTTCCAGGGTTGGTTGCCGGCAGGAGTGGCCGGTTCGGGGTTGGGCAAGCGGTTGAGCGCGATCGGTTCGAGCTCGTGGGTGACGTACTGCGCCTTGAGCGTTTGCAGGATGTTCTGGCGCTTGGCCGAGTCGATGGCGTTGTTCAAGCGTTCGAGCAGACCGACTTCGGGCTTGGCGACCGCGATGCCGTATTGCTCGACGCGCACCCCCGTATAGGAGTCGGGGAAGTCGGTTTCCTGAACTTTGATGACGGCTGCCGTTTGGCCGAGATCGCGTACCTGGTTCAGCGCGAAATCGTAGTCGGTAATCACGGCGTCGACCTTGCCGCCGAGCAGGTCCTGAAAGCCGACCTCGGAAGTGGCGACGCGATGGATGTCGGTCGGTTCGGTGAAGGCTTCGGCGACGGTCTCGCTGGAAGTGCCTGCTTGAACGGCAATTCGGCGGCCGAGGAGTTGGGCGGCGCTGTTGATATTGCTGTCGCGGAGCACGACACAAGCTTGATAGGTTTTGTAGTAGGGGCTGCTGAACTTCAGACCGAACTCTTCTTCGCGTTGCGGGGTGATAGTGATGGTCGAGATGACCATGTCGACTTCGTTGCGGCGGACGGCGTTGAGCAGGCGGTTCCAATTGTAACCCATAAAAACGGGTCGTACGGTGGGCATGTCGGGCATCAAGCGAGCGGCCAGCCAGCGGGTGAGCTCGATGTCGTAGCCTGTCAGACGGCCTTGTTGTTCGTCGAAGTAGGCGAACTCGCCCTGGGTAGAACATGCGACGCCGACACGGATGACTCCGGTATTGCGAATGCGGTCGATGCTGTTGGCGTAGTGTTCGAAGTAACCGACGTCGCTCGTGGCCTGGATTTTTCCTTCGCGGTTCACTGCTTCGACTCGCCAGTAGACGGGGCCATGCGGAAGCCCAGCGGGCAAGGTGAGGTTGGCCAATCGAGTGGTTTCCTGCTGGGCATGGGGGCTTTGGAAGTCGCGTTGCGTGTCGCAATGCACCCGATAGACGACCTCGCCAACTTCGTAGCCTTCGAATTGCCATTCGAGCCGAACCGAGGGAGAGAAGACCACGCTCGGGCGATCGGAAGTGAGTGTGAAAGGGCTGGTGAGGCTGATGCGTCGCATCTGCATAGGAGCGAGCGAAGCGAGCAATTGGCGAAACTGCGCTTCGTCGGCCGTGGCGAGCACATCTTGCAGTTTGCCGAAGGTGACCATCTGGCTGGCGAAGCTACCGAGCGATTCTTCCAAGCGACGTTCGCGATCGTCGCGTAGTTCGCGCTTGGCGCTAAGGACGCGATTTTCGAGTTTTTCGAACTGATCGGCCAGGCGTGCAGCGCGGGTTTCGAGGCTTTGTTTGGCGTCGTCGATTTTGAGGACCGCGGCAGTCGTCTGGTTGAGCTTGCCGTCGAGTTCGTCGAATTGCGAGATGCGGTACTGGGCCAGGCGGATGTTGTCTTGCACATCGTCGAGCACTTGTTCGGTTTCGTCCAGTTGTTCTTCGGTTTTTTCGAGCATGGGGCCAGCGGCGATCTGTACGCGGTCGGCGACCATTGCCTGGAGCATATCTTGGAAACGAAACATGCTGAGAGTGGCGATGAGCACAATGCCCGCAGCCGAGCCGACGCCGATGCGGGTGATCCACTTTTTGATGTCGATCAGGCAGTCTTGCAGCACTTCGCGACGCGCAAGTTGGAACATGCGGTCGTCGAGATCTTCGCGTGGAGGCGAAAAATATTCGTGGCAGCGCCAGCACTTGCGGGCGTGCATACTGATGGTTTCGTTGCAATAGGGGCAATTGCGAGAGGTCTCGGTGGGGAGTATCTGGGCAGGGGTGCGCTCCTCGATGCGCGTTGCGCCGAAGATGTGCACCGATTGTTGCTGAGGGTCCATGGCACGTCCCTCTCTCGAGCAGGAATGCAGTGGAAAAGAGCAGAAAGAAAAGACCGTTATCTGTGAATGTCGGCTTCTGGGGGGGCGGAACTTGCGGATTTGTGCAGGCGTGGAACATCGAGCCACGCCATGAGAGTGCTTCCTCGTACATGAGTCCATCTGCTTGCAAAGGGCGCCACTGCTGGCTTGCCAAGTAACGCAAATTCGGGCGCCAGGCACCAACTGCCGGACGAGCCAGCATTGGCACTCTCCGAGCTCATGGCTGGCACATCACGAGTCTTGTTTTTATTTATTTCGCTGGTTTTTGTGGCCTAAGTCGTTGACGCGTCAGACGTTAGGGTTTTTCTGACAGGCTCGTGCAAAGTACTAGTACGGGCCGCTGCGCAATTGATGCGCTTGCCATCTCCATCCGCTGGAGGCCTGGTGAACGGTTAGTCGGATCTAACTCCCCCCTCGAGTTTTCTTTCCTTTTGTGATTGTTTTGGAGTTTCGTACTAATGAATCTGGCAACTAAAAAATCCACCCTCAGTGCAGCAATGCTTGGCTGCTTGCTTATCTCGCATGGTGCGCATGCTAGCATCGTGGTCGACGCCGTGAACGGCTGGCACAACAACAACGGGCAGACTACGAATACTACGTTAACAGTCGGCAACAATCCCGACCGGATTCTAATTGTGGCATTTGCCAGCGCGGGTAAGACGACCGATCCGCAGCCGACGGTGGTCGAATTTGCCAATCAGCCGATGACGCTGTTGGCGACGACGCCCGACCCTTACTTTGCAACCAGGATGCGGTCGTCGCTCTATTATCTGCTTAATCCTCCGGTCGGGACCTACGCGGCCTATATTCAGACGGATATCCCCGGGCCGATCACCGTGCAAGCGATGAGCTTGTATGGCGTGGAGCAAACTGCGCCGACGATCACCGGTTCGACCGCCTGGGTAGACAATACGAGTAGCATTGCGACCAACGTGTCGACAGCGGACGACGATTCGATTTTGGTCAGCGTGGCCACGATCGGCGGAGGCTCGCCGTTTCTGGTTCCCGGCGCGGGGGTGACGCAGCACAACCTGCAGCATGCGAATGGTCCTAGCACCTTTGACGAAGTGCGTGCTTATTTCGGTACGAAGCTTGCTCCCACGGCTGGCAGTCAGTCGGTTAGCTGGAGCATGAACACGGGCACCAACTACCAGGGTACCCAGACGGTCGTGGCGCTGTCGCCGGCGGGGGCTGGCATTCCCGAGCCGATTTCCTTGTCGCTGATGGGCACAGGGGCGTTGTGCCTGGGGGCGTTGCGCAGGCGGCGCAGATGAAAAGGGGAGAGCGGAAAGCCGTATTGTGGAGTACGAAGAGAGGAGGCGGTTATGGCTTCTTCCCCCAGTCTTGTGGTAGATCGAGGGACCAGACTTCGTTGCTTAGTGGGCGGGCATGGCCGCCGGCGATCCAGAGTTTGTCTTGGAAGACGAAGGCGGAATGTTCGTGGCGAGGTTTCCAGCAGTTGGCGGTTTTGAGTTCGGTCCAGTGCATGCCGTCGCGGGAGTACCAGACGTCGCCAAGATTGTCTGCCTGCTTCTGCCAGCCGCCGAGGATCCACATGTGATCGCGGTAGACGGCGGCTGAAAACCAGAGTCGGGGGGCCCAGGGGGCGGAGTCGGTCACTTGGGTCCAATGGATTCCATCTGCTGACGACCAGACGTCGTTGTGCTGCTGGTACTCGGGAACATAGTTGCCGCCGCCGAAGATCCAGAGCTTGTTGTCGAACGCCAGGATGGCGTGATAGGCGCGCGGGGCCCAATCGGCGTTGCCGGTTGCTTGGGTCCAGGTTTTGCCGTCGGGGGAGGACCAGACGTCATTCTTCAGGCTGTTGTGGTCGCCGAAGTAGTAGTTTTCGGTGCCGCCGACGATCCACATTCGTTCTTTGAACTCGACCAGTCCGGCGGCGAGACGTGGCGACCAACCGGCATTGTCGGTTGTCTGCTTCCAATTGACTCCGTCGGTCGAGGACCAGACCTGGTTGCTGGCCGAGTGGCCCGACAGCCGGCCGTTGTACCAGCCGCCCATCAGCCACATTTGGTTTTTGAAGGTGAGCGACATCGAGAGGTCGCTGTGGAGCCAGGGAGCCGACTTTTGGACGAGGTTCCAGTGTTTGCCGTCGGCTGAGTTCCAGACATCGCGGGGCGGAGCTTCGTAGGAGTTGAACCAGCCGCCGAAGATCCAGAGCTGGTTGTCGTAGACAAGCTCGCCTTGGGAATCGCGCGGCTGCCAGGCGGTGTTTTCGGCGACTTGGTCCCAGCTGAGAGATTGCTGGCCGAGGGTTGAATAGCTACTGCCGAGAAGAAACAGCACAACAAATAACGCCGGTGAAAGTCTCATGGTGATATACTCTCGGTTCAGTATTGTTGAGCAAGTATGCAGCCAGTTTACTCAAGACGCGAGTTGCGTAGTAGCTGCTGGGCGAATTCTTCAAGGGAGCGGATTCTCCAAAGGAAATGTAGCCACAGACAACACCGCGGTTTCAGAGAAGGGCGGGGAGGTTTTTTGTTGTGCCGCACAGATTTTGCTCTTGCAGAGATTGAACGAAAGTATGTGGAGAGTGCCATGTTGAACCGTCAGCGAACGCAGCGAGTTGTTTTGCGGCTCTTCCTCGTCGGCTTGAGTATTAGTAGCTGCGGGCAAGTTTCACAAGGATTTGCGAGGGAAGCAGGCCTGCCGGCTTTGGAGCGGGTGGGTGAGGAAGGGTTTCAACTGCTGCGAGAGTGGTACGCCTACGACAAAACGATTCCGCTGGAGGCGCGGATCGTCGAGAAGAAGGAGGTCGCAGGGGTTGAACGGGAGAAGATTGTGCTCCGCACGACGCAAGGGTTTCTGGCGCCTGGGTACTTGCAGCTGCCTACGGTTGGCGAAGGGCCGTATCCGTGTGTGCTCTTGCTGCATGGCTGGTCGGGTTCGAAGGAGAGTTGGTACGAGGACGACAATTACATTAGCGGCGGGAACATTCGCAAGGGATTGTTGGAGCAGGGGTTTGCCGTCTTCGCCCTCGATGCGCATTGTCACGGCGACCGGATTGCGGAGAACGACTATGCGGTCGTCAACCACTACGCGGACGAGAGCCAGCCGGTGGGCAGCAGGCGCAAGGGATATTTTACTCAGCAGGAGATCTACCTGCAGACGGTGGTCGACTACCGTCGGGTGCTCGACTATCTGGAGACCCGCAGTGAAATTGACGCGCAGCGGTTCGGTCTGGTGGGCTACAGCATGGGCGGTACGCAATCGTTTCTGCTGACGGGCGTAGAAGAGCGAATCAAAGTGACCGTCGCTTGTGCGACGCCGGCAGACGCCAAGCGGCTATCGCTGATCGCTCCGCAGAACTATGTTCGCGGCATCGGCCAGCGGCCGTTCTTCATGGTGATGGGCAGCAACGACTCGATGTGCCCCGTCCCACGGGCAGAGCAACTTTTCGAGTTGATCGAATCGACGACCAAGCAGCTCAAGTTCTACGGCGGCAGTCATAAGCTGACGCCCGATTTTGTGCCGCATGCGGTAGAGTGGGTGGTGGAGCATTTGCGGTAGCGGGCCCTTCTTAATAGCTGATGTGTTGGACCTTCCGACCATGCTGACTTAGAATAGGCGAATAAGGAGACGGTCATGCTTGGCGAAGGTTCGTTGACATTTCGGGAATTTGCGATGGGTGAGCCAGTTCCGTTGGCAGTTGTGCATGAGTCGGTGCTAGGATTTCTGCGCGATCGAGACGACGCTGTGGTGTTTGGCGCCCAGGCGGTCAATGCTTATGTCGATGTTTCTCGTATGACACAGGACGTCGACATCTGCTCGACTCGCGGAAAGCAGATTGCAGCGGAGTTACAGCAACATCTTGCGGAGCAGTTTCATATCGCGGTTCGAGTACGGGAGATAGGTGAGGGCGCAGGGTACCGAGTTTATCAGTTGACCAAGCCCAAGAACCGCCATTTGGTCGATATTCGGCAAGTCGATGGTTTGCCCGCTTCGCAACGGATCGATGGCGTGCTGGTCGTGACACCGATCGAACTTCTAGCCAGCAAGGTCCTTGCCTATTGCCGGCGCAAGGGGAAGCCGAAAGCTGGTACTGATTGCGCGACATCGCCCATTTGCTGCTGGAGTTTCCCGATCTGAAGTCCGAAAGTGGCCCCGTTCGCCAGTGGCTGGAAACTCGTCAAGCGGGCGAGGAAGTCATACAAGCCTGGCGAGACTTGGTAGCACAAGATATTTCCGCGGAAGACGACGAAGACGAGTTTCTCTGAGCATCATTTGTGTAACAGATTCGAGACTCTCGGTGCACACATGGATGAACATGCGACACCTTCGGTTGCTTTTTCTGAGAGACAGCTGACCGAGGTATCTAACAACGCGCGTGTCTGGCGCTGGTTGCGAATAGTGATTTCGCAATTCGCTTTGGTGTTATGCGTTAGCTTTGGAGTACTTTGGGCCGGGAGTTATTCACACCAAGGGGTTTTGAATAGTCGTATTAAGAAAACGTATGGGTTTTATATGTCTAGCTGGGAAGGGATTATTAGGAGTGGATGTATTGACATTATCAAGGAACCATTTGGAAGTCAGTTTACTCGATCAACAATTTTGCGATTACATTTTAAGAAGCCTGTGAACCCTATTAAAACAAAAATGAAGGGACAATTTTCACACTTGCCGAATATGTTTGGTTTTCATGTTACCCACTTGAACAATGGATGGGCGATGTCCGTACCGCACTGGTTTCTGGTGTTGTTGACCGGTGCTACCGCAATCACCTTCAAGCCCAAACCGCGATTGAAGTTTAGCCTCCGCGAAATAATGCTCCTCACAACGATAACGGCGGGTGTTGTTGGCGCTGTAACCATCCTTTTTCGTAGTCTGAATTAGCTGGGGTGCCATGCTCACGCCGGTCTTCCGGTGTGAGCATGCCAATTAGCCCGTATTATCGCATGGCCACGTCGGGGGACCTCCGTGGCCATGGCACCCTCATATCAACAGTAGCGCGGCCTTGGTAGTTTTGTTGGGCCGCTTGTCAGCGGGGCCTTTGCGCGGGATACTGCGGGATTCTAGTCACCGCCCCGTGACGGAGCATCCTATGCAGGACAAGCTGACCGGTACCGCCCTTACCTTTGACGATGTGCTGATCGAGCCGCGCTATAGTACGATCGTGCCGGCGGATGTGGATCTCTCGACCCAGCTCACGCCGCGCATCCAGCTGAAGCTGCCGGTGTTGAGTTCGCCGATGGACACGGTCACCGAGAGCGGCATGGCGATCGCGCTTGCCCAGGAAGGCGGCTTGGGGGTGATCCACAAGAACATGTCGATCGAGTCGCAGACCGAAGAGGTCGACAAGGTGAAGCGCAGTGCCAACGGCATCATCGTCGATCCGGTGACATTGCCGCCCGATGCTAGCGTTGCTACCGCCCGCCAGACGATGGACGAGTCGAAGGTGTCGGGCATTCCGATCACCGAGAAGGGCCGGCTGGTGGGCATCTTGACCCGCCGCGATCTGCGGTTTCTCGAGGATAACAGCCTGCGAATCGCTGAGGTGATGACTAGCGGACCGCTAGTAACAGCTACGGGGACTGTGACGCTTGAGGAAGCTGAGAAGATTTTAATGGCAAAAAAGGTCGAGAAACTTTTACTGGTTGACGAAGATTACAGACTGACAGGCCTGATTACGATCAAAGACATCGACATGATGCGGCGATTCCCTCAGGCGTGCAAAGACGCACAAGGCCGCTTGCGGGTAGGAGCGGCCATTGGCGTGTTCGACCTGGAGCGAGCTGCCAGCCTCATCGAGAAAGGAGTCGACTTATTCGTGGTCGACAGTGCCCACGGGCATTCGTCGAACGTGATCGAAACAGTCAAGCAGATCAAACAGAAGTGGGATATCGACGTCGTGGCAGGCAATGTGGCGACGGCCGATGGGTGCCGCGATTTAATCCGCGCAGGTGCGGATGCGATCAAGGTGGGGATTGGCCCTGGATCGATTTGTACGACCCGGGTGATTTCGGGAATCGGAGTGCCGCAGATCACAGCGATTTACAACGCCACGCAAGCGGCGGCCGAGAGCAAGACGGCAGTGATTGCCGACGGAGGAATTCGCTACTCAGGAGACATAACCAAAGCCATTGCTGCCGGGGCCCACGTGGTGATGCTCGGCGGCTTGCTGGCCGGGCTCGACGAAAGCCCGGGCGAGCGGGTGCTCTATCAAGGGCGCACGTACAAAGCGTATCGCGGCATGGGTTCGCTGGGAGCAATGGTGCACGGATCGAGTGAAAGATACCGACAATCCTCGGGCAGTGTCTCGAACGGCAAGTTGGTGCCCGAGGGTGTCGAAGGGCGTGTGCCCTATAAGGGCTCGCTGAGCGATTTTCTTTACCAGTTGGTAGGGGGATTGCGAGCGGGGATGGGCTATTGTGGGACTAGAACTATTGACCAGCTGCGCACGGAAGCGCGATTTATTCAAGTCACGCCGGCCAGTGTGCGGGAGAACCATCCGCATGATATCGCCATTACCCAAGAAGCCCCGAATTACACGGCCGAGTACTCGTCTGTCGACAAGCGGTAGCTCTCCATTGCCGCTACGCCAGTTGGCAGTAGCTGGCATGGGCGCCCTTTTGCTGGGAAGCATTTCTGTGCAGGTCGTCGCCGGCGATCTGAAATGGAATCGCCCTGCTGTGCCGGACCGAACTGCCTCGCATCGTCGTGCGGTGCCCGAGATGGATTCTTATCGTCACGCGGTTATTCGCAATTCGGCGGTAGTTGCCGCCGTATGGGCTGAGGACGACGAGTACGTGGCGAAGACGCAAACATCGGAAGATCACAGCGTGGTGGTGCGTCGTTCGGATGGCAGGAGCATGGCAATCGAAGACCGCATTGCTCAGCGTCCCCAAGATCCGTTTGAAGAGTCAGCGGACGACTCCCAGCTCGAGTTGGAGATCGAAGACCCGCCAATCGAAGAGGTCGAACGGGCCATCGAGCAGGAGCTGGAGAGCCGCGAGAGCCAGCAGGAAATGAGCGCAGAAGATCTCTTTGAAGAGCCGCCTGTAGAAAGCAAAGAAGCTGAACAGGAGGAGACTACAGAGCTGTATGGAGACGAGCCGAGCGACGCCGACACAGAGGCGGTCGTCGAAGATCCGTTTGACGAACCGATGACAGAAGAGTTGATCGCTCCGCGCGAGGCGGAAGAGGTTTTTGAAGAGGCAGAAGAGGCCATCGAACAGGAGATCGAAACTCGTCGAACCGAGGAAAACCGCCTGGAAGAGCCGGGAGTGCGTTCTGATCCGTTTGAAGAAGAGAGTATTACCGAGCTGTTTGACAACGAGATGAGGCAAGAGCAAGCGGACGGCGAGTCGACGCTTGGGCAAGAGATCGAACCTGGACTGGAACTCGATCCTGAAGCGAGTGTTCTCGAAGGGCCAGTGACTGGTTTGCCTGCAGCCCAGGAAGCCGATTTGAGAAAAGAGAATGTCGAGAGCCAGAAGAACTGCGAGGAAGAGATCGCCAAGGTGCGAGCCGATCGGATCGATGATATCGACCTGAGTTTGCAGGTGGAAGGCAATGCAGGCGAGGACTTTCCGTTTGAGTGCCACTTGGGCGCAGGCAGACTTCAGCCGAGACAATGGGCAGAGATCACTTACAACTGGAAGGCGGCAGGGTTGTGTCACAAGCCGCTTTATTTCGAGCAGGTGCATCTCGAGCGTTACGGCCATTCGTGGGGGCCGTATGTGCAGCCGATTATGTCGGGCGTCCACTTCTTTGGGACGTTGCCGATTCTGCCCTACAAGATGGGTATCCGCACGCCAACCGAATGTGTTTACACGTTGGGATACTATCGACCGGGTAGCTGTGCTCCGTACTTGATCGACCCGGTGCCGTTTACCTGGCGTGCGGCCATGTTCGAAGCAGGTTTTGCTACCGGGGCGGCATTCGCGATACCTTAGGCGCTGGTCGCAGGCGTCGGGCAGGAAGTAGCCACGATTCGACGAATCGCCGGGGCGATGTGGTAAACTGAATTGAATGGAAGTTCCACAACGCTTAAGCCGAGAGCAATCGCGAGCCGTCGATAGGTTGGCAATCGAGCATTACGGCATTCCGGGCATGGTGCTGATGGAGAATGCCGGCTGCGGAGTGGTGGAGGTACTGGTGCGCGAGGGGGCCGGGCTCGCGGGCGGACCTGTCGGGCTGGTCGGCATTCTCTGCGGCAAAGGCAACAACGCCGGCGACGGCTTTGTGGTAGCTCGACAGCTGGCGATTCGCGGCATCGGGTCGAAGGTGGTGCTGCTTGCTTCGGCGGCGGAGTTGCAAGGCGATGCCCGGCAGAATTACGAGATTCTTACTCACTGCCAAGTGCCGATTGAAGATCTTTCGTCGACCGAAGACTTGGCAGCGTCGCTCGACGCGGAACTGGGCAGGTGCGATTGGCTGGTGGATGCAATGTTGGGGACTGGAGCGCAAGGCGAGCCGCGCGAGCCGATTCGGACGGCGATTGAGTGGATGAATGCTCAAGCGGTCCGTCGACTGGCCGTTGATGTGCCCAGCGGACTCGATTGCGATACGGGCCAATCGGCGACGCGTTGTGTGCGAGCCGATCTCACTTGTACGTTCGTAGCAGCCAAGATCGGCTTTGGCAGGCCCGAGGCAGCCGAGTTTCTAGGGCAACTGCATGTGGTGTCGATAGGGATTCCTCCGCAGCTGATTGCCGAAGCCGCGGCCCATTCGGCTGACTGAGGATGACCCGTGTGAAGCGTTTCGACAAATGTGCTTGCCGGGTTATAATTGGAACCAGTATGAGGTATCCGATTGTAGTTCTTCTTATTGATCCCTGCGCTGCTCTAGAGCCCCCGTCGGAAACGTTTACTGGTGGGGAGGAAGGCGTTTCCGACGTGGGCCCTGGGCCCATTTGAAGCGCAGGGATCAATAGCTAGCAAGTTGGGGATTATTGGGGCCGCCATGGACAGAGCAGAACTTCTTCGAACGTTGGAAGCGGTGCACGGTGAACTAGCCTCGGCGCAGGAAGTGGACGACGAGACACGAGAGTTGCTCAGCACGTTGACGAGCGATATTCGCCGGTTGTCGGAGGAGAGCGATGAGCGGTCGGCCGAAGCCGTCGGGCCGCTCAGTGCCCAGGTTCAGGAACTGGTACTTCGCTTTGAGACGGATTACCCGAGATTGACGGCCGCATTGAATCAGGTGGCCGATGCTTTGGCAAGTTTGGGGATTTGAAGGGCGAGCGTAGCGGAGTGCTTTGTTTGCGATCCCCTGAGATTGCCGGTTTCTATTGGCCAGTTGCGAATCGACTCAGCCCGTGAGATACTGAAGAAATGGGCTGAGTTGGCGGTGAGCGTGGGTATTTTTGCGCGAGGACGAGGAAATGAAGCAAACAGTAATGTTCTTGGTCGTATTGGCGTCTTGCCTGGCGGTCTCTGGGCGTGTTGAAGCTCAGGTGCCCTATGTGACGTATTATCAGCCGGTTACGGTTTATAGCCCGCCGGTTGTGTATACTCCTCATGCGGTTTACTACGCTCCGGCGCCAGCGCCAGTGGTATACCAGCCAACGGCGCAAGTGCGTACACGTTACCGTCCGATTCTGGGTGGGACGGTTACGCGGGTGCGGTATGGCTATGCTCCGACTTACTACGCCCCAGCCCCGGTGGTGTACGCGTATTGAGGCTGAAGGTGAGAGGCTGGCGGGGAGCGGAAGCAGAGGACTTCCTGCGTCTGGTCTGATGTTTCTACAGCCTGAAGTCGACAGCCTACGACCTCTTAACTATGGCCGAACTCAAGACGTTTCTGTTCACCGACATATGCCGTAGCGTCGATCTCAAGAACGAGATGGCCGGTGGGAGTGTGACAGAGCGCGACCTGGCGTTTATCGAGAGCATTCTCACGCCGCATCGACTGCGTATCAAGAAACGCCTGGAAGAGTTTGGCGGTCGAGTGGTATCGACGGCAGGCGACGGCCATTTTTTGGTGTTCGATAACACGATCCATGCTGCGCAGTGGGCGATCGATGTTCAGCGAAGCCATTCAGCCGAGCCGATCGTAACCCCGAACAATGGCCGGGTGGAAGTACGGATAAGCGTTCATGTGGGCGTGCCGCAGGAAGATCCAGCCGACGCGACAAATTTCGTGGGCAAGAGCGTTGATTATGCCTCGCGTTTGAATGACTACGCGACGGGCGCCCAGATTCTTGTCTCGCGAAGCGTGATGGCGATTCTGGATGACATTGGCCTCGACGGCATCTCCTTTCACTTGCATGGGCGGCGGCATTTAAAGGGTATCGGTCGTGTAGAGGTCCACGAGCTGATCTACGATAGCCATGGCGCACGTCCGCTGAGACAGAACCCTTCGAGCCACTCCGATCGACAGTGGACCGTCATTCCGTCGCAGGGATTCGAAGAGACGGCGCTTTTTGGCGGCCAGGCAACCGAGACGTCTTTGCTGGCCGCCCCTGCGCTGAAACGGGTGGGCAACTACGAACTGCTGGAAGTACTTGGCAGCGGCGGTATGGGCGACGTCTACAAGGGGCGGCATATCCAGTTTGGCCGCGAGCGGGCGATCAAGGTGATCAAGCCGCGGTATGTCGGGCGAGGCCACGAAGACGTGGTCAATCGCTTTTACCAGGAGATCAAGGCGGTAGGGAAGCTGGAGCACAAGAATATTGTGGTGGCAATCGATTCCTCAGCCCCGACCGACAGCTTGCACTATCTGGTGATGGAGTACATCGAAGGGGTTGCGCTGAGCGAATTGGTGGACCAGCGAGGCCTGCTTGAGGTGGCCGATGCGTGTGAAGTGATTCGCCAGGCTGCCCGCGGCCTGCAGTACATCCATCGCCACGGCATGGTACACCGAGATATCAAGCCTTCGAACTTGATGTTGACGTTAGTCGAGAACGACACGATATCGCTCGACTCGTTTACGAACGCAGACGTCGAGGGCACGAGGGGGATCGTCAAGATTCTCGATCTGGGTTTGGCGCTGCTGGCGGAAGATGAACACGAGCGATTGACGCTGTACGACAACAAGGCGATGGGCACGGGTATGTATATGTCGCCCGAGCAATGGAGGACTACGAGCGTAGATATTCGGGCGGACATATACAGTTTGGGTTGCACGCTCTATCACTTGCTGTCGGGCAAACCGCCGTTTTCAGATTCGGACCTGCGGCCTGAGAAAGCGCACGAGAAATCGCGTATCCCGCCCATTCGCACCTCGCCGCCAATTCCTCGAAAGCTATGGGATGTGCTTTGTCGGATGTTGGCCAAGGCACCGGAGGATCGTTATTCGACTCCGGCGGAGGTGTCGGCGGCGTTAGTGCCGTTTGTGGAGGGCAACAATCTGATCGCGTTGGTACGCGAGTACGATGAGCCCGAGGCTCGGACCCGCTCAACGACGCGAACGCGAACTGACACGGCTTCGCGAGTCGATACCTGGCTGTCTCGTGCTAGCCATTTGTATCCGACGCGTCGTTGGATGTTCCGTTGGGGCTTGCCGGCAGTTGTCATAGCCGCGTGCTTTGGCTTTTTGATTTGGTCGGCACAGCTGAAGAATCGGCGCATGATCGAGGACTTCAAGGCCCAAGCGAGCATACAGTTGGCAGGCGATGCCGAGAAGGTAGCTACGCTAGAGATAGGTTCAGAAATCAACAAGCGATTTGAGATCCTGGAACTAGCGGCCCGCGATGGGGCGGTGGCCAAGTTGATCGAAGGGTACGACCGGAGCCTGTCTCGAGGGGAATTGGCCGACCACGAGCTGAACAAGTGGATTCAAGCGAATCGGAAAGGGAACATCGACAATGCCCCTTCGGAGAGTTGGTTTATCAACGACTCGCAGGGAGTACAGATTGCGCGCGATCCTCTGCTCGACCCTCGCACGGGTGAGGTGGTGCCGAGCTTTTTGAGCTCTTACGCTTATCGGAACTACTTTCATGGCTTGAGGCACGATTTGCCTGAGGACACGACCGAGGAGATTCAGCCGATCCGATCTCCCAACTTGTCCGCGGTCTATACCAGTAGCAATAGTGGCAAGTTGAAGGTTGCCTTTTCGGTGCCGATTTGGAGTGAACCTGCAGCGGGGCAGGAGCCGACGGTCATCGGCGTGCTCTCAATGTCGGTCGATCTGGGGGAGTTTGAAGTTTTAGACAGCTATATGCGTCGGGCGGGGAAGAAGATTGTGCTGGTCGACCTGAGGGAAGATCGTCTGGAGACGGAAGGCCAGGGTTCGACGGTCGGGCCTCAACGAGGATTGATCTTGGAACATCCCCTGGACAGCGCGTGGGAAGATTTGACAAGTTTTCCGCGGGTTGCTCCGGAAGTACTCAAGAGCATGATGGCGTCTTCCACCGGTTTTGTGGCAGGTTTTCACGACCCACTTTCGACGAAGCGCGAGGAGACGTATTGGGGCGCTTTTGCCCAAGTGCCGGGCACGGCGGAGCGCTCGGCAACCGGCGAACAGCAGAGAGACGCCAAGGGCTGGTTTGTGCTGGTACAAACGCTGGCTCCCGAGTAAACCGCCTCCCCGAGACGTTCTGGACCAGTAATTCCTGATTGTCGCAGGCAGATGCCGATCAACGGTCGGTTTCTTTTTCTCGCAGCCGCATGAGAAACCAGTCGGCAACTCCGGCAATGATGTGCTGGAGCAGAGTGGCCAGGACAATCATGAGGATGACTCGAGGCTCGGTATCGAGCACTTCGCCGGCTAAGACGAGCGCGAGCCCAGTATGTTTCATACTGAAGCCGAAGATGAGCGAAACACGTGATTCGTCGCTCAAGCTCATCCAGCGTGAGAGTAGCCAGCCGCTGGCCATCCCAAGTACGGAGAGCAGAACGGCGAGGGTCGCGGAGATCAGTACGGTTTTTGGGCCCTCGTTGTCAAAGACTTTTGGCATGGCGAGGGAGGCATTTGTATAGTTGAGCGTTAGCAGGGTAAGCGCGCTGACGAGTCGAATGGCCCCACGAGCACGCTCGATTCGTTCAGTACCTGCGAGCCGGTTCGCGATTCCGCCCGCTAGCGAAGGAAGAATGACCCAGACGATAAAGAAGCCGCCAGAGAATTTCGTGACGAGTTGCTCGCACTGGGATGTTTCTTGATCGGAGAGCGACAATCCCATCAAGTTGAGCATCTGGGGAGTCGCTAGCGGGCTGAGCACGATGGACAAGACGATCAGCCCCAGGCTGAGGGCGACGTTGCCTTGAGCGTTTTGAGTCCAGGCGACCGAGGAGTTAGCCACGGGCATTGCCGCGACCAGCGCCAGGCCAACCATCATGCCCGTGGTTACATACTCGCCCAGCATTTGAGGCAAAACCCAGCCTAAGAGGCTGACCATGAGGCTGGGCACGATCCAGATGGCAACGAGGCTCAGGAGCAGGATTCCCGGGCGTTGCAAGAGATAGCGCACCTGAGACCAGCGGACCACCGTGGCGGCACAGAAGAGCAGCAGGGCGAGCAGTAACAGGGGTACCGTCACCTTGTCGCCCGCGGGGGGGGTTAACGAGAGATTTCGAATCGCGAGGCCCGGGCCAGGCAGCAGGGCAGCCAGCAGATAACTGGCCACGAGTAGCCAGAGGAAATTGCCATGGATCCAGCTAGCAACAGCCGCTGCTTGCCTGGCAAGGTTACTGCTGGGACTGGTGGCCATTGTAGAGGACGAAAAGGTTGAAGGCGATGTTCGAACGGACGATGCATTCCAGAATAGCAGAACCCTGGCATTGTTTCAGCGGCGACTTCCGGAGAGTGAGCTTGGATTTGAGCTTGGCAACACCTCCGGCGAAAAATGACCAGCTGTCGGGGCGGCTCCGAGATCGGCTGGACTCGCTGTCAGTATTCGCATGAGTCGCGGGCTTTTGGGCAGCGTCCGCGCGGGTCAGATGCCCAGTTGTCGATTGAGCTCTTGCAGTTCGCTACGGAGCTTGCTTGTTTCGGTTTCGAACTGTTCGCGCAATTCGGCGAGCTGATTGCGCAGGATATCGACTTCTTCGCGCAGCTGGGTTGCTTCCTGATTTTGGCGGGGTTGGGCTTGGTGCTGAGTCGGGGCAGGTGCTGGAGCAGGACGGGATACGTCAGTCGGGGCATTGCCGAACTCGGCGCGTAGTTTGGCGAGTTCAGGTGCTTGGTAGAGAGCGTGAGTGACGACGCAGCCTCGCCCGGGAGGAGTGAGCAGGACGATGAGCCCTTTTTGGCGGAGAGAATCGACGATCGGTTGAAGCTGGCCAATGTCTTTGATGGCTTCCATGCGGGCCGCCCGGCCGCGCAGCTCGCCGAGAGTTTGCGCGCCGCGCAAGAGGAGCTCGGCCATAACGGCCAGTTCTGTTTTGTCGACTCCCAGCCACTCGTAGAGGAGATGACGGTACTTGACGACGCGGCCATCCCCCTCGATTTGGGCAACGGCTCCCAGGGCGCGGAGCTGCTCGAGGGCGTCTTCGACGTGCGACTCGTCGAGTTGGGTTTGCGGGAAGCGGTTGCTTTTCTGGTTGCAGCCGTTGATCAGGGAGTTGAGTGACAGCGGGTAGTTTTCCGGCGTGGTTTTGGCTTTTTCGACCAGCACGCCAGCGACTCGCCGTTGGTTTTTCTCGAGAGGCCGCCAGCGGGGGCCAGGTTTTTGCTCGGTCGCCTGTTGGTCGCTCATGCTGGAGTACCCCACGTGGAAAAGATTCGCAAAGCTGCCAGTTTAGCGTCGGGACTTGTGAACAGATAGATCCTGCGCGGCGGGCAGGGGCGATCGGTCAGGTCGCGTCGATTGTTTCCAGCGTATTGTTCGCGGTAGTCGCTTCTCGTTGCAGGCGATATCATGAGGGGCTTAGGCAAATTGAATTCCTCCCCGCCCACCAAGCCATGAAAACAGACGAACTACGCGAAAAGTATCTAGCCTTCTTCGAGTCGAAAGGCCACAGCCGCCAGCCGAGCGATGTGTTGGTGCCCACATGGGACCCCTCGGTGCTGTTCACTCCGGCGGGCATGAATCAATTCAAGGACCATTTTCTCGGGAAGGTGAAGCTCGAGTTTACTCGGGCAACGACCTGCCAGAAATGCTTGCGAACGGGCGATATCGACAACGTGGGTCGCACGGCGTATCACCATACGTTTTTCGAGATGCTGGGTAACTTTTCGTTTGGCGATTACTTCAAACGTGAGGCGATCAATTGGGCCTGGGAGTTTCTTACCGAGCAGAAGTGGCTGGGCATTGATGCAGATCGGTTGAGTGTCACGGTCTACAAGGACGACGATGAGGCGGCTGAGATTTGGGCCAACGACATCGGGCTAGCGGGTGCTCGAATCGAGCGGATGGACGAAGACGAGAACTTCTGGCCCGCCAGTGCACCGAGCTTGGGTCCCGACGGCGTGTGCGGCCCTTGTAGCGAGATCTACTATCATCCCGAGCGGGGTGAATCGGTAGAGATCTGGAATCTGGTCTTTACCCAGTTCAATCGGGTGGGTGATCCGCCGGATAACCTTCGGCCGTTGCCATCGAAGAATATCGATACTGGAATGGGACTTGAGCGAACTGTAGCAACGCTGCAGGGTGTGCCGACGAACTACCATATCGACAATTTGCTGCCGCTGGTAAAAGCGACCGCCGAAGTGTGTGGGGTGAAGTACGAATTGGAGAGCGAGGTGGGGCGCCGCTGCCGACGGATCACCGACCATGTACGGGCATGCACGTTTGCCGTACACGAAAATGTTTATCCAGGAGCGAACAAAGAGAAGTACGTGGTGAAGCGGCTATTGCGTCGCGCGGTGCTCGACGGCCATCAGCTTGGTTTGCGCGGCCCGTTTCTCTATCAGCTAGTGCCGACAGTCGTCGAATTGATGCGTGGCGCGTATCCCGAACTGGCCGAAACGACGACTCGCGTGGCGAGCGTGATACAAAAGGAAGAAGCCAACTTTTTTGCCACGATCGACGACGGGTTGAATCGCATCGAGCGGGTGTTCGACGAGATGCGATCGGCCGACCGGGTGAAGGTCGAAGGCTCGGTGGCGGCAGAAATGTACCAGACTTACGGGGTACCTCCGGAGCTTTTCGAGTCGCTGGCGGCGGAGCACAACCTGGCGTTCGATTGGGAAGGCTATCGGCAGGCGATGGAGGAGCATGGCGAGGTTTCGGGGAAAGTGCAGCATACGGTGATGGGCGCCAAGGGGCCAATCGATTCGCTCAAGCACGCCCTGCACGCCACCGAGTTTCTGGGCTATCAAACGACCGAAGCCGAAGCATTGATCAAGGGGATCGTGGCCGGCATGGCGCCAAACGATCATCTCTGCGACGGCATCGAAGAGCAAGGCCATGGCGATGCGATTCGAGTGGTGCTGGACCGGACGCCCTTCTACGGCGAAAGCGGCGGCCAAGTGGGAGACGTGGGGCGAATCGTCGGTGAGGGATTCGAGTTTGAGGTGACCGATACACAGAAGGATGGCCAACTGGTGATTCATCATGGGCACCTGCGCAAGGGGAGAATGGCCGAGGGGGCTACGGTGCAGGCGACGGTTGCAACTTCGCGGCGCGATGCCATTCGCCGTGCCCATTCGGCGACGCATATCCTGCATCACGCATTGCAGAAACATCTTGGTTCGCATGCACAACAGCAGGGTTCGAAGGTAGACGACGATTGGCTGCGATTCGACTTTACGAATCTTAGTCCGCTCAGTTCCGAGCAGTTGGCGCGCATCAGCGAAGAAGTCGTGCAACATGTGGCCGCTGCGGAGCCGATTGCCTGGGAGGTGCTGCCGTTGGCGGATGCCCGTGCGCAGGGGGCGATGATGTTGTTTGGCGAAAAGTATCCTGATCCGGTACGCATGGTATCGATGGGGGGGTTCAGTAAGGAATTGTGCGGCGGCACGCATCTTCAGAACACGCGCGAGGTCGAGGCGTTTGAGATTCTCAGCGAAGAGGGCGTTTCGGCAGGAACGCGACGTATTACGGCGCTAACTGGCAAGCGCGCCGCTGAGCATGCCGAGCAAACCATGAAAGCGTTGCGATCATCGGCCGAATTGTTGGGCTGCGCGCCGGTGGTGTTGGTCACCAAGGTCGAGGCTTTGCTGGCCGAGCAGCGCGAACTGAAAAAACTGCTTGCCTCGGGCGGTACGCTTGCTGTGCCTGGTGCGAACGGCATGTCAACGATTGTCAGTACCGACCAGCCGAGCGCCGCGAAGGCCAAGGCCGTGTTGGCCGAGGCGGCGCAATTGCTGTCGGTTGCACCGCTGGCGGTTCTCGAGCGACTGCAGGCGATTGCGGACGAAGTGTTTTCACTGCGGGAAAAGCTGGAGAAGCGAGCCGCGGCGGGCCCGATTACCGCGGACAGTCTGTTGGCGCAAGCCGAGACCGTAGGGGCCAGTACGGTGGTGATTGCGGAAGCGCCTACGGCAGAAGCCAATCTGATGCGGCAGCTGATCGACCAGATCAGGCAGAAGTCGGGTTCCAGTGCCGTTTTGCTGGCGAGTGTGGAAGGCGACTCGAAGGTGACTCTCGTGGCAGGAGTATCAAGAGACCTGCAGGAGAAAGGGGCGCACGCTGGCAAGTGGATTCGGCCGGTAGCGCAGGCGATTGGCGGCAATGGCGGCGGTCGGCCAGACATGGCTCAGGCCGGCGGCAAAGAGCCGAAGAAACTGCCCGCGGCACTCGATATAGCCCGGCAGACGATCGCCGAAATGATCGGTTCGTAGAGAAATAGATAGACCGTGGCAAGGTTTCTGTGAGGAGAACAACGATGAAACGACGAACATTTCTTCAAGCATCAACTGCTGGGGCAGCACTGGCTGGTACGAGTGCAATGGCAACAGCGGCGGCAAGCGTTTCTACTTCTCCGGAATATTACGAAGTGCGTTCTTATCGGTTGGATTCGCGGGGGAAGCAGCGATTGGTCAGCGACTATTTGCGCGATGCTGCCTTGCCGGCTTGGAAGCGGATCGGTATCGGGCCGGTCGGAGTCTTTACCGAGCTCGGCGACGAGGCGGATCCATCGATTCATGTCCTGCTCACGTATTCCACGATTGAGCAATTTGCATCGGCGCGTTCGGATTTGGAAAACGATTCTCAGTACCAGACTATCGGCAAGGATTATCTTGGGGCGGTAGTCGACGATCCGGCCTTTGTTCGGCTGGAGAGTTCGCTGATGGTTGCCTTTGCCGGTTTCCCAAAATTGGAATTGCCGGGAAGCGAGCCGCGAGTTCTGGAGCTTCGCACGTACGAGAGCTACAGCGAGGCGAAAGCGAGGCGAAAGGTTGACATGTTCAACGACGGCGAGATTCCGATTTTCGGCGGAGTGGGGCTGCAGCCGGTGTTTTTTGGCGAAACCCTGATTGGTCCGCGCGTGCCGAACTTGAAATACATGTTGGCGACGTCCGATCTGGAAAGCAACAAGGCCGGTTGGGGCAAGTTTGTCGTCGATCCGGCCTGGGAACGTATGAAGGTCATGCCCAAATACGCAGATACCGTATCCAAGGTATCGAATATCTACCTGGCGCCGACGGATTACTCGCAGGTTTAGCAAATCAACATGGGCGAACCAGACAGGGTGCCTGACCCCGACGAGGTATCTGTCGATTATCTCTATAAGCCCAGGCCGCCGTCCCACGAGTTTCATTTTCGCATGAAATCGATGCTCGCATTGATGACAGTCGTCGCACTGCTATTGGGACTGTTAAAGTGGTTGTTAGGGTAAGGGAGGCTGGAATTGCTAGCAGAGTTTGCCTGGGGACTGGCCGTGCCAGTTGGGCAAACAGGGTGCTTTGCAGAGCTTCCGAACCTTTTCTTCATTTGCTGCGTAGTGGCATTAAATCAGATTTGGCTTGTCGGTCTTCAAGCAGTCTGCTTAAGATGGAGTAACTGCTGCCGAATGCTAAGCGGCAGCTTTCTCTTCTTATTTTTTGGTCAGGATCCCTTAGCGGATGGGAGTCTTGTCATGTCGAGTTTGCAGGTTCTTTCGGAACTGGAAGTCGTAGATCGCGGTCCGGACTGGTTGTTCGTTCGGCTTCGACCCGACGAAGAAGTGTTAGACGGGCTGGCCGGCCGATTGTGGGCGCTGCTGGAAAAGCACTTCATCTATCGACTGGTCTTGGAAATGGACGAGATTGATATCTTGCCCAGCAAGTTGATCGGCCAGCTAGTGATGTTGAACAAGCGTGTGTTGAGTCAGGGTGGCGCGTTGCGGCTCTGCGGGCTGCGTGAGGGTTGTATCGAGTCGTTGCGGATCTGCCGACTCGAACAGGCGTTGCCCAACTATGATTGCCGGGAAGACGCCGTCCGTGGTTTGGCGTCGACGAAGCCAAGGTAGCGACGCCAAGTTAGCAACTCAGTCTGGATGACCTAGCCTAGATAACCGAAAGCTACAGCTTTCGTCTTACATCAGGCAACTCTTTTGTAGATCGCGCATCAGCGCGACGACGGGCTTAGGTTGTTGCTGGGCATCGAAGAGGCCCGCGTGGGGAAACTCGTGGGCGACTCCATCGGAGAGTTGATTCCAGAGGATGACCTGCACCGTCGAACGGGCGAGCAGCAGCGGCAGAATCGAGGCGGCCCAATCGCGTTGCGATGCAGGCGAAGCGTTGGCGAAATCAACTTCGATCCCCTGTCTGGCTAGCACATCTTCGTCGGCACTACTGGGGGTCGAGAGGTTGATCATCAACGGCAAGCCCCACAGGCTCCATTGATCGAGGAGCCTGCCGAACTCGAAGGTGGGTCGAAAGCCGCTGCCATTGGGCCGGTAGCCGATGTTGATGTCCAAACCGAATCCCGAGATGCCCAGGTCGGCGCGGACCAATGCGTCGGCATAGTGCAGTGGCGCTAGATCTTCGCCTTGATTGGCCAAGTATTCGGCCCAGGGTTGATCGAAGGAAACGACCGTCGGGGTGCGCGGATCGATTTGTCGCACAAGCTCTAGCGCCTGGGCCACCAGATAGAGACGTTGTTCCTCTTCGAGCGAAAGGAGTTTGCTGGTGTTTACTCGCGAGGCGACGTGCCAGAGGTGAACGCGGCCTGCGTATTTGGTGACGACGGCACGAACGTGGTCGAGCATGACCCGCGCGAGGTTGTCGAAATCGCCTTCCCAGAGGACCATCCAGGCGGGCATGCCGTGGTCGTCCAGTCGTAAGAGGGGTCCGGCGGCAATCTTGAGTCCCGACTTTTGACACCAGGCCAACTGCTGGTCGGATTGAGTCCAATCGCGGCGGCCTTCGCGGGCTTCGATCGATCGCCAGGCGAGGGGAAGCTGGATGATGTTGCAGGCCTCGACCAGTTTTCGCCGCATCGCGACGTCGGGCGTATCGGGACCTAGCGAAACGCCGAGCAGCGTGGAAATCGGCGCTTGTTTCTGGCGCGCTTTGATGGCTTGTCGCGCGTAGTCGGCCGCCAGGTCTTCCC